>NZ_JACCSU010000023.1 GCF_013812825.1 Sphingomonas sp. | reverse complement strand
CGAAGAGCATTTCGACCGCTCGATCCTGAGTGAGATGGGCGAGCTCGGGATGCTCGGAGCGACCATCCCGCATGAATATGGCGGCGCCGGGCTCGGCTACGTCAGCTACGGCCTGATCGCTCGCGCGGTCGAGCGCGTCGACAGCGGCTACCGCTCGGCGATGTCGGTCCAGTCGAGCCTCGTCATGCACCCGATCCACGCCTACGGCAGCGAGGAGCAGCGCAAGAAATACCTGCCGGGCCTGGCCAAGGGCGAGCTGGTCGGCTGCTTTGGACTCACCGAGCCCGATGCCGGCTCCGACCCCGGCGGGATGCGCACCCGGGCGACCGCGGTCCAGGGCGGCTATTTGCTGACCGGCTCGAAGACCTGGATCACCAACTCGCCGATCGCCGACGTCTTCGTCGTCTGGGCGAAATCGGAAGCCCACGACGGCAAGATCCGCGGCTTCCTCCTCGAAAAGGGCATGAAGGGGCTGTCGGCGCCGGCGATCAAGCAGAAGCTGTCGCTGCGGGCCTCGATCACCGGCGAGATCGTCCTCGACAATGTAGAGGTCCCCGAAGACTCGCTGCTGCCCAACGCGGAAGGGTTGAAGGGCCCGTTCGGCTGCCTGAACCGGGCCCGCTACGGCATCGGCTGGGGCTCGATGGGCGCCGCCGAGGCCTGCTACGCCGCCGCGCGCCAGTACACGCTCGACCGCAAGCAGTTCGGGCGCCCACTCGCCTCCAACCAGCTGGTCCAGCTGAAGCTCGCCAACATGGCGACCGAGATCGCGCTCGGGCTGCAGGCCGCGCTGCGCGTCGGCCGCCGGCTCGAGGACGGCGAGCTGATCCCGGAGACCATCAGCCTGATCAAGCGCAACAATTGCGGCAAGGCTCTGGAGATCGCCCGCATGGCCCGCGACATGCACGGCGGCAACGGCATCAGCGCCGAGTTCCAGGTGATGCGCCACGCCGCCAACCTCGAGACCGTCAACACCTACGAGGGCACGCACGACGTCCACGCGCTGATCATCGGCCGGGCGATCACCGGCATCCCGGCCTTCTAGGACCGGCGCGCCGGCCTTCGGAACAGCGCCACCTGCTCGTCCCGGTAGACCGCATCGGGCAGGCGATCGAAGCCGAGCCGGTGAGCGAGGCGCATCGAGGGCTCGTTCTCGACGCTGATCAGCGCCGGATAGGAAGCCGCGTCGAGCTCGAAATCCGCCCAGTCGAGCGCCGCGGCGCAGGCCTCGAAGGCGATCCCCTGCCCGTGGACGCTTGGATCGAAAATCCAGCCCATCTCCGGCTCGCCGGAAATGTCGGGCTCCATCGCCCGCTCGAAATCGGCGAAGCCGCATTGGCCGACCAGCCGGCCGCTGCCCTTCAGAGTAACCGCCCAGTAACCGTAGCCGAGCAGCGGCCACTGTCCGACCGCCATCATCAGCCGCCGCCATGCGTCCTCGCGGCTCATCGGCTCGTCGGTGAGATATCGAGTGACGGCCGGGTTGCCGAGCGTCGCCGCATGGGCGTCGAGGTCCTCGCGCCGGAAACCGCGGAGGATCAGCCGCTCGGTCTCCAGACGCGGAGCCGAGCTTGGACCCGTCATTTTTTACCGAGTGAAAGCCCGCCGAAGCGCTTGTTGAAGCGCGCGACCTGGCCGCCGCTGTCGAGCATGGTCGACTTGCCGCCGGTCCACGCCGGGTGGACGGAGGGGTCGATGTCGAGGTGCAGCGTGTCGCCTTCCTTGCCCCAGGTCGACCGAGTCTGGAATTTCGTGCCGTCGGTCATCTCGACGGTGATCATGTGATAATCGGGGTGGGTGCCGGACTTCATGACAGGTTCCTGGAAAAAAGCGCGGCTGGTTTCCGACCAGCCGCCGATGTGCCGCGCGCCCTAGCGAAACGGCGCCAACTTGACAAGCTGCGGGGGGCGATCCTAGCCCCGTCGTCGGACTGAGGTCCGGCGGTCACGGCCGCCGGCCAAGAAGGAAGCCGGTGCAAATCCGGCGCTGTGCCCGCAACTGTGTGGAGGGGCGAAAGCCTCTCCAAGTCAGACACTTGCCTTAGTCCGTCGTCCGTTTCCCCGGCCGGGACCAGCCGCGGAGCGTGGGTGAGGCCTCGCTCATGGGGCGCGCATCCCTCTGTGACGGCATGTTCGTCAACGGAAGGGATGAGCCATGATCCAGGCACCAGTCGACGCCCCGCCAATCGCCACCGACGAGATCGTCATCACCGCCGCGCGCGCCCCCGAACAGGCTTCGGAAAGCGCCGCCAGCGTCACCGTCATCGACAAGCAGCGCATCGAGCGGCTCGGCGAGCCCCTGCTTCCGGCCCTGCTGCGCCTCGTTCCATCGGCCGCGGTCGCGGCGTCCGGCCCCGCGGGATCGCTGACCCAGGTCCGGATCCGCGGCGCCGAAGCCAGCCACACCTTGCTGTTCGTCGACGGCATCCGCGCCAACGACCCGGCGTCGATCAACGAACCGCACTGGGAGCTGCTCAACGCCGACCTCGCCTCGCGGCTCGAAGTCCTGCGCGGCCCGCAGTCGGCGCTGTGGGGCTCGGAGGCGATCGGCGGAGTCGTCGCGGTCAACGGGCTGGGCGAAGGCGCCTCTCCGCCTTCGCTGGCTGCCGAGGCCGGGTCGTTCGGCTTCCGGCGGCTGTCGGCCTCGGGCGGGGTCGCGTCCGGAGCCGCCAACGCCGCGCTGGCGGTCGGCTGGCAGCGCTCCGAGGGCATCGACGTCTTCGGCGGCGGCGACCGGGACGGGTACCGCAACCTGTCGGCAAGGCTCCGCGCCAGCTGGCAAGTGTCGCCGGTGCTCGAGGTCGGAGTCGCGGGTTTCTCGCTCAACGGCCGCAACCAGTTCGACGGCAGCGATCCCGTCACTTTCGCCAAAACGCACGACCTTTCGAGCCGAAACGCGCTCCATGCGGCACGAATCTGGACCGGATTCGCCGCTGAAAGCTGGAATGCGACCGCTTCGGCGTCGCTGCTCGGCTCGCTCAACCGCAACGATTTCGCCGGCGACGAGATCAACCGCACCCGCGGCCGCCGCCAGAGCCTGTCCGGCCAGGTCGAGCATCGCTTCACCACCGGCGCTCTCGCCCACCTGCTCGTCGCCGCCGTCGACCTCGAGCGCGAGGAATTCCGCGCCCGCGACCTCACGTTCGGCGGCTTCACCGACCAGGACCGCGACCGCCGGCACCAGGCGCTGACGGTCGAATGGCGCGGCGAGGCGGGACCGCTGGTCGCCGACTTCGCCGTCCGCCGCGACTCGTTCAACCGCTTCGGCGACGCGACCACGCTCCGGGCGTCGAGCGTGCTCGATGTCGGCCGCGGCCTGTCGCTCGCCGCCTCCTACGGCGAAGGCATCGCCCAGCCGAGCTTTTCCGATCTCTACGGCTTTTTCCCCGGGAGTTTCGTTGGAAACCCGTCGCTTAAGCCAGAGAGCTCACGCGGAGTCGAGGCTTCGGTGCGATACCGCTCCGACCGGATTCAAATCGCTCTCACCGGCTATCGGCAACGGCTCCGGGACGAGATCGCCGACGTCTTCGATCCGGCGACATTCCTCGCGAGCACCATCAATCGGGAGACCCGGAGCCACCGCTCGGGCATCGAGGCCGAACTCGGCTGGCGGCTCGGCGATGTGGCGCGGCTGACCGCCAACTATTCCTACCTGAGGGCCAGCGAGCCCGACGGAGCTTCCCAGGTCCGCGAGATCCGCCGCCCCAGGCACAGCGGCTCGATCGCGATCGACGGGGCCAGCGGGCGGCTCGGCTACGGCGCCTCGCTCGCCTTTGCCGGTGCCCGCCGCGACACGAATTTCGAGGTCTTCCCGGCCGAGGCCGTCCGGCTCGGGTCCTACTGGCTCGGTGGCGCCCGGGTCGCTTATGCCCTCAGCCGCCGCGTCGAGCTGTTTGCCCGCGCCGCGAACGCCTTCGACGAGCGCTACCAGGACGTGTTCGGCTACCGCACCGAAGGGAGGAGCCTCCATGCCGGCATCCGCCTTGCTGCTCGGCGCTAGTGTCGCCACGCTCAAGGTGGCGTCGCTGAACCTGTGCACCGACGAATTGCTCCTGGCGCTCGCCGCGCCGGAGCAAATCGTCTCGGTCACCCACCTCGCGCACAAGCCGAAAGAGACGATGCTCTGGCGCCGGGCCCGGCGTTATCCGCAAAACGACGGCAGCCTGCTTTCGGTCGTCGGCCTCAAACCGGACCTGGTCGTGACCATGGGCGGAGGCGCGCGCGACCGGGCGCGGATCGCCCGGCGGCTCGGAATCCGCGTGCTGGACCTGCCCTTCCCTCAGCGGCTGGCTGACGTCGAACGCCAGGTTGCGACGGTGGCTCAGGTCCTGGGCCGCCGCGCTACCGGCAGGCAATGGCTCGCACAGCTGAATGCTCTGAAGCGCACCGAGCCAGGCCAAAAGCTCGACACGATTTGGCTCGGCGGGGGCGGACGGAGCGTGCAGGCGACCGGGCTGGCGGCCGACTGGATGAGGCTGGCGGGTTTCCGGCAGCGCCGATTGAACGGCGACCGGGTCTCGCTCGAGCAGCTGCTGGTCCGTCCACCTCGGATCCTGCTTCGAAGCGACTATCGCCAAGGCGAATATTCGGGCTCGCAGCGCTGGCTCATGCACCCGCTGGCCAACGCCGCAGGCAGAGCTCACACCATCGCTACGGACGGGCGCGCCTGGACGTGCATGGGCCCGGCGATGGTCGACGAGGTGCTGAGACTGCGCCGGCTGGTCCGCCGATGAAGCCGGGCTGGCTGCTGTTTGCGGCGCTGGTGCTGATGGCGCTCCTGTCGCTTCTGACGCCATGGCGTCCGATGGCCGACCTGTTCGGGCAGGACCGGGCGCTCGCGATTGCGGTGCTGGTGGAGCTTCGATTGCCCCGGGTCCTGCTGGCGGTCGCTTACGGGACGATGCTCGGCGCATCCGGCGCCGCCATCCAGGCCCTGTTCGCCAACCCCCTCGCCTCGCCGGATCTGACCGGAACCACCAGCGGAGCAGCCCTCGGCGCGGTCGTCACGGCTTATTTGTTCGGCTTTTCCGCCCCGATCGCGCTGTCGATCGGATCGGTCGCCGGAGCGCTGGGCGCGCTTGCACTGCTGATCGCGCTTGCCGGAGCGCGGGCGGAAACCGCCACCCTGTTGCTCTCCGGCCTCGCCATCAGCGCTCTGGCGGGAGCTCTGACGACTCTGGCGCTGGCGCTCGCACCCTCCCCGTTCGCGTTCTACGACGCCTACGACTGGCTGATGGGATCGCTGGTCGACCGCAGCCTTGGCCAAGCAACATTCGCGGCCCTCCCGGCGCTGATTGCCATCGCCCTTCTGTGGCGGATGCGCTTCGCCCTCGACAGCCTGACGCTCGGTGAGGAGGTCGCGCAGTCGCTCGGGCACAACGTCGCCCGCATCCGCATTCGGATCATCGTCCTCACGGCTTTTGGCGTCGGCGCGTGCGTTGCGATCGCCGGCGCGATTGGCTTCCTCGGCCTCGTCGCGCCGATCTTCGCTCGGCGCCTGACGGCTGGACATCCGGGGCGTGCCATCTTGCCGGCGGCGCTGATCGGTGCGCTGCTGCTGCTCGCCGCCGACCTCGTCGTGCGGTTCGCGCCGCTGGGCCGAACCTTGCCCATCGGAGTGCTGACCGCCCTGCTCGGAGCGCCGTTCTTCCTGTGGCTGGTGGCGCACATGCGCTGGAGGCTCAGCGCATGAGCCTGCTGGTCGCCACCGGACTGCGGATTCCGCGCCGACTGGACGAGACGTCCGTCACGATCGAGGCCGGCACTCTCGCCTGTCTGATCGGACCCAATGGAAGCGGCAAGACCAGCTTGCTGCACGCCATCGCGGGCATCGGTTCGCCCGGGGGCCGGGTGCGCATCGACGACATCGATCCGTTTCGCCTCGGCCCACCCGGCCGCCAGCGCCTGCTGACCTATTTGCCCGCCTCGCGTGACGTCAAATGGCCGCTCGTCGCCCGAGACCTCATCCGGCTGGGCGGAGAGGATGATATCGAGCAGGTGCTGGCGGATCTTGACCTTGAGCCGTTGGGCGACCGCCGCGTCGACCAGCTCTCGACCGGCGAGCGGGCGCGCGTCCTGCTGGCGCGAGCACTCGCGCCGCGGCCAAAGCTGCTTCTTCTCGACGAGCCGGTCGCCAACCTCGATCCCCTTTGGCAGGTGAAGCTGATGGAGCGCCTGAGAACCTTGACCCGGCAACCCGGTCGGGCGGTGCTGATGGCCTCCCATGACCTCGATCTTGCGGGGCGATTTGCCGACCGGCTGATCGTCATGGACAAGACTCGCGCCGTTGCCGATGGCGGACCGGAAATTCTGGAAGGGCCGCACATTCCCGCGGTGTTCGGGGTCGAAAAGCGCAGCGGCGCCTGGTGGCCGATCGCCTAGGCCGGAGGATCGGCGATCATGGCCGTGAACTGGGCCTCGGCGACCAGCTTGTCGCCAATCAGGGCGCGGCCGGCGAACTTGCAGACGGTCGTACGCTTCTGGACGAACTCGACCTCGAGGCGAAGCAGCACGCCCGGCTCGACCGGAGCGCGGAATTTCGCCCCCTCGATGGCCATGAAGTACACCAGCTTGCCCGAGCCCGCGAGCCCGAGCGACTGGACGGCCAGCACCCCGGCAGCCTGCGCCAGGGCTTCGACGACCAGGACGCCCGGCATGATCGGGCGGCCGGGAAAGTGGCCCTGGAAAAAGCCTTCGTTGATCGTGACCGCCTTGATCGCGACGATCCTCTTGTCGCGCTCGAGCGATTCGACGCGGTCGACCAACAGCATCGGATAGCGATGCGGCAGCGCCGCCATCACCCCGGCCAGGTCCATCGCGCCGCCGCCGGTCCCGGCCGCGGCGCCTGGATCGGCCTCGCGGTTCACCGACCTTGCGGCTGCTGCTGCTGTGCGGGCAGCGGAGTCAGGCTGACCGAGGGCAGCGCGCGATTGAGCCCTGCCAGCACCTCGGCGGTGACGTTGATTGACGCCGAGTGAGCGAGAGTTGCGTCCGTGTCGACGGCGAGATTCGCGCCGCGGGCGGTCATCACCTGGTTGATCACCGGGTTCATCCGCTGATTGATCTGCCGAAGGACATTGGCCTGGATCGACTGCAGGTTCTGCTGGGTTCGCCCGAGCTCCTGGTTGGCGTCATCCTGCTTCTTCTGGAACGCCTCGGCCCGGGCGCGAAGCGCCGCGTCCGGGGCTCGGCCGTTGAGCGCCTGGACGGCCGTCTGGATCGCCTGGCCTTCGGGACGCAGCTGGTTGGCCAGCGTTTGCTGTCGGGTCTGGAGAGCGGCCACTCGGCTCTGGAGCTGGGTCTGGGCAGTCCGGCACGCGTTGCATTCGCGGTAGATGCGGTCGCTGTCGACAACGACAACCACCGCGGCAGGAGCGCGCTGGGCGACAGCGGCCGAAGGGATTGCGAGCGCGCTTGCGGCAAGCGCCGCGATGGTCAGGATGCTCTTCATCAGAATTGGGTTCCTACGTTGAAGCTGAACAATTTGGTGTCGTCGCCTTCCTGCGAGAGCAGGGCCTTGGCGATATCGATTCGGAACGGGCCGAACGGGGACACCCAGTTGACGCCGATGCCGACCGCGAGCCGGGGCTTGGGCGAGTTACCGAGGAATTCCTCGCGAACCCCGGGGATTCGTGTTTCCCCGGTCGCGCAGTCAGGATTCGCATCGCCTGGGAGAACTTGCCGGCCCGTGCCCGTCGCCGGCTGGCAGATCGCAACGACGTTGGTCAAGATCGGCTTCGTCAGCGACCACACCGACCCGACGTCAACAAAGGCCGTCGGGCGCAGACCCAGGTTCCGGATCGACGAGCTGGTCGGGAATTCAAGCTCGAGCCGGCCCATGTAATAGGCGCGGCCGCCCAGCGCGTCGCTGGCCCGGTTGTCGTCCGACAGCGTCCCGTCGGCATTATACTGGGTCCGCACGACCCGCGGCCCGATCCCGCGGATGTCGAAGCCGCGCATCTGCGGCCCGAAGAAGCGGTCGGTAATGCGGATCGCATCGCGGCCAGGTCCGGGCGAACTGGTCAGCGCCTTGATGTAGCCGCCCTCGCCGTGGGCCGACACCACCCAGCCGTCACGGACCTCCATGTACTTGGTTCCGCTGCCGCGGGTGCGAAGATATTTGACGTCGCCGCCAAGGCCGGCGAAATCCTGCGAAAGCAGGATCCGCTGCCCGCGCGTCGGCCGAATTCCGTCGGTGTCGTCATGAACCACCGAATAGCCGAGCGCCGAGGTGACCCGGGAGCCGATTTCGTCGCACAAATATTGGCCGGCAAGGCGCGGGTCGCATCGCAGCCCCTCCGGTCCGTCCGGTCCGTCCGGGTCGGAAAAGAAAGTCCCTTTGTCGAGCGTGATCTTGTCGACCACGAATGAGTAGCGGGTGCCGAAATTCACGAATTCGGTGATCGGGAAGCCGAGCCTTGTGCCCAGCCCCGTGCTGACCTGGGAATAGGTCTTGTTGCGCTCCCCGCCGACAAAGTTGAAGCTGTTGAAGTCGCGCCGGTAAATCTCGCCGCCGAGCAGGATCTGCTTGTCGAACAGATAGGGCTCGACGAAGCCGAGCTGCACCGACTTGGCGTAGCGCGAATAATTGATGCTGGCGTTGAGCTCCTGGCCCTTGCCCATGAAGTTGCGCTGCGCGACCGCCAGCTGCAGGACGAATTTCTCGAGGCTCGAATAGCCGCCGGTCAGCTGCAGCTCGCCGGTGGACTTTTCCTCGACGTCGACGCCGAGCACGATCCGGTCGGGAGCCGATCCCTCGGTCTGCTTGACCTCGAGTTTCTCCTGGAAGAAGCCGAGGCTCTGGAGACGATCCTGCGAGCGCTTGACCTTGATGGCGTTGAACGCATCGCCTTCGTTGAGCCGGAACTCGCGCCGGATGACCTTGTCGCGGGTGACGGTGTTGCCCTGGATGTCGATCCGCTCGACGTAGACCCGCGGGGTGTCGCCGACCCGCAGCGTGATGTTCATCTCCCGCTTGACCGGATCGCGGTCATAAGTCGGGTTGATGTCGGCGAACGCGTAGCCGGCATTGCCGGCGAGCTCGGTCAGATCGACGACCGCGTCCTCGATCGCCTTGGCGTTGAACCAGGCGCCCGGCTGGAGGTCGGCGACCTCCTTGATCTTGGCCGGCGAAAGATCGCGCAGAGCGCTCTCCGCCTCGACCCGGCCGAACCGGTAGCGCGGCCCTTCCTCGACCACGTAGGTGATGATGAAGTCGCGGCGGTCCGGCGTCAGCTCGGCGAGCGCGGAGACGACCCGGAAATCGGCGTATCCCTGGGTCAAATAGAATGCGCGAAGCTTCTGCTGGTCCGCCGCCAGCCGGTCCGGATCGTAGCTGTCGTTGGATTTCATGAAGCCCAGCAGGCCGCCGGCCTGGCGAGTGAACATCTCCTTGCGCAGCCGGTCGTCGGCGAATTGCTCATTGCCGATGATGTTGATCCGTCGGACCTTCGACTTGTCGCCCTCGAAAATCTCGAACACCAGGTCGACTCGGTTCTGGTCGAGCTGAACCACCTTGGGTTCGACCCGAGCGGCGAATCGCCCTTCGCGCCGATACAGCTCGACGATTCGCTCGACGTCGGCGCGGACTTTCGAGCGGGTGAAGATCTGGCGCGGAGCGAGCTTGATCTCGGGCAGGATCTTGTCGGACTTCAGCCGCTTGTTGCCCTCCAGGACGATGCGGTTGATGACCGGGTTCTCACGCACGGTGATCACCAAATGGCCGGTTTCGGCGCCGGTGATGACGACGTCGGCGAACAGCTCGGTCGCGTAGAGAGCCTTGAGCGCCGTATCGAGGCTTGCCGCGGTGTAGGTGTCGCCCGGAGTGAGGTTCGCGTAGGCGCGCACGGTTTCGGGCTCGAGCCGCTCATTGCCGCGAACCGAGAGCGAGCGGATCACCCCCGAGACGGCCGCCGGAGCCGGAGCCGGGGCGGCCGCGGGCGGAGCGGTGGTCGCCTGGGCGAGAACCGGCGCCGACCAGCCGCCCAGGATGGTCCCAACGAGCAGCATCGCGCCCGCGCGCTTGCCGATAATCCTAGTTCCTGAAATCACGCGTTCCCGCCCTTTGTGAAATAATCGCGTTCGACTGACGAACCGACCGATCCTTCTCCCGCCCTGCCCGATGCGACCTAGCCAATCAAGCGCTCAAGCCGGTCCCAAAGACCGAATGAGTCCAGATCGTTGACCGTCGTGAAGAGCAACAGCGCAAGGATGAAGGCCAGCCCGCCGCGGAACGCCCAGTCCTGCGCCTGCAGGCTGACCGGCCGCCGTCGAACCGCTTCGACGGAGTAGAATAACAGGTGGCCACCATCAAGCATCGGGACTGGCAAGAGGTTGATGAATCCCAGATTAATTGAAAAGAAGGCCAGCAGCTGGATGAACTCGAATGCGCCGAGACTTGCCTGTTGTCCGGCGATCTGAGCGATCTTGAGCGGTCCGCCCAGGTCCTTCACCGAGCGGCGGCCCGATATGATCTGCCACAGGCCGTCGATCATCGAGCGAGTCAGCCGCACGGTGTAGCTCGTCGCGGTGGGCAGAAGCTCCAGCGGGCTCAGCCTCACATATTCCCGCCCTTCGGCGTAGACGCCCAGTCGCCCGATCTCGAACCGCTGCCCGAAGCGATCGGTCTCGACGTGGCGCGCGAGACGGGTTGAAACCCGCCGGCGCTGGCCGTCGCGCTGAAACTCGAGGGTGACCCGCTCGTCCGGGCGAAGCAGAACGTAGGACGCAAGATCCTCGAAGCTGTCGGTCCTTCGGCCATCGATGGAAAGAATTCGGTCGCCCGGTACAAGACCCGCCTGCTGGGCCGCACTCTGCGGCGCGAGGCTTGTGACGACGGCGGGAGTGCGCGGATAGCCAAGCGCCGCGAAAAAAGCCGCGAAGATCAGGATCGCGAGCAGGAAATTGGCCATCGGCCCGGCGAGAACGATCAGGAAGCGCTGCCAAACCGGCTTGTGATGGAAGCTGCGCGAGCGAAGCTCCTCGGGCACCGCCTCCGCCGCGACCGGCGTGCTGGCGGCATTCTCATCGCCGACGAAGCGGACGAAGCCGCCAAGCGGCAGCCAGCCGACCTTCCAGCGGGTGCCGCTGCGGTCGCTCCAGCCGACGATCTCCCGGCCGAAGCCGATCGAGAAGGTCTCGGCGCCGACCCCGAACAGCTTGCCGACGATATAATGGCCGAACTCGTGGAAGAAGACGAGCGGACCGATGGCGCAGACGAACGCGATCAGGATGAACCACAAAGGCGGCTGTTGAAGCATCAGTGGCAGCGGGCTTCGATCATTGCACCAACGGCTTTGCGTGTCTCCAGGTCAATCGCGATCACCTCTTCGATCGAGCTCGGCGCAAGCGATGTTTGGCGCTCCAGCGCCTGCTCGACCAGCTCGGGGACTTCGGTGAAGCCAATCCGGCCGGCCAGGAAGGTCGCGACCGCGACCTCGTTGGCCGCGTTGAGGACGGTCGGCGCCGCTCCTCCCTGCTCGAGCGCCTGGCGGGCCATCCGCAAGGCCGGAAAGCGTTGCAGGTCGGGCTCCTGGAACTCGAGCTTGCCGATTTGGGCCAACTTGAGGCGCTCGGCCGGCGTCGCCATGCGCTCGGGCCAGGTGAGCGCAAAAGCGATCGGCACCCGCATGTCGGGGCTGCCGAGCTGGGCGAGCACCGAACCGTCGATGAACTCGACCAGCGAATGGACCACCGACTGCGGATGGATCAGCACTTCGATGCGCTCGGACGGCAAGCCGAACAGATGGTGGGCCTCGATCAGCTCGAGCCCCTTGTTCATCAGGGTCGCGGAGTCGACGGAGATCTTGGCCCCCATCGACCAGTTCGGGTGGGCGACCGCCTGGGCGGGCGTGGCGGCGCGGATTTCCGGCTCGGTCGAGGTCCGGAACGGCCCGCCGCTCGCGGTCAGGATCAACTTTGAGACCTGTTCTCTGCTGCTGCCGGCAAGACACTGAAAAATAGCATTATGCTCGCTGTCGACCGGCAGAATGGTCGCCCCGTTGCGGGCGGCGGCCTCGGTCATCAGCGCGCCTGCGCTGACCAGCGCCTCCTTGTTGGCGAGCGCCACGGTGCGGCCGGCTTCGAGCGCCGCCATCACCGGCTCGAGCCCGGCACAGCCGACGATCGCCGCCATCACCCACTCGGCTTCGCCGGCCGCGGCCTCCATGAGGGCGTCGGAACCCGCCGCGGCGCGGCAGTCGGTCCCGGCCAGCATCGCCTCGAGCTCGGTAAGGCGGCTCGAGTCGGCGATCACCGCGAGCCGTGCGCCGGTGCGCCTCGCCGCGTCCGCAAGGCCCCGTGTGTCGGTGGCCGCGGTCAAGGCGATGACCTCGAATCGCTCCGGGGAGCGCTCGATCAGGTCGAGCGTCGACGTGCCGACCGAACCGGTGGCGCCGAGGATCGAGACCCTGCGTTTCATGCCGCGCCCACGCGTTTCATGCCGCGCCCGCCACCTGGGCAATGACCGTCAGGATCGCCACCGGCACGAGACCGTCGAGGCGATCGAGCAGCCCGCCGTGCCCCGGCAGCCAGCGGCCCGAATCCTTCAACCCCGCGCGCCGCTTCATCCAGCTTTCGAACAGATCGCCGCCCTGCGCCGCCAGGGCGAACAGCGGCGCCAACACCAGCAGGATCGGCTTGAGACCGGCGAACCAGACCCAAGCGCCCGCGAGGATCGTTGCCGCAGCCACCCCACCGTACAGCCCGGCGACGGTCTTGCCGGGACTGATCGAGGGAGCGAGCTTGGCGCGGCCGAAGGCGCGTCCGGTGAAATAGGCGCCCATGTCGGTCGCCCAGGTGACGATGAAAATCCACAGCACCAGCGCCAGGCCATCAGCCGACCGGTCGCGAACCCACAGCAAGGCCAGCGCGGGGAACAGCGCGTAGAAGAAGCCCGCGATGTTCCAGGCCGCTCCCCAGCCGCGGACGATCCGGGTCCACTCGTAGAAGATGGCGGTCGCCGCGGCGGCAACCAGAACGGCGAAATAATAGCCGCCGACCAGAGCCGCGGCCAATGCGACGAGCATCATCGCGACGGCGGCAAGGCTGCGAATGGAAAGCTCGTTCACCGACCACCGAAGCGCCGCTGCCGGGCCGCGAACTCCGCGACCGCCGCCTTGAAGGCCGTCTCGTCGAAATCGGGCCACAAGACGGGCGTGAACAGCATTTCCGAATAGGCCGCCTGCCACAGCAGGAAGTTCGACAGGCGCACCTCGCCCGAAGTGCGGATCAGAAGGTCGAGGTCCGGCAGGCCCGCGGTCTGAAGCTCGGCCGCCAGCGCTTCCTCGTCGATGGCGCTGGGATCGAGCGTCCCCTCGCTCGCCTTGCGGGCAAGCTCGCGGGCCGCGCCGGCGATCTCGCTGCGCGAGCCGTAATTGAGCGCCACGACCAGCGTCAGCCGGCTGTTCTCCGCCAGCCGCTCGACCGCTCTGTCCAGCCGAGCGACCAGCTCGGGGCCGAAGGCGCCGTAGTCGCCGATCAGCTTGAGCCGCACGCCTTCCTTGGCCAGGGTATCGAGCTCGCGCTCGAGATAGTAGCCGAGCAGGCCTTTCAGATCGTTGATCTCGCCTTCGGGGCGGCGCCAGTTCTCCGAAGAGAAAGCGTAGAGCGTCAGGGTGTCGACGCCGCATTCCCCGGCGGCTCGCAACGTCTTGCGCACCGCCTCGGCGCCGGCGCGGTGGCCGGCGACCCGCGGCAGGCCGCGCTGGTCCGCCCAGCGGCCGTTGCCGTCCATGATGATCGCCACATGCCGCGGAACCGCGCC
Source organism: Sphingomonas sp. (assembly GCF_013812825.1). Classification (GTDB taxonomy): domain Bacteria; phylum Pseudomonadota; class Alphaproteobacteria; order Sphingomonadales; family Sphingomonadaceae; genus Sphingomicrobium. The sequence continues at coordinate 16,792 of NZ_JACCSU010000023.1, read as the reverse complement.
ACCGGCCTGGCCAGGCAGGGAAGCTTCCTCCGAAGCATCCTCCGGTGCTGCGGCGCGGGCGCGGGTCACCTGCCGAGGATCTCGTTTTCCTTGGCTTCAGCCGCGGCGTCGATCTCGGCGATGGTCTGGTCGGTCAGCTTCTGGACCTCCTGCTCGAGCCGCTTGCGCTCGTCCTCGCTGATCTCGTGCTTCCTTTCGTCCTGCTTGAGATGGTCCATCCCGTCACGGCGCACGTTGCGGACCGCGATCCGCGCCTTTTCGGCATATTGGCCGACCAGCTTGGCAAGCTCCTTGCGACGCTCCTCCGTCAGGTCGGGGATCGGCAGCCGGATCAGCTGCCCGTCGGTGATCGGGTTGAGACCCAGGTTCGCCGTGCGGATCGCTTTCTCGACCGGCTGGACGTTCGACCGGTCCCACACCTGGACGCTCAGCATTCGCGGCTCGGGCACCGACACCGTCGCCACCTGATTGAGGGGCATGTGGGCTCCGTAAACCTCGACGGTGATCGTATCGAGCAGAGCGGTCGACGCGCGGCCGGTGCGGAGCCCGCCGAGATCATGCTTGAGGACCTCGACCGCGCCGTGCATCCGGCGCTGGAGGTCCGACTTGTCGACGGTCGTAGTCATCGCTCACTCCTCGTTCTGGACGATCGTCGCCGTTCCACGTCCGGCCAGCACCTCGGCAAGATTGCCCGGCTGGCGGATGTTGAAGATGACGATCGGGATATTGTTGTCCCGGCACAAGGCAACCGCCGCTGCGTCCATCACCTTGAGGTCGTCGCCGAGCACCCGGCTGAAGCTCAAATGATCGTAGCGCGTGGCGCTTTTGTCCTTCTTCGGGTCGGCGGTGTAGACGCCGTCGACGCTCGTCCCCTTGAACAAGGCGTCGCAGCTCATCTCGGCAGCGCGCAAGGCGGCCGCGGTGTCGGTGGTGAAATATGGGTTGCCGGTGCCGGCGGCGAACAGCACGATCCGCCCTTTCTCGATGTGCCGGAGCGCCCGCCGGCGGATGTAGGGCTCGCTGACCGACGCCATCGGGATCGCCGACTGCACGCGGGTGTCGACGCCGGCCTTTTCGAGCGCATTCTGGAGCGCCAGCGCGTTCATCACCGTCGCCAGCATGCCCATGTAGTCGGCGTTGGCCCGGTCGAAACCCCTCGCCGCAGCCGCGACTCCGCGAAAGATGTTGCCGCCGCCGACGACCAGGCACAGCTCATGCCCCTGCGCCTTGGCGGCCGCGACCTCGCCGGCCAAGCCGGCAACGGCCTCCGGATCGATGCCCAGCTGGCCCTGCCCCATCAGAGCTTCGCCGGAGAGCTTCAAGAGAATACGATTGAAGCGCGGGCGGGTCATGCAGTGGGGCCGTCCTTCGGATGTGGAAAGGGCGGCCCCGCTCTTATGGCGGAGCCGCCCCAATGCCAACCGTTTAGCGGTTGCCCAATCAAGTCTAGGCGACGGGCTCGGCTTTGGTGGTCCCCGCGGCCGCCGCGACCTCGGCCGCGAAGTCGCTCTCTTTTTTCTCGATGCCCTCGCCGAGCTGGAAGCGGACGAAGCCCTTGAGCTCGATGCCGGTGGCTGCCTCCTCCTTGGCGGCGGCGGCGACGACTTCGGCAACCGGAGTCTTGTTGTCGATCACGAACAGCTGCGAGAGCAGCGCATGGTCCTTGCGGAACTTGGCGATCGAGCCTTCGACCATCTTCTCGACGATGTTCGCCGGCTTGCCGCTTTCCCGGGCTTTTTCCATCGCGATCCCGCGCTCGCGCTCGATCAGCGTCGGCGACAGCGAATCCGCGTCGAGCGCGAGCGGGTTGGCGGCGGCGATGTGCATCGCCAGCTGCTTGCCGAGCGGCTGCAGGACATCGGCCGGAGCCGCGCTCTCGAGAGCGACCAGAACGCCGATCTTGCCGAGGCCCGGGGCGACCGAATTGTGGACGTAGCTGACAACCACGCCCTCGCTGACTTCGAGCATCGCGGCGCGGCGCAGCGACTGGTTCTCGCCGATCGTCGCGATGTTGTTGGTCAGCGCTTCGGCGACCGTTCCGCCGCCTGGGAATTGCGAAGCGCCGAGCACGTCAATGTCGCCGCCGCTGGCCAGTGCCAGGCGCGCGGCCTCGCGAACGAAGTTCTGGAACTGCTCGTTCTTGGCGACGAAATCGGTTTCCGAATTGACCTCGACGACCGCGCCGCGAGTGCCCTCGACGGCCACTCCGACTAGGCCTTCGGCCGCGGTCCGGCCGGCCTTCTTGGCGGCGGCCGCGAGCCCCTTGGCGCGCAGCCAGTCCACCGCCTGCTCCATATCGCCGCCCGCTTCGGCGAGCGCCTTCTTGCAGTCCATCATTCCAGCGCCGGTGCGCTCGCGCAACTCCTTGACCGCGGCGGCCGTAATCTCAGCCATTCTTCTTCCTCTTTGAATTCAATTCCGTTTCGAGATGGGCTGTCGCCGGTCAGGCTTCCAGCGCCGCCTCGACCGGCGGTTCTTCCATCGCCCCGATGTCCTCGCCGCGCTCGGCAGCCTCGCCGGTCCGGCCGCTGCTCGCCGCTTCCGCGACCGCGTCGCAGTAAAGGCGGATGGCGCGGCTGGCGTCGTCATTGCCCGGGACCGGGAACGCGATGCCCTGCGGGTCGCTGTTCGAATCGAGGATCGCGACGACCGGGATGCCGAGCACATTGGCTTCCTTGATCGCCAGCTCTTCCTTGTTGGAATCGATCACGAACATGACGTCGGGAAGACCGCCCATGTCGCGGATCCCGCCGAGGCTCTTCTCCAGCTTGTCGCGCTCGCGAGTCAGCTGCAGCACCTCCTTCTTGGTCAGGCCGGCGGTGTCCCCGGACAGCTGCTCCTCGAGGCTCTTGAGGCGCTTGATCGAATTGGAAATCGTCTTCCAGTTGGTCAGCATCCCGCCGAGCCAGCGATGATTGACGAAATGCTGGCCGCACGTCTGCGCCGACGCAGCCACCGCGTCCTGGGCCTGGCGCTTGGTGCCGACAAAAAGCACCTTGCCGCCGCGGCCCACCGTCTGCTGGACGAAGTCGAGCGCCCGGGCGAACAGCGGCACCGTCTGCGACAGGTCGATGATGTGGACGCCGTTGCGGTCGCCGAAAATGTACGGCTTCATCCGCGGGTTCCAGCGGTGGGTCTGGTGGCCGAAATGCGCTCCGGCCTCGAGCAATTGCTGAATGGTGACGACAGGTGCCGCCATGGAATGTCTCCTTCCGGTTATGCCTCGACGGAACCGAGCAACCGATCAATCGACCGGCACCGGGATGAGTGGCTCCGTCTGTGGAATGGGCGCGCACTAGCCGAAGCGGCTGAGCGATTCAAGGGCTTGACAGCGTGAGAACAAAAGAGGAACATCGACCGGACTCAACGACGTGCGCCCGGCACATTTGCGGAACGAAATGACTCGGGATGGGTTTGGCGCTCAAACAAGGGAACTTCTCATGATGCTCGCACCGCTCGCCACCCTTGCTTTCCTGGCTGCCCTCTGGCTGCTCGCGGTGATCATCGCCGAGATGCTTGGTGAGAGCGGTGCGAAGATTGCCGCTGCGCTGAACGGCCGCTCACCGCTGGCGACGGCGCCGAGGATCCGGCCGATCGCCGGGCGCGTCAGCCAGCGCTCGCGCCCGCGGACCCTGCGCGCCCAGCCGAGGCTGCGCGCCGCCGCTTGACCCGGGCGTAGGAGGCGATGCTGAACGGCAGCATCGCGATATAAAGCAGTGAAATTCCGAGCAGCGTGACCCAGGTGGCGGTCAACAGCGCCGCGCCCAGCAGCCCGATCCCGGCAATCGCGAACAGCCGCGACGAGCGGCGGATGCGCAGGCTCGACCAGCTGTAGGTGGCGACGCTCGAGATCAGCAGCACAGCGATGAAAATCACCCACGGCATGGTCACGAACCAGGCGCGGAAAATCTCCTGGCCGGTGACCAGCCACAGATAGACCGGCACGAACGCCAGCCCCGCTCCCGCCGGCGCCGGGACTCCGGTCAGATAGCCGGCCGACTTGTGCGGCTGGTGGTCGGCATCCATCCGCGAGTTGAACCGCGCCAGCCGAAGCGCGCAGCAGACGGCGAGAGCCAGTGCCGCCACCCAGCCGAATTGCGGCGCCTGGTGGAGCGACCACAGGAACAGGATGAAGCTGGGCGCCACTCCAAAGGCCGTGACGTCGGACAGCGAGTCGAGTTCCGCGCCGAACCGGCTGTTGGCCCTGAGCAATCGGGCGATCCTCCCGTCCATTGCGTCGAGGACTCCAGCGATCACCACGCAACCGATCGCGGCCTCCCAGTTTTCGGCGATCGCGAAGCGAACCCCCGTGAGCCCGAAGCACAAAGCGAGCGCCGTGACCGCGTTTGGAACCATCGCCCGGAACGCCATGCCGCGCTCGGGCGGGGCCGCCTTGCTCATTGGGCCCCGATCATTGGCTCGAGCCGGTCAGCCCGGGGTCGGCGCCAATCTCGGCCAGGACCGTCTCCCCGCCGATCGTCCGCTGGCCCAGCAGGATCCGGGGGCCGGTTCCGTCGGGCAAGTAGACGTCGACCCGGCTTCCGAAACGGATCAGCCCGACCCGCTGGCCGGCCTCGACGCTGTCGCCTTCGCGCACGAACGACAGGATGCGCCGGGCGATCAAGCCGGCGATCTGGGTGAAGCCGACCTTCACCCCGTCCGCGCCTTCGACGATGAAATGCTGCCGCTCATTGTCCTCGCTCGCCTTGTCGAGGTCGGCGTTGAGGAACTTGCCCGGAATATAGGCGATGCGGCGGATCCGGCCGGTGATCGGCGAGCGGTTGATGTGGACGTCGAACACGCTCATGAAAATCGAGACGCGGGTATATTCCCCTTCCATCAGGCCCTCGCTGCCGGCGAGCTCGTCGGGCGGCGGCACCTTCTGGATGAGAGTGATCAGCCCGTCCGCCGGAGCGACGATCAGGTTGGCGCCGCGCGGCGTCGTCCGGATCGGATCGCGGAAGAAGGCCGCGACACAGATGGTCAGCCCGACGAGGACGAACGTCAGGAACTCCCAGTCGAGCAGCCAGGCGAAGAAGGTCGCCGCCGCGGCGATGACGAGGAACTTGCGCCCTTCCGGATGGACCGCCGGGTAGCGCCACTTGACGTTCGTGGTCAGCGGGCTGTCGGGCTTTTCAAGCGCGGGCATGGGCACCCCTTAGTGGCCGCGCCGCGCGCGCACAACGCCGCGGTTGCCTCGGCTGGGGGCGCGTCCTAAGGCGCCGCGAGCGCCGGAGAAGCGCTTTTGAAACAGGGAAACGAATGGCCAAGATCAAGGTGAAGACACCGCTCGTCGAGCTCGACGGCGACGAGATGACCCGCATCATCTGGCAGTGGATCCGCGAGCGGCTGATCCAGCCCTATCTGGACATCGAATTGGTCTATTTCGACCTGTCGATCGAGAAGCGCGACGAAACCGAGGACCGGATCACGGTCGATGCCGCCGAGGCGATCAAGAAGCACGGCGTCGGGGTCAAATGCGCGACCATCACGCCCGACGAGGCGAGGGTCGAGGAGTTCGGGCTCAAGAAGATGTGGAAGTCGCCCAACGGCACCATCCGCAACATCCTCAACGGGGTGGTCTTCCGCGAGCCGATCGTGATCGCCAACGTGCCGCGGCTGATCCCCGGCTGGACCGACCCGATCGTCGTGGGCCGCCACGCGTTCGGCGATCAATACAAGGCGACCGATTTCCGAGTGCCTGGCGCCGGCAAGCTGACGATCAAATGGCAGGGCGAGGACGGCCAAATGATCGAGGAGGAGGTGTTCGACTTCCCGGCCGCCGGCGTCGCCATGGGCATGTACAACCTCGACGAATCCATCCGCGCGTTCGCCCGAGCCAGCTTCAACTACGGCCTGACCCGCGGCTGGCCGGTCTATCTGTCGACCAAGAACACCATCCTCAAGGCTTATGACGGCCGCTTCAAGGATATCTTCGAAGAAATATTCGAAAGCGAATTCAAGGACAAGTTCGCGGAAGCGAAGATCGAATATCAGCATCGCCTGATCGACGACATGGTGGCCAGCGCGCTCAAATGGAGCGGCAAGTTCATCTGGGCGTGCAAGAATTACGACGGCGACGTCCAGTCCGACCTGGTCGCGCAGGGCTTCGGCAGCCTCGGGCTGATGACCTCGGTGCTGATGACCCCCGACGGCAAGACCATCGAGGCCGAGGCGGCGCACGGCACCGTCACCCGCCACTATCGCATGCATCAGCAGGGCAAGGCGACCTCGACCAACCCGATCGCCTCGATCTTCGCCTGGACCGGCGGACTCAAATACCGCGGCAAGTTCGACGAGACGCCCGAGGTGGTGCGCTTCGCCGAGACCCTCGAGCGCGTCTGCGTCGAGACCGTCGAAAGCGGTCAGATGACCAAGGACCTCGCCATCCTGGTCGGTCCCGACCAGCCGTGGATGACCACCGAGCAGTTCTTCGAGGCAATCCGCGAGAATCTCGAAGCGGCTATGGCGTCGGCGGAGCCCCAGCCCGCCTGAGCCCGGCATCCGGCGAGCGGACCCGCTCGCGACGGATGCCGAGACCGACGGCGCGGCCGGGAATGCGCCGCAACCACGGGAAGCGGTCGAGCAAGCGGATCGGCAGCGCCGCGGTCGTCAGCGGCGGCCCCGGCCGAAGCAGCAATCGGCCGATGATCCGCTCCTGCGCTGCCTTCTGGGCCGACTGCACGACCCGCGTCGGGAACAGCCTGCGCCGCTGGACCCTCGGCAGAAGCGCGTCGACGGCTGCGTTGCGGCCGAGCGGCGCGGCGAGGAAATTGGCTGCCGCCACCGCATCCTGGATCGCAAGGTTGATTCCGATTCCGCCGATCGGCGACATCGCATGGGCCGCATCGCCGATCGCCAGAAGGCCGGGCCGGTGCCAACGGGTCAAGCGGTCCAGCGAGACGCTGAGCAGCTTGAGATCGTGGATATCATCCAGCTCGCTGAGGTCGAGGTTCGGCGCAGCGGCGCGCACCGCCTGCCGGATCGGCTCGATCCCGCCGGCCTTGAGCGCTTCCGCCTTGCCCTTCGGAATCGCCAGCGCGCACTGCCAATAATCCCCGCGGTCGATCAGGACGAGCAACCTGCCCCGGTCGACGCTCGCTCGAAGCGCGTTTCCGCCCGCCTCGGTCTTGCCAAGGCGGAACCAGAACACATCCATCGGAGCGCCCAGCGTCCGAAGCGGCAAGATGCCGTTGCGGCGAACGATCGAATCCCGGCCGTCGGCCGCGATCGTCAAGGACGCGGAAATCTCGCGGCCGTCGGCAAGCCGCACACCCGATATCCGGCCGCCATCTTGCAGGAACGATTCGACCGGCGAGCTCATCTCCAGCGAAAAGCCGGGGAAGGCGACCGCCTCGTCGCGCAGGAAGTCGAGGAAGTCCCATTGCGGCATCATCGCGACGAACGGGGCCGGGGTATCGAGATGCGACAGGTCGGCGATCGTCCATACCCGGCCGGCAACCATGATTTCGGCTCGGTCCAGCCGATTGTGCGGCCGCTCCAGGAAACGACCGAGCATCCCCAATTGGTCGAGGATTTCCATCGTCGAGGGGTGGACCGTATCGCCGCGGAAATCGCGGAAGAAGTCGGCGTGCTTTTCGAGCACCCGCACGTTGCATCCGGCGCGGGCGAACAGCAGCCCCGCCATCATCCCGGCCGGCCCGCCGCCGACCACAACAAGATCATCTGACGTCATGACGCCGCGCTATCGAATGGTTGGACCACGGTGACAAGCATCGCCGGCCCTGCTTAAAACCGATCATGGCGACCGACTTCCAGACCTCCGGCCTCAGCGACGCTCTGGTCATCCTCGGCGCCGCCGGAATCGTCATCCCCGCCTTCGCGCGCTTCCGGGTCACACCGGTGATCGGCTTCCTGCTCATCGGGCTGGCGGTCGGGCCGGCGGGCCTGGGGGCGATGACAGGCGTCTTCCCCTGGCTCCATTATATCACCATCTCCAATCCGGAGGCGATCGAGCCGTTCGCCGAGCTCGGCATCATCCTGGTGCTGTTTTCGATCGGGCTCGAGCTCTCGTTCCGCCGCTTGTGGTCGATGCGCCGGCTGGTGTTCGTGGTCGGCGCCGCCGAGCTCCTGATCTCGGCCGCGATCATTGCCCTGGGGCTCCACCTGATCGGCCAGAGCCCGGCGGGAGCGATCGGGCTCGGGCTCGCGCTGGCGCTTTCCTCGACGGCGCTCGTCCTGCCGCTGGTCGGCACGCACAGTCCGGTCGGCCGCTCGGCGCTGGCGATGCTGCTGTTCGAGGACCTGGCGATCGTGCCGATCGTCTTCGCCCTGGGGGCGATGGCGCCCTATGCGGCCGACAGCGGCGTCGAGAACTTGCTCACGACGATGCTGTTCGGCGGCATCGCCGCGGTCGCGATGCTGTTCGCCGGGCGGCTCGTGCTGCCGCGCCTGTTCGCCCAAGCCGCCCGGACCAAGAGCCCCGAGCTGTTCCTGGCCGCCTGCCTGCTGGTGGTGATCGTCGCCAGCCTCGCCACTGCCGCCATCGGCTTCTCGCCGATCCTCGGAGCGCTCCTTGCCGGCATCGTCATCGCCGAGACCGAGTACCGCGGCGAGGTCGAGGTGATGACGGCCCCCTTCCGCGGGCTCGGCCTCGGCATATTCCTGATCACGGTCGGTATGAGCGTCGACCTTCGGCTGGTGGCCGCCAACTGGCAGAGCATCGGCCTCGCCGTGCTTGGAGTGCTCAGCGTCAAGGCGATCGTCACCGCGGCCCTGCTGCGCATCGAGGGCGCCCGAACGTCGGTCGCCGCCGAGACCGGAGTGCTGATGGCCTCGCCGTCCGAGACCACCTTGATCGTGCTGGCGGCGGCGGCGGCCGCGCAGCTGATTCAGCCCCAGACGGCGGCATTCTGGCAGGTCGTCACCGCGATCGGGCTGACGATCACCCCGCTGCTGGCGAAGCTCGGGCGTCTCGCCGGCCGCGGAGTCGACTCGCAGGCTCGATCGGAAATCACCGGCGCACTCGAGGAAGGCGACACTCCCAAGGTGGTGATCCTCGGCTTCGGCCGCGTCGGCCGGATGGTCGGCGAAATGCTCGACGCGCACGCCAAGCCCTATGTGGCGATCGATTCCGACGTCGATTGCGTCGCATCGGCCCGCCAGGAGGGGCGGCCGGTGGTGTTCGGTGATGTGTCCAATTCCGAGCTGATCGAACGGGTCCGTCCGGGCAGCCCGACCGCCTTCATCCTGACGATGGACAATCCGGTGCTGGCCAAGCGCCTGGCGCGGCGCATCCGCGCCGCCTTCCCGGACCTGCCGATCGTCGCCCGTGCCCGCGACCCGGCCCACGCCGCCGAGCTGTACAAGGCGGGCGTGACCGACGCGGTGCCCGAGACGCTCGAGGCGTCGCTGCAGCTGTCGGAAGCCGCGCTGGTCGACCTCGGCGTGGCGATGGGGCCGGTGATCGCGTCGATTCACGAGAAACGGGCCCAGCTGCAGGCGGAAATCCGCGAGGAAGCCGAGCTGACCGAACCGCCGCGGATGCGCGGGCGCCGGTTGCGGGACGCAGCAGCTAACTCGCAGGCTTGAAGAGCACCGTTCCCGCGACGCTCGATTTCCCGTCTGGCTGGTCGCTTGGGTGCCGCTCGCCGTCGTAGACCACGACCTCGGCGAAATGGAACGGCGACACGTTATCGAGGCAGGCCACGTTTACGCCGAGCTCGTTCGGGTTCGAGCGGCGCTTGTGGTGAGTGTAGATGCCGCACGCGGTGCAGAAATGGTGCTCCGCTGTGAGCGTGTTGAACCGGTAGGTGGCGAGGACGTCCGCGCCAGCGAGAATTTCCAGCCCATCGGCGCAGGCGGTGACCGCAACGGCGCCCCGCATCCGGCACAGGCTGCAGGTGCACCGCCGCGCGGAGGCCAGCCCGAAGGGTAGAATCACAGTGAAGCGCACCGCGCCGCAATGGCAAGCGCCGTTCAAGGTGATCGGCTCACTCGATTGCGGGTCGATCAAGCCTCGACCTTTTCCACTGCATCGCGGATCGCGCTCAACGCTGCATCCGCCTTCGAACCGTCGGGCCCGCCGCCTTGGGCCATGTCGGATCGGCCGCCGCCGCCCTGCCCGCCCAGCGCCGCGACCGCCGCCTTGACCAGCTCGACCGCGTTGACCCGCGCAGCAAGGTCGTCGGTGACCCCGACCGCGACGCTGGCCCGACCGTCGTTGACCGCGACCAGCGCCGCGATGCCCGAGCCGACGCGCTGCTTCATGCCGTCGATCGCCGCCCGCAAGCCTTTGGGGTCGAGGCCTTCGATCACCTGACCGAGGAACGCGCGCCCGCCGACCTGCTCGGGGGCGGCGGCATCGGACTTTCCGCCGCTGGCGCCGACATGGCCGCCCAGGGCCAGCGCCTTTTTCGCCTCGGCAAGCTCGCGCTCGAGGCGCTTGCGCTCGTCGAGCAACGCCGAAACCCGGCCTGGGACCTCGTCGGGCGATGCCTTGAGGACCGCCGCCGCTTCGCGCAGCCGAGCCTCGCGCTCGGTCAGCCACTGCCGCGCCGACTCGCCGGTCAGTGCCTCGAGACGCCGAACGCCCGACGACACCGCGCCTTCGCTGATGATCTTGAACAGCTGAATGTCGCCCAGCGCGTTGACGTGGGTGCCGCCGCACAGCTCGACCGAATAATCGTCGTCGACATTGCGGCCCATCGACAGGACCCGGACCTCGTCGCCATATTTCTCGCCGAACAAGGCAATGGCGCCGGCCGCGATCGCCTCGTCGGGGGTCATCAGGCGAGTGGTCACCGGGTGGTTGGAACGGATATGGGCGTTCACCTCGGCCTCGATCGCGGCGATGTCGTCGGGCGACAAAGCCGAGGGGTGCGAGAAATCGAAGCGCAGTCGGTTGGGAGCGACCAGGCTGCCCTTCTGGGTCACGTGGTCGCCGAGCCGGTGGCGAAGCGCGGCATGCAGCAAATGGGTCGCACTGTGGTTGGCCCGGACTCGGTCGCGATGCTCGGAATCCACCTTCTGGTGGACCGTGTCGCCGACCTTGACCTCGCCTTTCGCAACCGTCGTCAGTAAGGCGTGGAGCCGGCCCAGCGGCTTGGACGTGTCCTCAACGTCGCCGTCGAAGCCATTCAAAGAGGTCAGCTTTCCGGTGTCGCCGATCTGCCCGCCGCTCTCTCCGTAGAACGGCGTCTGGTTGACCAGCACGTGCACCTTGTCGCCCTTCTTGGCACCATCGATGCGCTGCCCGTCCTCGATGATCGCCAGCACCACGCCTTCCGCCTCGTCGCCGGCGTAGCCGGTGAACTCGGTCGCGCCATGCTCCTCGGCGAGGTCGAACCAGATGTCGTCGGACGCCCGGTCGCCCGATCCCTTCCAGGCGGCCCGGGCGGCGGCTTTCTGCGCCTCCATCGCCTTGTCGAACCCGGCAATGTCGACCTTGAGCGTCTTTTCGATCAGCGCCTGCTGGGTGAGGTCGAGCGGAAAGCCGTAGGTGTCGTAGAGCTTGAACGCCGTCTCGCCCGGCAGAGTCCCGCCCGGCGGCAGCGAAGCCGTGGCCTCGTCGAGCAGCTTCAAGCCGTTCACCAGAGTCTGGCGGAATCGGGTCTCTTCCTGCGCAAGCACCTGCTCGAGCAGCGGCTGGGCTCGGACCAGCTCGGGGTAGGCGGCGCCCATCTCGGCGACCAGCGCCGGCACCAGCCGGTGCATCAAGGGCTCCTTGGCGCCAAGCAAATGAGCGTGTCGCATCGCCCGGCGCATGATCCGGCGGAGCACGTAGCCCCTTCCCTCGTTGGCCGGCAGCACTCCATCGGCGACCAGGAAACCGGACGCGCGCAGATGATCGGCAATCACGCGGTGGCTGGCCGTGCGCTCGCCCTCGGCGCGGGTGCGGGTCAGCTCCTCGCTGGCCGCGATCAGCGCCCGGAACGCGTCGGTATCGTAATTGTCGTGGACGCCCTGCAGCACGGCGGCGATGCGCTCGAGGCCCATGCCGGTGTCGATCGACGGCCGCGGCAGGTCGCTGACGATTTCATCGTTTTCCTGCAGGAACTGCATGAACACCAGGTTCCAGATCTCGACGAAACGGTCGCCGTCCTCGTCGGCGGAGCCCGGCGGCCCGCCCGGGATATGGTCGCCATGGTCGTAGAAGATCTCCGAGCAGGGCCCGCTCGGCCCATCGGGGCCCATCGCCCAGAAATTGTCCCTGGTCGCGATCCGGATCAGCCGCTCGTCGGGCAGCCCGGCGATCCGCCGCCACAGGTCGAACGCCTCGTCGTCGGTGTGGTAGACGGTGACCGTCAGGCGATCGGGCGAAAGGCCCCACTCCCTGGTCAGCAGGTTCCAGGCGAGCTCGATAGCCCGGTCCTTGAAATAATCCCCGAACGAGAAGTTGCCGAGCATCTCGAAGAAGGTGTGGTGGCGCGCGGTGTAGCCGACATTGTCGAGGTCGTTGTGCTTGCCACCAGCGCGAACGCACTTCTGGGAACTGCTCGCGGTCGAAAAAGACCGCGTCTCCAGCCCGGTAAAGACGTTCTTGAACGGCACCATGCCGGCGTTGACGAACATCAAGGTCGGGTCGTTGTGCGGGACCAGCGGCGCCGACGGCACGCGCGCATGGCCGGCCGCCTCGAAATAATCGAGGAACGAGCGGCGGATGTCGTTGGTCGAGGTCATCTCATGCCGGATGTAAATGGCCTGCTGCACTGCGGCAAGGAGCGGGACGAAGAAGGTCGCGCCTAGAATTGGACGATTTGACGGACCGCCGTCCCGGCTGCGAGCCCGTCGAAGCCCTCGTTGATCTGCTCCGGCTTCAGGAGCCCCGACATCAGCCGGTCAACCGGGAGCCGCCCGGCGCGATACAAGGCGATGTACCGGGGGATATCCCGCCTCGGCACGCAGCTGCCGATGTAGCTGCCTTTCAAAGTCCGCTCCTCGCCCACCAGGCGGACGACCGAGAGGGGCAGCGTGGCGCTGGGTGGCGGAAGCCCCGCGGTCACCGTCGTTCCGCCGCGCCTGGTCAGCGCGAACGCAAGCTCGAGCGCCGGTATCGAGCCGGCCATCTCGAGAGCGATGTCGCTGCCGCCGTTCGCGTTCATGAATGCGGTGACCGCGGCGCTGTCGCGGCCGTCGAGACAATTGGTGGCACCGAGCTCCGCCGCCAGGGCAAGCTTGTCCGGGGAAAGGTCAACGGCGACGATCCGGGCCGCCCCGGCGGCCTTGGCGCCCATCAGCGCCGCCAGGCCGACGCCGCCCAGGCCAACGACAGCGACGCTCTGGCCCGGCTTGACCTGGGCTGTGTTGACGGCTGCACCGACGCCGGTGAGCACCGCGCATCCGAACAGCGCGGCTTCCCGAAGCGGGAGATCCTTGTCGATGCGGATCAGTGACCGTTCGGAAACGACGGCGTGCGTGGCAAACGCGGAGCAGCCGAGGTGATGGTGAATGGGGCCGCTGGAATCCGCGAGACGGATCGAGCCGCCGAGCAGCGTGCCGCTTGCGTTTGCTGCTGCGCCCGGCTCGCACAAGGCCGGCCTTCCTTCCGCGCAGTACGAGCAATCGCCGCAGCTGGGCATGAAGACCATGATGACGTGGTCGCCGCGCTGCATGCTCGTGACGCCTTCGCCGAGCGCTTCGACGACTCCTGCAGCTTCGTGCCCGATCGCCATCGGCACGGGCCGCGGCCGGTCGCCGTTGATCACCGAAAGGTCGGAGTGACAGAGGCCGGCCGCGGCGATCCGAACGAGCACTTCGCTCCGTCCCGGCGGGGCCAGGGCGATCTCCTCGAGGGCAAGCGGCTCCGATTGAGCGTAGGGCTGGGACGCCCCCACCGAGCGCAGGATCGCGGCTGTAATCCTCAATTGCGAAGCGCCTCCCTTTGCTTTGTGGGCTTAGGTAGCGCCAAGCGCGGTGTCACAGAAAGGAGCGCGGCCGCTTTTGCGGGCAGTCACCACCCAGTTGAGGACCTCGATAATGCACGCGCAGCTTGTGCTGCGCCGGGCGGCGCGGCATTCTAGCCGTTCAAATTGGGGAGGAAGCCGTGACCAGAGGACTGTTGCTATTGGTTTCGGCTGCCATGCTGGCCGCTGGCTGCCGATCGGGGCCGCAGGAGCCGACTCTCGACGAAGTGAAAGCCGCAGCCGAGCGCTACCGCGACGTCAAGGTCGCCATCGCCGAGGGCTATACGACCGACAACAAATGCGTGACCGCGGAAATGCTCGGCTACCCGGCGAGCCGGGGCGCGATGGGGCTGCATTATGTGCGGCGCGATGTGCTCGGCCTGCCCGACAAGCCGGTCGGGCGGGTCCAGGGCACCGGCACGCATACCGATTTCCGCAAGCCCGCGATGCTCGTCTACGAACCGCAGCCCGACGGTTCGCTCGAGCTCGTGGCGGTCGAGAATCTGGTGTTCGCATCGGCCTGGCACGAGACCAAGGGTCACAAGGAGCCGCCGAAGTTCCACGGCCACTATTACGTGCTGCTGAAGGACGATCCGGCGACCAAGGTCGACGAGGCGCACGGCTGGGAGCCGCATTACGAGGAACATTTGTGGGTCTTTCGCGACAACCCCAACGGCCCCTATTCACCGTTCAACCCGAAGGTCACTTGCGAGCATCACAAGCCGCCGGCTCCGGCGCCGCAGCACAGCGCGGACTAATCCCCTTCTCTCCAGACGGTTGAACGCGCCGCCGGTTAGGCGCACAGTCCGCTGTTCCAACGGGGGAGTTGGATGGCGTCACTGTTCCTGAGCTACGCACGCGAAGACCTCGAGCGCATTCGACCGCTCGCCAAGGCGCTCGAGCGCGACGGCCACAGCGTCTGGTGGGACCGGCATATTTCCGGCGGCCAGGAGTTTGCCGGAGCGATCGAGGACGCGCTGGCGGCGGCCGAGGTCGTCGTCGCCTGCTGGAGCGAGAGGGCCGTCCGCTCGCCCTGGGTGCGCGACGAAGCCGGGGCGGGCCGGGACAAGGGCCGACTGGTCCCGGTATCCCTCGACGGCTGCGCGCCGCCGCTCGGTTTTCGCCAGTATCACACGATCGACCTGTCCGGCTGGAACGGCCGGCCCCGGTCGCCGGCGCTAAAGCCGCTGATGGCGGCGATCGCCGAGAAGTCGAGCGGAGCAGTGTCGCACGAAGAGACCGCCGCTGCGGCCCCGGTTCGCAGGCGGCAAAGCGGCTTCGGCGCGCGGCCCTGGGCGGTCGCGGCCGCCGCGGCGTTGATCGCCATCCTCAGCGGCGCATTCCTCTATTCGAAAGTCTGGGCCGGTGACGGCCGCATCTCACCGCGAGTCGCGATCGGGAATTTCGCGCTCGTTTCGAGCGCCCTTCCGCGAGCTCTTCCCGACATGCTCGGCCAGGAGATCCTCGCCGCGTTCGGGGCCGAGAACGCGGTGACGGTGGTCGCCGCGGGCGACGGCGCGGCGAGCGCGTCGGCGCCGTTCGTCATGGACGGCAGCCTCAGCCGAGTCGGCAATTCGGTGCGCTTCACCGTCAACCTCAAGAACCAGCGCTCCGGAGTTCTGCTGTGGTCGGACGCCTTTGAGCACGAAACGGCCGACCCCGTCGCCGCGCGCCAGGCCGCGGTCGGCGCCAGCCAGGTCGTCCGCTGCGGCCTGTGGGGCGCGTCCTCGTACGACAAACCGATGTCCGACCAGGCGCTGTCGCTCTATTTCAAATGGTGCAACGAGCATTGGAGCGGCTCGTCCTCCCAGACCGCCGAGCTCGACGCCGCGCGCCGGGTGACGGTCGCAGTGCCCGATTTTTCTTTCGGCTGGTCGGCGCTGGCGCTGGCCGCGGTGCCGCTCGCGGCCGCCGAGTCCGGCGAAGCGAACCAGCTTCGCGAGGAAGGGATGGCGGCCGCGCGCAAGTCGATGCAGCTCGATCAGCAAAATCCCGAGGGCTATATGGCGATTGCCGGCCTCCTGCCGCTCGAGCGCTATGCCGAGCGCGAGGAGCTGCTCAAAAAAGCGATCAGCGTGCGGCCGACCGAGTGCGGCTGCGAGCGCCAGGCCTACGGCGACTTCCTCGCCTCGGTGGGCCGGATGGAGGAGGCGGTCGGACAATATGAGCGAGCCCGGGCGATGCGGCCGCTGGCGCCGTTCAGCAATGTCCGGTTTGCGCAGGCACTCTATGTCGTCGGGCGCACCGACGAGGCCGATCGGATCCTGGCCGACACGCTCAAGCTGTGGCCCGACGCCACTTCGCTTCGCTTGCTGGAAATGAAGTCGGCGCTGTGGACCCGCCGCTATGACAAGGCGATCGCCGTGCTAGGGGACGCGGACCTCCCGCTGACGAGCATGCAGCGCGATACGCTGACCGCCGCCTTCCAGGCGCTGAAGTCACAAGATGCCGCACATCGGGCGAAATCGGTTGCCGAGCTCGAACGCTTTTCGGTCGACCCGCGCTACAACGACCAGCTGGTGGTGGGCACTCTTGCGGCTCTCGGGGCCCGCGAAGCAGCCCTCAAGGCAGCGGCGAACCTCGTGCGCACCCGCGGATTGTTCGACGCGGAGGTGCTGTTCGAGCCCAACCTTGCGGCGGCGCGCGGGGAGGCCGGCTATGCCCGGCTCGTCCGCCAGTTGGGGTTGACGACTTACTGGCGCGCGGCGCGCAAGGCGCCCGACATCTGTCGGGACTCGGCCAGACCGAGCTTCTGCTCCTTTGCCTGATGGGGAAATGACGATGAAACGACTATTACTGCTGTTTGCGCTCGGAACTTGCGCCTGTGAACGTGAGACGCCGGAAAGCGCCGCCGTACCCGCGCCGGCGGCACCTGACGCGATGCTGCCCGGCCAGGTGCCCGCGCGGCAGTCGGCGAGCGTTGTCCC
>NZ_JACCSU010000072.1 GCF_013812825.1 Sphingomonas sp. | reverse complement strand
GGCTTGAACGCTCCGAACCCCTGGCCGGAAAAGCGAGCGAGCACCTGCTCGACGCTTTCGCCGGTCGCCGCGGCGTAGATTCCGACGAGGTTGCGGGCTTCGGCCCGCGGCTCGAGCAGCGCCGGGTCGTCGGGCAGCGGCTCCGGGTCGGTCTTCGCTTTGCGCACCTTCTGGGCAATCGAATCGTCGCTGTCGCCAAGGTTGATTCGGCTCATGTCCGACGCGTCGGACTTGGACATTTTGGCGGTGCCGTCGCGAAGGCTCATCACCCGGGCAGCAATGCCGCCGCCGATGAAGGGCTCGGGCGGGACGAACAGCTCGACGTCGAAGTCGGTGTTGAACTTGATGGCGATGTCGCGGGCCAGCTCGATATGCTGCTTCTGGTCGTCGCCGACCGGCACGTGGGTCGCCCGGTAGAGCAGGATGTCCGCCGCCTGCAGCACCGGGTAGGCGAACAGCCCGACGCTGGCGCCCTCGCGGCTCTTGCCGGACTTTTCCTTGAACTGGGTCATCCGGTTGAGCCAGCCCATCCGCGCTGTGCAGCCAAGCAGCCAGGCGAGCTCGGCGTGGGCCGGCACCGCGCTGTGCGCGAACAGGATCGACTTGTTCGCGTCGATGCCGCTGGCGATCAGCGCCGCCGCCATTTCGCGGGTGCTCGAGCGAAGCTGCTGCGGCTCGACGTCGATGGTCAGCGCATGCAGGTCGGCGAGAAAGAACAGGCACTCGGCCTCGTCCTGCATCCGCACCCAGCGCAGGATCGCCCCGAGCAGATTGCCGAGGTGCAGCCCGCCGGTCGGCTGGATGCCGGAAACAACGCGCATCGCGGTTTCGCTGCTCATGCGGCCACCTTCTTGCGCCTCAGCAGCACCAAAACGTCTTCCCTGTCCATGCCGCCCGTGATCCAGGCGAGCGTGAAATAGACCAGCGAGCCGGCGCCGATCAGCGCCACCGTGCCGACCAGCCGCTCGCCCACGGAGCCGCCGAAATAGGCGGCCAGCAACCGCCCGACGAGCCAGATTGTGGCGCCCATGGCCAAGGCGGCGATCAGCTGCTTGCCGAGCCTCTCGCCAAGCCAGCCCTCGATCCGGAAATGGCCGCGCTTCGCCAGCAGGACATACAGCGCTCCCGCGTTGAGCCAGGCGGCCGCGGACGTTGCCAGCGGGAGGATGGCGATGCCGATGTCGTCGATCCAGATGAAGTTGGCGATGACCCCGAGCGCCAGGGTGACCAGCATGATCACGACCGGCGTCTTCATGTCCTTGCGCGCGTAGAAGCCGGGCGCGAGCACCTTGATCATGACGTAGGCGGGCAGCCCGGTGACGAGGATCGACAGCACCAGGGCGGAGGTCGCCGCGTCCGACGCGGTGAATCGTCCGCCTTCGAACAACACGGTCATGATCGGACCGGCAGCGACCATCAGGGCGATGGTCGCCGGGATCGCCAGCAACATCGCCAGCTCGGTCGCGCGGCCCTGGATGTTGGCCGCCTGCCGCTCCTCGCCCATCCCGATGTGGCGGCTGATCGCCGGCAGGATGGCGGTGCCGATCGCCGAGCCGACCAGCGCCAGCGGTAGCTGGTTCAGTCGATCGGCCTGGCTCAGGTAGACGAAACTGCCTTCGGGCAGCCGGGTGGCGAAATAGGCGTAGAACAGCTGGCTGACATAGTAACCGCCGGCGCCGATCGTTGCCGGCAGGATCAGGATCAGCAGCTCTTTTACCCGCGGAGTCATGCGGGGCGGACGCAGCTTGAGCTTCAGTCCAGCGCGGCGCGTTGCGACAATGCACAAGGCGAGCTGAAGCACGCCGCCCACCAGGACCGCCCAGGCCATGGCCACCGCGGTCGTGGTTCCGCCTTCGGGAACGAGCAGGAGGGCTGCGAGCAGAGCGACGTTGAGCAGCGCCGGAGCGAAGGCCGCGGCGACGAACCGGGACAGCGAGTTCAGGATCCCGCTGAACAACGACACCATGCTGATGAAAATCAGGTACGGAAAGGTGATCTGCGTCAGGTAGACGGTAAAGGCGAACTTTTCCGGGTCATCGGTCCACCGGTCGCTCGCGACCGCGATCACCACCGCGGGCATGGCGATGATGAACAAAACGGTGATGATGATGAGGGCCGGCAGGAAGACCGCCTGCACCTCCTCGGCGAACCGCTTCGCGTCCTCGAGGTCGCCCTCCTTGCCGATGCGCCGGGCGAACAAGGGCACGAACCCCTGGCTGAACGCGCCTTCGCCGAGCAGCCGCCGGAGCAGGTTCGGCAGCTGGAACGCCCAGATGAACACTTCCGCAGCGGCGGACGCGCCCATCACTCGGGCAAAGATCATCTCGCGAGCGAAGCCGAGGATGCGGCTGACCATAGTGAGGCCGCCGATCGTCCCGCCCGCCTTGAGGAGGTTCATGGGGCTGGTCGTCAGCCCTGCGGCTTCTCGCCGGACGCATCCGCCGGCTCGGTTTCATTGCCCGATCCTTCGCCGGGCTCAGCGTCCGAGCCGCTGCTTCCTTGGCCCTCGTCGCCGCCATTGCCGCCGGTGCCGTCCTCGCCCGGCTGCGTCGCCTGGAGCTGGGCCATGTAGGCCGCGCCGAAATCGATCGGGTCGAGCATCAGCGGCGGAAATCCGGTGTTCTGCGAGCAATCGGCGATGATCTGTCGAGCGAACGGGAACAGCAGCCGCGGCGCCTCGATCAGCAGGAACGGCGGCAACGCTTCCTCGGGCAGGTTGCGGATTCCGTAGACGCCCGCGTAGCTCAGATCGATCAGGAAGTGGACGCCCTGATCCGACCGCGCCGCGACCTCGATCTTGAGCACCACCTCGTGGACCTCGTCGGCGACCTTGTCGACGTTGATGTTGAACTGGACGTCGAGCTGGGGCTGGGCCTGCCATTGGAAGGCCTGCGGCGAGCTCGGGCTCTCGACCGACAAGTCCTTGATATATTGCGCGATGGTCATGACCTGCGGCTCGCCGTCCGGGTCCCCTGAGCCGTTTCCGCGATTGATCGGGTCCTGATCGGCCATGCTGCACTGTCCTTGCGCTTAATTGTGGGTTGCCCGCGGACCCGCAAACGGGGGCGGCGCGTTGCGGGGGCGACTAGCAGCCGCTGAAATGGGGCGCAATGGCGACTGGGCGTTGCGCGCCGGATGGACTAACGACCCTCGAAACTGGCATTCTTTGAAACTGGCGGAAGCGCGCATTATGTTGCAAGCCGCATAGCCAAGGACCGGAAACCCGCTTGACCGTCATCATCATCCTCGCCCTGGTGGCCCTGTTCATCGGCCTGCGCCTGTACGCCGTGCTGGGGGAGCGCACGGGCCACGAGCAACAGCCGATCCTCAAG
>NZ_JACCSU010000069.1 GCF_013812825.1 Sphingomonas sp. | reverse complement strand
GCTGGCGGGTGATCGCGACCGGCCGCCGCGGCGACCGACTGCGGGCCTTGTCGGACGAGATCGGCGACAATTGCCTGCCGCTCGAGCTCGACATCCGCGACCTCGATTCGGCCGAGCAGCTCAGCCGCCTGTCGCCGCGGTGGGGCGATATCGACCTGTTGCTCAACAACGCCGGGCTCGCGCCGCCGATGGACCCGCTGCAGGACTCGCAGCTCGAGCCGCTGGCCAACGCCATCCAGACCAACATCACCGGCCTCGTCGCCTTGACCCGAGCGCTCCTGCCCGGGCTGATCGAGCGCCGGGGCGCGGTGATCAACCTGTCGTCGGTGGCCGCCACCTATCCGTATCGCGGCGGTGCCGTGTACGGTGCGAGCAAGGCGTTCGTCCGCCAGTTTTCGCTGGACCTTCGCTGCGACCTCGCCGGAACCGGCGTTCGGGTCACCTCGATCGAGCCGGGGATGGCCGAGACCGAGTTCACCTTGGTCCGCACCGGCGGCGACAGGGAAGCCTCGGACAAGCTCTACTCGGGCGCCAACCCGATGACCGCCGAGGACCTCGCCGAGACGATCTGGTGGATCGCCAACCTGCCGCCGCACGTCAACATCAACGCGATCGAGCTGATGCCCACCAGCCAGAGCTTCGCCGGCTTCGTCGTGACTCGCGACGAGTGAGCTCAAAAATCCGTTGGCCCTGAGCTTGTCGAAGGGCTGTCCTCACTTCTTGTGGGAAAAAGATATGGCAGTGCTTCGACAGGCTCAGCACGAACGGTTTAGGGAGCTTGACCACGCTTCCTTGGACGTGTTGAGCGCGAGCGATGAGCAGCACCATCGACCAGCGCCTTGCCGAGCTTGGCATCACCCTCCCCGAAGCCGCGGCGCCGGTCGCGGCCTATGTGCCGGCGGTCGAGCAGGACGGGCTGCTCCACATCTCCGGGCAGATCAGCTTCGCCGAGGACGGCAGCCTGATCAAAGGCCGGCTCGGCGCGGACATGGACCTTGAAGCCGGGACCGCCGCCGCTCGGCGCTGCGGGGTCATGCTGCTCGCGCAGATCAAGGCCGCGCTGGGCTCGCTCGACCGGGTCGACCGGATCGTCAAGCTGGGCGTGTTCGTTAATTCGGCGCCGGGTTTCACCGACCAGCCCAAGGTCGCCAACGGCGCGTCCGAGCTGATGCAGCAGGTATTCGGGGAGCCCGGGAGGCACGCGCGCAGCGCCGTCGGGGTCGCGGTGCTGCCGCTGGGCGTCGCCGTCGAAGTCGATGCGATTGTCGCGGTCCGTCGCTGACCCGCTCGATCCAGGTCCAGCCGGCTTCGCCCACCGCGGCCTGCACCACGGCACGCAGTTTCCCGAAAACAGCCTGATCGCCTTCGCCGCGGCGCTGGAATTCGGAGCGGGGATCGAATGCGACCTGAGGCTCACCGCCGACGACCAGATCGTCCTATTCCATGATTCCGACGCGTGGCGGCTGTGCGCGAGCCCACTTCGGATCGGCCGCTCGAGCCTCGCCGAGCTGGGCCGGTTGCGGGTCGGCGACGGGCCGATCCCGACGCTTTCGGCCCTGCTCGCCCTGGTGGCTGGACGCGTGCCCTTGCTGCTCGAGGTCAAGGTCGATGGCGATATCTGGCGCTGGGCTGCGGCCCTCCGCGGCGCGCTTGCCGGCTACCAGGAGCGGCTTGGAGTGATGAGCTTCGATGCCAGGCTACCGCGCCTGCTCAAGACCAACCTGCCCTCGATCCGGCGCGGCCTGGTGGTGCGCGAGCGCACTCGGCCGCTCAGTCGATGGCTGGCGCTGCGGCTGGCGTCGCCCGATTTCCTCGCCGTCGAGCGAACGGCGCTCGGCCGCCGCTGGGTCGCCCGCGCCCGCGAGCAAATCCCGGTCTACAGCTGGACCGTCCGAACCCCAGCCGAGCGCGAGCAAGCCCGGGTTCACGCGGACGCGCTCATCTGGGAAGCCCATGGCCGACCGTGAAACCGAGCTGATCGCGCGCGTCGGACCCGGCGTTGCCGGCATCGACGGCAACGCCTGGGACAGGCTGGCCGGCGGCGACCCGTTCGTCAGCCACGCGTTCCTCGCTGCGCTCGAGCAATCGGGCAGCGTTGGATCGGGCACCGGCTGGACGCCCGCTCCAATCACGATCGAGGACGAGACCGGCGCCTTGCTCGGCGCCGCCCCCGCCTATCTGAAGAGCCACAGCCAAGGCGAATATGTGTTCGATCACGGCTGGGCGGACGCGTTCGAACGGGCGGGCGGGCGCTATTATCCCAAGCTGCAGGTCGCGGTTCCGTTCACTCCGGTGCCGGGGCCGCGGCTGCTCGGCGCCTGGCCGCAGCAACTGCTCGCCACGGCCGAGGCGGTGACCGTCCAGAACGCGCTGTCGTCGGCGCACATCACGTTCGTCGACGAGGCGGGAGCCGCCGAATGCCTGGCGCGCGGATGGCTGATCCGCCACGGCATCCAGTACCATTGGCTGAACCGCGGCTATCGCGACTTCGAGGACTTCCTTGGCCAGCTGACCAGCCGCAAGCGCAAGGCGATCCGCAAGGAGCGCGCCGCCGCCCGCGAGCGCCTGGAGTTCGCGGCGCTGACCGGAGGCGCGATCGGCGCGGCCGAGTGGGACGCGATGTGGGCGTTCTACCAGGACACCGGCAGCCGCAAGTGGGGCCGCCCCTATCTGACGCGCGCTTTCTTCGACCGGATCGGCGAGACGATGGGCGACCGATTGCTGCTGCTGCTCGCCTATCGCGATGGCCGCCCGATCGCCGGGGCGCTCAACCTGGTTGGTCCCGAGACGCTCTACGGCCGCTACTGGGGGACGATCGACGAGGTGCCGTTCCTGCACTTCGAGCTGTGCTATTACCAGGCGATCGAATGGGCGATCGATCATCGGCTGGCGGCGGTCCAGGCCGGTGCCCAGGGCGAGCACAAGCTCGCGCGCGGCTACGAGCCGGTCATTTCGCGCTCGGCCCATTTCATCGCCGATCCAGGCTTCCGCCAGGCGGTCGCGGCGTTTGTCGAGGAGGAGCGGCGGGCGATCGCCGCGGAAGCGCAGTGGGAGCGCGACGCTGTGCCCTACCGCTCGTCGTCGTCGCCGTAGATGGCGACGCTGCGTCCGGCCTTGTCGGCCATGCCGCGATACATCCCCTTGGTGTTGAACGAATAGACGCGCTCGCCCCTGGGCGTGAGGACGATCACGCCGCCATCGCCGCCGAGCCCGCCGATTTCCTTGATGACTGCATCGGCCGCGACCTGCGGCGCCTCCCCCTTCAGCCGGATTCGCGCGCAGATTTCGTGGGCGGCGCCGGCGCGGATGAAATATTCGCCGGTGCCGGTCGCGGACACCGCGCAGGCGCGGTCGTCGGCATAGGTGCCGGCGCCGATCACCGGCGAGTCGCCGATCCGGCCCCAGCGCTTGCCGGTGGTTCCACCGGTCGAGGTCGCGGCGGCGAGATGGCCCTTGGCGTCGAGCGCGACCGCCCCGACCGTGCCGTATTTATATTCGATCTCGAGCGCGCTCACCTTCTTGGTCTTGAACGCGTCGAGCTGCCGGCGCCGATCGGGGGTCGAGAAATAGCTGTTGGGAACCTGCGGCAGCCCCTGCTCGGCCGAAAAGCGGTCCGCCCCCTTGCCTGCCAGGAATACGTGCGGGCTTTTTTCCATCACCGCGCGAGCCAGGCCGATCGGGTTCCTGGTCGCCGAAACGGCGGCGACGGCTCCGGCGGCGCGGGTGCGGCCGTCCATGATCGAGGCGTCGAGCTCGTGGGTTTCGTCGTAAGTGAAGACCGCCCCGCGCCCGGCGTTGAAGTTGGGGTCATCTTCGAGGACCCGGACCGTCGCTTCGACGGCATCGAGCGCGGCACCGCCGGAGGACAGGATGCGGGACCCGGTCTCGAGCGCGCGGTTCAGCGCCGCGCGGATCGCCGAGTCCTTTTGCGGCGTCATCTTCGAGCGCTCGATCGTCCCGGCGCCGCCGTGGACGACCAGCTTCCAGTCGGTGTTCGGCTGGGCTTCGGCGGTGGCGGCAGGCATGAGCAAAGCTCCGAGGATCAACAGCATACGCATAAGGCTCTCCCTTACAGGCGCGGCAGTAACGACAAGCACAGCGGAGTGGAAGGCGGGGCCGGGCGCTTTGCCGTTGCGTTCCAAACGCCTATATCGCGCCCCATGTCCGCAATCCGTCCCTGGCGCTCCATCGAGCGGCGCAAGTCGCGTCAGATCATGGTCGGCAACGTCGCCGTCGGCGGCGACGCGCCGGTGACCGTCCAGACCATGACCAACACGCCGACCAGCGACGCCAAAGCGACGATCGACCAGATCCGCCGCTGCGAGGAAGCGGGCGCCGACATCGTCCGGGTCTCGTGCCCCGACGTCGCCAGCACCGAGGCTCTGCGGACTATCGTGCGCGAGGCCAGGGTGCCGATCGTCGCCGACATCCACTTCCACTACAAGCGGGCGCTCGAGGCCGCGGACGCCGGCGCCGCGTGCCTGCGCATCAACCCGGGCAACATCGGCTCGGAAGAGCGCGTCCGCGAAGTCATCGCCGCGGCCCGCTACAACGGCTGCGCGATCCGCATCGGAGTCAACGCCGGCAGCCTCGAGAAGGATTTGCTCGAGAAATATGCCGAGCCGTGCCCCGAAGCGCTGGTCGAAAGCGCGATGGACCATATCCGGATCCTCGAGGACCACGGCTTTCGCGAATATAAGGTCGCGGTCAAAGCATCCGACCTGTTCCTCGCGGTCGCCGCCTACCAGCAGCTCGCCGAACAGGTCGATTGCCCGTTCCACCTCGGGATCACCGAGGCCGGCGGGCTGATCGGAGGCACCGTCAAGTCGGCGATCGGCATGGGCGCGCTGCTGTGGGCGGGCATCGGCGACACCATCCGGGTTTCGCTGTCGGCCGAGCCCGAGGAGGAGGTCCGAGTCGGCTACGAGCTGTTGAAGAGCCTCGGTATCCGCAATCGCGGGGTTCGAGTCGTCTCCTGCCCGAGCTGCGCGCGCCAGGGCTTCGACGTCATCCGCACCGTCCAGGCGCTCGAGGAGCGGCTGCAGCACATCCGAACGCCGATGTCGCTGTCGGTGCTCGGCTGCGTCGTCAACGGCCCGGGCGAAGCGCGCGAGACCGACATCGGAATCACCGGCGGCGGCAACGGCACCCACATGGTCTATCTGTCGGGAGTCACCGACCACCATGTCCGCGACGAGGCGATGATCGACCACATCGTCCGGCTGGTCGAAGCCAAGGCCGCCGAGATCGAGGCCGACAAAGACAGCGCGGAAACGCTCCACGCCGCCGAGTGACTCCGCCACGCCAGCATCCGCCGCTGACCGCGTTCCTGGTCGCGGTCCTCGGCATCGCTCTGTTCTCGGGGATGGACGCGGTGATGAAGGGGCTGGTGATCGCCATCGGCACCGTGGCCACCATGTTCTGGCGCAATCTTATCGGCATTGGGATGTCGGGCGCGCTCTATCTCGCGCAGCCCTCGCCGTGGCCTTCGCAACCGACCATGCGGCTGCACCTCGCCCGCGGCCTGCTCTCGACGGTGATGGGCTTTCTCTTCTTCTGGGGCCTGGCGCGAGTCCCGCTCGCGCAGGCGATCGCTCTGGCGTTCATCGCTCCGCTGATCGCCCTCTATCTCGCCGCGGTGTTGTTGAAGGAGACCGTTGGCGGCCGCACCGTCGGGGCCTCGCTGATCGCCTTTGCCGGAGTGCTGGTGATCTTCGTCGGCCAGGCGCAGGCCGACCTTGGCCGGGAAGCGACCATCGGCAGCCTCGCGATCCTCTCCTCGGCGGTGTGCTACGCGCTCAACATCATCCTGATGCGGCGCCAGGCGCAGGTCGCGGGCCCGGTCGAGATCGCCTTCTTCCAGAGCGTGATCGTCACCGTCGTCCTCGCCGCCTTCATTCCCCTGCTCGGAGTCGCGGTTCCGGCGGCGGTGCACTGGCCGTTGCTGATCTTCGCGGCGTCGCTTGCGATCGCTTCGCACATGCTTTTGTCCTGGGCCTATGCGCGCGCCGAGGCCAATTATCTCGCCGCGACGGAATTTACGTCCTTTCTGTGGGCGGCCCTGTTCGGCTGGCTGATTTTCCGCGAAGCGCTGTCGCCCTACACGCTGGCCGGCGCGGCGCTGATCGTCGCCGGCTGCATCCTCGCCGCGCGCAGGCCCGCCGACGTCAGCCCGCGGCTCGAAGCGGCAACCTAGGAGGATTTCGAATTGGCCTGGTTCTATCTCATTCTCGGCGGCCTGTTCGAAGTCGGCTTCACCACCGCCTTGCGCTTCGTCGACGGGTTCAGGAACCTGCCGTGGACGCTCGCCTTCCTCGTTTCGGTGACCATCAGCATGGCGCTGCTCGAGCTCGCCGCTCGCACCGTCCCGATGGGCACCGCCTATGCGGTGTGGGGCGGCATCGGAGCGCTCGGCACGGTGGTCGTCGGGATCCTGTGGTTCGACGAGCCCGCGACCTTGATCCGCGCATTGTTGATCCTGACCATCGTCGCCGCGATCGCCGGGCTGAGGCTCACCGCCTAGGGATCGCATCAAGAAAAGAGCCCCCGGCTCAACGCCGGAGGCTCCCTTGTCGACAAAGTATTCGTATTAACGGTTCTTTTGGATCGCATTCGCGAGAGCCCTCATATGGCCCTGCGAAATGTCGGTCGAAGCGGTACATGTGCCGGTCGAGTTAGCTGCAGACAGCACTGCGACCGTGGTGCCGCAGATATTCGCCGCCAGCCCGATCGGAACGCTGACGTTGGCGGGGATCTGAACGCTCACGTTGTTGTGGCTAAGAATGTTCTGAAGGCGGATCCGCAAATCGGTGTTGTTGAGAATGTTGCTGAGACTGACGTTGATCAGACCGCCCTGCACCTGCGCCGTCGCCGGGGCGGAAAAGGCCAGGGATCCGGCCAGCGCTGCAGCCATCATTATCTTACGCATTACTTTTCTCCTCTGAATCCGCGGTTACGCGGTAAGACCCAACATGGGGACGGCCGGACAAACGAGCGCCGCGGGAGGAAGTTTGTGAACGGATGTTCATTCGCGGCGGAGTGCCATTAGAGCGCGGCAGGGAGAGCCGGCGGGCAAACCTGTGTTATTACGAACCGTAACGTCCGCTATCCGCCCTGGGCAGACCTTCAGCCGAACGCGACCAGGCCGGCGAGCGCCGACAGCGGCATCACCGCCAGCACATTCAGCTTCGAGCGCCACAAATACAGCACGGCGAGCGAGCAGCCGAATATCAGCGCGGCATAAGGCAGCGAGGGGACGCGCTGCGAAACGCTGATCACGAGATCCAGCGTGGTTGCCGCGATCAGGCCGACGACTCCCGCGGCCACTCCTTCCAGAAAGCGGTGGAGCCGCTGGTCCTCGATCGCTTGTTCCAGCCGGTCGAAAAACAGCATGCTGAAGGCAAAGGCGGGAAGGAAGATCCCGGCGGTCATCGCCAATGCTCCGACGAGACCGCCGGCCTGGTAGCCGACGAACGTCGCGAAGATGATCAGCGGCGCCGGAATGATGCCCGACAAGGCCAGTCCATCGAGGAACTGCGAGTCGCTCAGCCATCCCTGGCCGACGGCGTCGTCGCGAACGAACGGAATGGCCGTGTAGGCGCCCCCAAACGTCAGCAGGCCCGCTTTCAGCCCCGAGAGGAACAGAGGCAGAGCGCCGACTGGCCCGCCGGCGAGCGCCGAGTGCGCTTCCGCGGCCGCGCCGCTGTCCGCGCCCGGCGCTCCGGCCGCGGTGAGC
>NZ_JACCSU010000060.1 GCF_013812825.1 Sphingomonas sp. | reverse complement strand
CCCTGGGTCGGCGCAGCGCCCTGACGCGGGGTCTCGGTCACCGCGATCGGCGATTTCACCGGAAGCTCGATGCGCGGCTTGGGAGCGACGACCGGGGTCGCCTCGCTCTTGATGTTGGCGGGCGAGCCGCCTTCTTCCTCCTTGGGCTTGGGCCGCTGGGGCTGCTGCGGCGGCGGCGGCGGCGGCGGAATGATCTCGGTGATGTCGAAGACCCGGAGCGCGTCCTGCGGATCGCCCATGTCGATCTGACCCGACAGCTGGAGAAGCGCGAAAGCCAAGGCAGCGTGGATCGCGAGCACGGCCGCCATCGCCCCGCTCCTGTCCCTGGAACTGAGGTCCGTCCGGTACATCGCAGCGGGTCAACGCCGCTGGCGAGCGCGCGGTTGCGAGACCGGCCGTTCAACCCAGGGCGCCGGTCAGATCAATCCAGCTGGCGCTCGCGTTCGAACTGTATGGCTCAGCGGCTGTCACACTTGTGTCATGGGCGCGTCATCCGCGCGTAGCTTTCTGGTCCTAAATTCGAGTCGTTCGAGAAAGGAACGATCGGATGAAGACCATATCTGCCGCTCTGCTTTGCGGCGCCGCAATGTGTTTACCGGTGTCCGCGGCGGCGAGCCCGGCCGACGATGCCCAGGCCAAGATCGAGGTCCTTCAGGCCCAGGTCCGAGAGCTGCAGCAGGCGCTCGAAGGCATCAAGGCGCAGATGGCCGTGGCCACTCCATCATGGAAGGGCGCGCCGCTGCATGAGGACAAGGAAGCCGGCTGGTCGTTCAAGCCGCGCGGGCGGCTGATGTACGACTTCGCGACGGTGAGCAGCCCCCGCGGCATCGACAATCCCGGCCTCGGTTTCTCGAACGAGCTGCGCCGCGGACGCCTCGGCGCCGAAGGGACGGTCCCGGGAGGCTTTGGCTACAAGCTCGAGCTCGATTTTGCCGCCGGCGACGTCGAATTCACCGATGCCTATCTTTCCTACAAGGCTGGTCCGGCCGAATTCATTGTCGGCCAGCACAACAATTTCCAATCGCTCGACGAGCTGACCAGCTCGCTCCACTCGTCGTTCATCGAGCGCGCCGCGTTCACCGACGCATTCGGATTCGAGCGCCGAGTCGGCCTGTCGGCGCAATATGCCAAGGGCGACCTGCTCGCCCAGGCTGGCGTATTCACCGACAATATCGCCGACTTGAACTCGGTCGGCGACGACAACAACAGCTATGGCGCCGACGGCCGCCTGGTGTTCGCTCCAAAAATGGGCGCCAACCAACTGCACTTCGGCGGATCGGCGCATTACCGCGACCTCAACGACGCCGCGACCAGCGTCCGCTACCGCCAGCGTCCGGCTGTCCACACCACCGACGTGCGCTTCATCGACACCGGCAATATCGGCCAGGCGAAATCCGAGACCGGCTATGGCCTCGAGGCGGCCGGCATCTTCGGCCCGTTCCACGTCGCCAGCGAAGCCTATTGGCAGAAGGTCGGCAGGAGCGGCCCCACCGACCCGACCTTCTTCGGCGCGTACGTCGAGGGCGGCTATTTCCTGACCGGCGAACGGCGCGGCTACAAGGGCGGGAAATTCGACCGGGTGAAAGTCAAGCAACCGTTCAACGACGGCGGCTGGGGCTCACTCGGGCTCAACGTCCGCTGGGATTATCTCGACCTGGTCGATGGCGGATTCGTTGGCGGCAGGCAGAATGCCTTCCAGGGGTCCCTGAACTGGAAGCCCACCGATTATCTGCTGTTCGGGCTCAACTATGCTCACATCCTCTACGACGATGCGGCGACCGCGGCCGCGGGGGACCGCGACTATTCGGTCGATGTAGCCTCAATGCGGGCGCAGATCGACTTTTAGTCGGTTGCGTCCCTCCCCAGCGAGAAATGCCCGCCGCTCTAGCCGGGACGGCTGGATCGGCTAAGATCGGAAGCATGGCGTCTGCTGGAATCCAGCCGTTCCTCGAAGCCCTCGACGAGCCCACTCTGGTGCTCGAGGGCCGAGTGATCCGGTTCGCCAACGCGGCTGCACGCAAGCTTTTCGGGGTGGGGATCGAGGGCGGCGACGTTCGCCTCGCGATCCGCCATCCCGAGGCGCTCGAGCACATCCTTCCCGGCGAGCCCGGCGACGTCGACATCACCGGCATCGGCCAATTCGGCCGGCCGTGGACATTGTCGATCCGCCGAATCGACGAGCAGACGCTGCTCCTCCGGCTGATCGACCGCTCGGCGGCGATCGCGGCCGAGAAGATGCGCGTCGATTTCGTCGCCAACGCCAGCCACGAGCTGCGTACGCCCCTGGCAACCATCATCGGCTACTCGGAAACGCTCGCCGACGAAGCCGACCTCGAGCCGGCGATTCGGCTGACGTTCGGCTCGACCATCCGCAGCGAGGCCCAGCGCATGCTTCGGATCATCGAGGATTTGATGAGCCTGTCGCGGATCGAGGCCGGTCGCTTCGTGGCTCCGTCCGGGCATGTCTCGATCGGGGAGGTCGTCTCGCAGGCGATCGAAAACGCCGTTCGAATTGCCGGCTCGGCCCAATGCAGTATCCAGGTCGACGTCGAAGAGGGTTTGCCACGGGTCCTGGGCGACCAGTCCCAGCTCGCGCAGTTGCTCGACAACCTGCTCAGCAACGCAATCCGATACGGCTGCCAGAGCGGCGGCTGCGCGGTGCGTGTCGCCGCCAGTGCCGACGACGGGTTCATCCGACTTTCCGTCACCGACAACGGCCCCGGGATTCCGCGAGAGCATCTGCGGCGGGTGACCGAGCGCTTTTACCGCGTCGACGCCGCCCGAAGCCGCGAATCGGGCGGCACCGGGCTTGGGCTGGCGATCGCCAAGCACATCGTCGAGCGCCACCGCGGAACGCTCGATATCCGCAGCACGCTCGGGGAGGGAACCGAAGTGGTCGTCCGCCTGCCGGCCCCGCGCTGAGCGAGGGGGTTGTCACAAAACTGAAACAACTCTGTCACGCGGCCGTCAGATGCCTCGGCTAGGGCAATGCCATCCGGGACTCACTTGAAAAGGGCGTATCGATGACCAGGATTTTGGGTGTGATTGCGGCCGCAATGCTGGTCGCGGCGTGCGGCGGGGGATCTGGGAGCCAGTCGGAGCAGATCAAGATCGTCGGGTCCTCGACGGTCTACCCGTTCAGCCGAGCGGTCGCCGAGCAGTTCCAGCGAGCCAACTCCGGGACCAGCGTCATCGTCGAGTCGACCGGCACGGGCGCCGGCATCAAACTGTTCTGCAGTGGAGTCGGAAGCGAATTGCCCGACATCGTCAACGCATCGCGGCAGATGAAGAAAAGCGAGCATGAAGCCTGTCAGAAAGCGGGCGCTCGAAACGTCATCGAGGTGCCGATCGGAATCGACGGTCTGACCCTGATCTCCGCCCGCGGCGCGCCCGAGTTCAACCTCACGACGAAGGACATCTACGAGGCGCTCGCCGCCAACCCGTACGGGCAGCCCAACCGGGCGCAGACCTGGAAAGACGTCAATCCCGCGCTTCCGGCGCTTCGAATCCGGGTGCTGGGCCCGCCGCCCACGTCGGGCACCCGCGACAGCTTGTCCGAGCTGATTCTCGAAAAGGGCTGCAACGAAAACCCTGAGATGAAGGCTCTCAAGGACAGCGACAGCGACCGGCACAAGGATATTTGCACCAAGATCCGCGAGGACGGGCTGTTCGTCGAGGCTGGCGAAAACGACAATTTGCTGGTCCAGAAAGTGGCGGCCGATCCCGGCGCCCTGGGAGTCCTCGGCTACAGCTTCCTCGATGAAAATGCCGACCGGGTGAAGCCGGTTCGGATCGGCGGGGTGAACCCGACCGCGGAGACCATCAGCAACCTGACCTATCCGGGGGCCCGCAAGCTCTACATTTACGTCAAGGGCGAGCACATGCGGGCCAAGCCCAAGATCCGCGACTTCATCGCCGCCTACGCCAGTGCGTGGGGCAAAGGCGGCGCCCTCGAGCGAATCGGCCTTGTCCCGCTCGACGCTGCGGACGCCTCCGCCGCCACGCGCCAAGCGACGGAGCTGGCGCCGCTCGACCCGGCGATGCTGAAATAGAAGGAGCACTGCGCACGCGATGACCCTGGCCATCGCCCTGTTTGGGGTGCTCGCCGTCGCCGCCGTGGCGGGATGGGTTGGCTACTCGCGCGCGGCTCGGCTGCGCACGGCGGGGCGGCTGCACTCGC
Source organism: Sphingomonas sp. (assembly GCF_013812825.1). GTDB lineage: Bacteria > Pseudomonadota > Alphaproteobacteria > Sphingomonadales > Sphingomonadaceae > Sphingomicrobium. The sequence continues at coordinate 57,471 of NZ_JACCSU010000060.1, read as the reverse complement.
TGCCGGTCTACCACGGCGCCTATGGGGTTCTCTGGGCAGCCCTACCGGCGCTGCTGCTGTTGGCTCTGTGGGCCCCGGTGCAATCGAACCTGGTCGAGCAGGCGGTGCTGGCCAGCCCCGAGGGTCGCGCGCTGCCGGGCTTCGACATGCTGCGTGACACGATCCTCGCCGAAGCCCGGGAGATTGCGCGCGGCGAGCGCGAGGCGGGGTTTAACCCTGAATCGTCGACGGTCGTGCCGCGCTTCGCCGAGGCCGAGGCGCGTTATTCGATGATTGGCGGTTTCGTCGCGATCCTGCTCGCACTGGGTGCCGCGGCCTTCGCCTTGCGCCGAACCTCGCCCCAGTTCCGCGCCCGCACGGGCGTCGAGCGATGGCTGATGGCGGTGCTCATTGCAGCATCGCTGATCGCCATCCTGACGACGCTTGGGATCGTCCTGTCGCTGATGTTCGAAAGCCTGCGCTTTTTTGAACTGGTGCCGCCCGGCGAGTTCCTGTTCGGCACCCACTGGAGCCCGCAAACCGCGATGCGCGCCGACCAGGCCGGCTCGTCGGGGGCGTTCGGCTCGGTGCCGCTGTTCTGGGGGACGATCTTCATCGGCGCGATCATCGCCATGATCGTCGCCATTCCCCTCGGGCTGATGAGCGCGATCTATCTGACGCAATATGCGCATCCGCAGGTTCGCTCGTGGATGAAGCCGCTGCTCGAGATCCTCGCTGGGGTCCCGACCGTGGTCTACGGCTATTTCGCGGCGCTGACGGTCGCCCCGGCGGTGCGCGATCTTGGCCTGTCGCTCGGGATCACCTCGGCGAGCAGCGAGAGCGCGCTCGCCGCCGGGCTGGTGATGGGAATCATGATCATCCCGTTCATCAGCTCGATGTCCGACGATTCGATCGCCGCGGTTCCGCAGGACATGCGCGACGGGTCGCTGGCGATGGGCGCGACCAAGTCCGAGACCATCCGCCGGGTCGTGCTTCCGGCAGCGCTGCCCGGCGTCGTCGGCGGGATCCTGCTCGCCGTCAGCCGAGCGATCGGCGAGACGATGATTGTGGTCATGGCCGCCGGCCTTGCCGCGAACCTCACCGCCAACCCGTTCGCCAGCGTCACCACCGTCACCACCCAGATCGTCCAGCTTCTGACCGGTGACCAGGAGTTCGAAAGCGCCAAGACTCTGGCGGCGTTCGCGCTCGGCCTGGCGCTGTTCCTGATCACGTTGGTCCTCAACCTGATCGCTCTGACCGTCGTTCGACGATACCGGGAGGCGTATGAGTAGCGCTCCTCAAACGCTGCCCGGGCGAACCGCCGATGCGCGGGTCCGGAAACGCTATGCCGCGGAACGGCGCTTCCGGCTCGCCGGGCTGTTCGCGGTCGGCCTGTCGGCGGCGTTCCTCGCCTTCCTGCTATTCACCATGGCGTGGAAGGGCCTCAGCGGCTTCACCAATTTCGAGGCGTCGGTGCCGCTCGATTTTGTGGGCTCCGACCTGACGCTCGATCCGGCCTCCCTCCGGGGCCCGGAGGCGCGCGACCTGGTCGCCAGCGCCGACCTCGAGAGCGTTCTAACGCAGGCGGCAAGCGCCGCTTATGGCGACGAAGCATCGGAATTGTTCGGGACCGCCGCGGTCCGCTCGCTCGGCCGCCAACTGGTCGCCGATCCCGACCTTCTCAACCGCCGCGCGACCTTGTGGCTTCCGGTTGGGAGCGCCATCGATGTCGCGGCAAAGCACGACAGCGACGCCGCCAGCGAGCGGCTGGTCGACCGTCTCGAAGCGAAGGACGCTCTGCGCCGCACGATCAATACCGACTTCCTCAGCGAATCCGACGCGACCGACCCGTCCGCGGTCGGGGTCTGGGGAGCGCTCAAGGGCAGCTTCCTGACCATCGTCGTGACGATCCTGCTGGCCTTCCCGGTTGGAGTTCTCGCCGCCGTCTATCTGGAGGAGTTTGCAGCGCGCAATCGCTGGACCGACGCGATCGAGGTGTCGATCAACAATCTCGCCGCGGTCCCGTCGATCATCTTCGGGCTGCTCGGACTCGCCGTGTTCTTGAATTTCATGCACCTGCCGCGCTCCGCGCCGCTGGTCGGTGGGCTGACTCTCGCGCTGATGACGATGCCGGTGATCGTCATTGCCGGGCGCAACGCAATCAAGTCCGTGCCGCCGTCGATCCGCGACGCCGCGCTCGGCGTTGGCGCCTCGAAGATGCAGGTCGTATTCCACCATGTGCTGCCGCTGGCGCTGCCGGGCATCCTGACCGGAACGATCATCGGCATGGCGCGCGCCCTGGGCGAAACCGCTCCGCTGCTGATGATCGGAATGCGCGCTTTCATCGCCGCTCCGCCGAGTGGGGTCACCGAGCCGGCGACCGTTCTGCCCGTGCAAATCTTCCTGTGGTCGGACGAGGTGAACCGCGGCTTTGTCGAGAAAACCAGCGCGGCGATCATCGTATTGCTGGTTTTCATGCTGTTGATGAACGGGCTGGCGATCTATCTACGCAACCGCTTCGAGCGCCGCTGGTGATGCTGATGAAAGAGAAAATGCCCCTCATGTCGACGACGCCCGTTCCGACGCCATCGGCTGCGATCACGGCGGATTCCAACCGCAAGCGCTCTTCGACAACCAAGGTCAAGGGCGACCGGTCCAAGGCGCAAGCCGGTGCCGCAGAGCCGTCCGCCGAGCCGGCCACCGTGCCCGAAGCCGAGCCGGGCGAAACGCCCAAGATGCGCGCCCATGAGGTCAGCGTGTCCTATGGCGACAAGCAGGCGCTCAACAAGGTGTCGATTGACATCCACGACGACCGTGTAACCGCCTTCATCGGACCTTCGGGCTGCGGCAAGTCGACCTTCCTGCGCTGCCTCAACCGGATGAACGACACGATCCCGACCGCCCGAGTCACCGGCAATATCGAGCTCGACGGCGAGGACATCAACAGCTCGGCGATGGACGTCGTCCAGCTGCGCGCCCGAGTCGGGATGGTGTTCCAGAAGCCCAACCCGTTCCCCAAGTCGATCTTCGAGAATGTCGCCTATGGCCCCCGCATCCACGGGCTCGGCAGCTCGAAGGCCGAGCTCGAGCAGATCGTCGAAAAATCGTTGAAACGCGCCGGGCTGTGGGACGAGGTCAAGGATCGGCTGGGCGAAAGCGGCACCGCTTTGTCCGGCGGCCAGCAGCAACGGCTGTGCATCGCCCGGGCGATCGCCGTCGATCCCGAGGTGATCCTGATGGACGAGCCGTGCTCGGCGCTCGACCCGATCGCAACGGCCAAGATCGAGGAGCTGATCCACGAGCTTCGCGGCCGCTACGCGATCGCCATCGTCACCCATAATATGCAGCAGGCCGCGCGGGTATCGCAGCGGACAGCCTTCTTTCACCTCGGCGAGCTGATCGAGTACGGCAAGACCAGCGAGATTTTCACCAATCCGCGGCAGCAGCGAACCCAGGATTACATCACCGGCCGCTACGGCTGATCGGAGTACGGGCATGCAACAGACGACCAGCGGACATACGCTCAAGGCGTTCGACCAGGATATCGACCGGCTGCGCGCTCTCATCAGCCAGATGGGCGGCCTTGCGGAGCATGCGATCGGCGAGGCGATGCGCTGCCTGATCGAGCGCGACAGCGAGGGCGCGCAGCGAGTCATCCAGAATGACAAGAAGCTCGATGCGCTCGAGGTCGAAACCGAGCGGCGGGCGGTGCAGCTGATTGCGCTCCGGGCGCCGATGGCCGGCGACCTTCGCGACGTCGTCGCCGCTTTGAAGATCTCGGGTGTCGTCGAGCGTATCGGTGACTATGCCAAGAACATCGCCAAGCGGGTCCCACAGCTCGAGAATGCGTCCAAGATCGAGCCACTTTCGCTGCTTCCCGAGATGGCGCGGATTGCGACCAGCATGGTCCACGACGTGCTCGACGCGTTCGTTCAGCGCGACGCCGACATGGCCGTCCAGGTGTGCAAGCGCGACGATGCGGTCGACGACTTTTACGATTCCATCTTCCGCACCCTGCTCACGCATATGATGGAAAACCCGCACAACATCGGCCATGCGACGCAGCTGTTGTTCGTTGCCAAGCACCTCGAGCGGGTCGGCGACCATGCGACCAACATCGCCGAGATGGTCTATTATGCGGCGACCGGGCAGCACATGGCTGACGTCAGCCGCGACAAGAGTAGCGGCTGACCGTGAGCAAAGCCGGATCCAAGCGGCTGCTGCTGGTCGAAGACGACCCGGCGCTCGCGGAAATGGTCAAATACCATTTTGGCCGCGAGGGCTTCACGGTGACCAGCACGGCCGCCGGCGACGAGGCACTGATCCTGGTCGACGAAGTCAAGCCGGACCTGGTGATCCTCGACTGGATGATCGAGGGCATCAGCGGCATCGAAGTGTGCCGCCGGCTACGCCGCCGTCCGGCGACCCGGAATCTGCCGATCATGATGCTCACCGCCCGCGGCGAGGAGGACGACCGAGTGCGGGGCCTGGAAACGGGTGCCGATGATTTCGTCACCAAGCCGTTCAGCCCCAAGGAGCTGATTGCCCGGGCCAATGCTCTGCTTCGCCGCGCCCGGCCCGACCTGTCGGCCAGGAAATTGAGCTATCACGGGATCGAGATGGACCTTGTCGCTCACCGGGTCCGCCGCGACGGCAAGCCGGTGGCGATTGGCCCGACCGAATACCGGCTGCTGCGGCACTTCCTCGAAAACCCGCAGCGATTGTTCTCGCGCCAGCAGCTGCTCGAAGCGGTCTGGCCGCACAGCGAAGAGATCGAATTGCGGACCGTCGACGTCCACATCCGCCGCCTGCGCATCGCGCTCGCCAGGGACTCGCAGCTCGACTTGCTCCGGACGGTGCGCTCCGAAGGCTATTCGCTCGACGCCGAGGACGCCGCCTGACCACCGGCTAATCCAGCGAAGGTTGCTGCCGGAGCCCAAAGGGTCGCAAGGACCCCTCGCGCGCCACGCTCCTGGAATATGCGCCGAACAAATCAATCCGTCCGGTGCTCACCTTCGAATCTGAGTGGGCTCAGCGACTGGCGCTACTGCTCTTCGTTCTGGGGCGACCGCCGCCGTGGCTCGCCTTGCCGCCCTTGCTCGCAATTTCCCGCTGCTTTTCGGCGCTCATCGCCGCAAAGCCGCGCTTGGAGCCGCCCGAGCTGCTCCTCTTTGAACCAGCCATGCTTCTCCTCCTGTCAAACTGGTGTGGTATATGAACTGCAAACGCAGGTCGGGCCACGCCGTTCATGAGTCTGATCGATGTTAAGCAGTTAAAAACACGGACCTTTCAAAGGGCCGCGCGGCATTGGGGCGGACAGGAGTGGCTCAGCCGCGGCTGAGCGCCAATGTGATCAAGGCACCGGCAGCGATCGCGATGCCGTAGGGAATTCCGCTCCCCGGCTTCAAGACGATCACTCGCACACCCGATCCCTTGGGAGCGATGGTCCGCGCGGCGAGAATGATGAGCGCGAGAAGCCCGCCGGTGATGAAGACGATCGGCAACAGGGTGAACGCCGTCGTCAGGCTGCACCACAGGCCCACTCCGGCCATGAGCTTGACGTCGCCGCCGCCCATCTTTCCGGCCCCGAACAGCAACGTCCCCCCGGCCAGCAGGACCGCGAAGACCAAGGCGTTTTGCCATAGGGCAATCTCGAGGCCGCCAACCGCCATGGCGACAATCGCGGCGACGAACACGGCCAGGCTGACGACGTTGGAGATTTTCATCCGGACAGCGTCCTCGATTGCGGCCGCGATCAGCAGTGCCGCCAGACACCAGGCGAGCCACAGCGGTGCCGAAGCGAACAGATTCACTGCGCCCGCTCGGCGATCGCCAGATTGTTGGCCGCGCGCTCGTACCAGATATCGCGAGCCTCGATCGCGCGCGCGAAAGCGGCAATTGCTCTTGCCTTGTCACCGCGAAGGCGAGCAGCGACGCCGGCGTCGTTGAGCCGAGCCGCCCAATCCGCGCTGCTCTCACCGGCGCGGCGCCTGGGCAAATCCTCGGCAAGAGCCGTTCGGGCGAGTTCCAGATTGTTGGCGATCCGGGTCGAGCGCGGGTCGAGCTTTGCTGCTTTCTTCAACAGCTTGAGCCCTTGCGACCAATCGCCACGGAGCAGCTTCGACCAGCCCCTATTGTTTTGGACCTCCGCCTGTTCGGGCGCACGGCTGGCGGCTTCGGAATAGGCGGCGTCGGCGTCCGCCCAGTCGTGCTTGAGATCGGCGGCGACGCCACGCGCGTTCCACGCCCGCCAGGATGCGGCAGGCGATGCCGTGGCCCGAGCGAGCAGCCCGGCGGCCGCCTTGTCGCCGCTCTTCAAAGCGGCAATTCCGGCGCGTTCCGCCAGCAGCGCGTCGCTCGGCATCTTCGCCAGCAGCGCCTGATAGCGAGCCAGCGCCTCGGCATTGCGGCCGGACTTGTACGCGAGATCGGCGAGCAGCCGTTCAACGTGTGGCCCGGTTGTGCCGGCGGCCACGGCGTTGGCGATCATCTTGCGCGCCTGCTCCAAGCGGCCGGCGTCGATCGCATGTGCGGCTTCGCTCAGTGGATTGGCTGGCGGCGAGGCCGACGCGACCGCGGCAGCCAGCAGGAGCGAGAGCATCAGCCTCCCCGAGCGGGATTTCGCCTGGCGGCGTCACGGCCGAGCAGCACGATCAGGTCGGTGCCGTCGGCATTCTCGGCAAGCGCAATGCCAAACTGGGCAGCCAGCCGCTTGGCCAGCGTACGCTGGCTCGCCGGATAGAGCACCAGGCTCGACCGCCGGATATGGCGCGCATTGCCGATCGCCAGTTGGCGCCAGCCGCGCTGGACAAGCAGCCGGCGAGTCCGCGCCGCCAGGCCCTCGTGCCTCGCGGCATTGAGCAGGCGGATCCTCACCGGCCGCGCGTCGGCCTTGCGAAGCGGGACGAAGCGCACGGTCGTGCTTTGCGCGGTTCGACTGACGACCTCCGAGCGCCAGTGCGGCCGGCCGGTGGTGATCAGGGCGACCTCGCCCAGCGACAATCGCTCGAGCCGCGGACCAGCTTGCGTTTCCCGCGACCGCGCGGGTGGAGTCGCTTGCGCCACAGCAACCGGCTCCAGAGCGACCGGCGCCGGGGCCGGCTGCGGCGGCACGGCCGCTACCTCCACGGGCGTGGTGGCGATCGGCGCTGCGGGCACTGACGGCAGCTTGGCCGCCAACTCGACGGGCTTCCGAGGGGCCGCGATGGGGGCCGGCGCAGCCAGCGCCGGAGCCGCTTCCCGCATCACCGGCTTGCGCGCGACCCGCACTGGCGCCGCGGGCGCCGGTGCAGGGGTTTTCACCTCCACCGGCTTGATCGCAACGACTGCGGGCGCGGCGGTCGCCGGCGGCACGGCCGCTTTTGTCGCCGCGGTCTTGTTGGCGAAGGCGACGGCCGCTGCGGGCGGCGGCGATGCCATTGGCTTCGTTTCGACCGGCCTTTGGACAACGGCTGCTTGAACTGGCGCTTTCGTCGGCTCGGGCTTGGCCGAAGCCATGATCGGCGCGGCGACCGGCAAAGGAGCCGCTTTCGGTTCAACCGGCTTGCGCGCGACCGCGACCGGCGCTGGAGGCGACGCTGGAACCGCAGCGACTTTGGGCTCGAGCTTTGCGGGCGGCGCGCTGGCCCGGACTTTCGGTTCCGCTGGCCGCTGGACAACAACGGTGGCCACCCCTCTTGGCGGCGGAAGCTTGATGGTGACCGAGGGTGCCGCCACGGGCGGTAAGGCTTGCGCTAACTTTTGCTGCCGGGCCGGCGCCTGAATCGCAGGTGCCGGCCGCACATCAGCCGCAGCCGAACGCGTGCGGATTTCGCTGCGGACGGCGGCCGCTTCCACCGACCGGCCCTGGACATCGAGCGATCGGGCGAAGGCGTTGAGCACGCGGGTGTCCGCCGGGACAATCGCCAGCGCCGACTCGTAATAGCGCCGCGACAAGTCGAAGCGGGTCATCCGGTCATAGGAGGCGGCGAGCCCGACCATTGCGTCGACGCTGTCGGGCTGCTCACGAAGCGCCTTCCGGAACGATTCGATCGCCAGCGCGACGTTGCCGAGCGCGAGATGGCCATGCGCTTCGGCAATCCGATGTGGAGTCGGCTTGGATGTCGCCGACAATGGCGTCGGAGTTGACCGGATCTCGAGCTTGGCATCCGACCCGCCGCACCCGGCGAGCGCCAGCACGGCGGCAGTTGCGAGAAACCTGGCCCCCCCGTTCATCTCATCCCCCTGCAAGCCGTGGCAAAATCTCGCGCATGACACGGATGATGGCGGGGAGCATCAGCACCCCAATCATCACGGGCAACATGCAAGCAACCAACGGAATCGACAACAGCACCGGCAAGCGATGCGCCTTCTCCTCGGCGCGCATGCGCCGCCGCTCGCGCATGTCGGATGCGTAAATCCGCATGGTTTGGGCGACTGACGAACCCAGCTTGGTTGACTGGATCAGCAGCGTCGCAAAAGCCCGAATTTCGTCCGCCCCGGAGCGGTCGGCCATGCGCCGCAAAGCATCCTCGCGGCTTCTGCCGGCGCGCAGCTCAAGCACGACCGCGCCCAGCTGTTCGGCAAGAAGTGGGTGGGATTCCGTCATCTCCTGGCCGACGCGCGCGAATGCGGCTTCGAGGCCGAGGCCGGCCTCGACGCAGACCAGCATCAGGTCCAGCGCGTCAGGGAAGGCGTTGATGATTTCCTTTTGGCGGCGATCGGCCCGGGCGCGGACGTAAATGTTAGGCAGATAGAGGCCCAGTACTGCGGCGACGACCAGCGAGATATAAAGTTTGGCGAGGCTCGGGCTCGAGCCGGTGAGCCAGTAGTAAAGCAGTACGAGCAACGGGAGCGCGATAATCAGCGCCAGCCGCGTAAGCGTGTAGACGCGCGGCGCATAGGGAGCCGTGAAACCGGCGGCGATCAGCCGCTTGCGGACGGCCTCGTCCTTGGTGTCGACGAGCGACAAACCGGATTTTTCGATCGCGTTGACGAGCTTGAGCCAAGTGCTGGCCGCATGATCCGAGCGAAGCGAACCGACGCTGCTCGCCTCTTGACTGCTCTGATGACCCTCATTGACGAGCCGCCGGCGCGTCATCTGCCGAGCCGTGACTTCCGTCACCAGGAAAAACGCCCCGGCCGAAACGATACCAAACAGCGCCACAAGCAGCAGCAGCCTGATGAAAGCGTTTTCGGCGATCAGCTCGAGCACGCGTTCAGACCTTCAGATTTGTCATGCGGCGCATGCTGACAAAGCCGACCACGTACAACGTGATGAGGCCGAGAAAGCCGGGCACGAAGGCGGGATCGTCCGCGACCTCCAGGTAGAAAGGCGGATTAACCAGGAAAAGAAAGACGAAAGCGAAAATTGGCAGCGCCGTCAGCATGATGGCCGTCATCCTGCCCTCGCTCGACAAGGCTCTGACCTTCATCATCATCGACGCGCGCTCGCGGATCACGGTCGACAGATTCTCGAGAATTTCGGCCAGGTTGCCACCGGTCTCATTCTGCACCGCCAAGGAAACGACGAACATCCGCATGTCCGCTAGGCCCCAGCGGTCTGCCATGTTCTGAAGAGCGTCGCGAAGATCCGCGCCGTAGGTGACTTCGTCGACGACGATTCCGAACTGACTACCAATCGGATCCGGCATCTCGACCGTCAGCAGATCAAGCGCGGCAGCGATCGGGTGGCCGGCGCGAAGACCGCGCACGAACACGTCGAGGGCGACCGGGAACTGCTCCTGCATCCTCTTGCGAGTGCGCGTGGCCTTCATCTGCAGGACCATTAGCGGCAATACGGCCCCGACCACACCCGAGAAGGCCGCGATCAGGATCAAACGCCCGAAAGCAATCGGTACTCCCAAGAGGACCATGATCAGGAGGATGAAGAAGAATAGGACAACGGGCCCGAACAGGATCATAAGCATGAGCCTGCCCGTTGGGATGGTTACCTGGGCGGCCATCAGCATGAACTCGAACTTTTGCCCAAGACGGTTGAGTATGGGCGGAAGACCCACCGGCATGGCGCTCGTCTGCCGGCGCAACAGGTCGAGCGTCTCGCCGCTCGACCGGCCCTGGCCGATCATCTTTAGACGCAAGTTTATTGCTTTGCCTTCCGACCTCCGGCTCGCGAGCCAGCTGACGAGTGCCTCGACGCCGAGCAGCACGGCACCGAAGATGCAAACTAGGAACAGTGCCTGGATCCAGGTGTCGTTCATCAGTCGAACTTCGCATCCGGCCGAAAGAGGTCGGTAGACAAGCTGATACCGTGCGCGGCCACCTGGTCCATGAACCGCGGCCGGATGCCTGTGGCCTCGAAGCGGCCCTGGACTTGGCCGTCGCTGTTCACTCCGCTCTGACGGAAGCGGAAGATCTCCTGCATGGTGACGACGTCGCCCTCCATACCGGTGAGCTCGGACAGGCTGAGCAGCTTGCGGCGACCGTCGGACAGACGGCCCACCTGGATGACGACGTTGATTGCCGACGCGATCTGTGCCCGTGCCGAGCGCGGGGGAACGTCGACGCCGCTCATTCCGATCATCTGCTCCACTCGGGACAGAGCGTCCCGCGCAGTATTGGCGTGAACCGTGGTCATCGAGCCGTCGTGGCCGGTGTTCATTGCCTGCAGCATGTCGAACGCCTCGCCGGCCCGAACCTCGCCGAGGATGATCCGGTCGGGCCGCATGCGCAGTGCGTTCTTGACCAGATCGCGTTGGGCAATCTCGCCCTTGCCTTCAATGTTGGGGGGCCGGGTTTCGAGCCGGACCACATGTTCCTGCTGCAGTTGGAGCTCGGCCGAATCCTCGATCGTCACGATCCGCTCGCGGCCGTCGATGAATGCCGACATCGCGTTGAGCATGGTGGTCTTGCCGGAGCCGGTACCGCCCGAAATCAGGACGTTGCGGCGTGAGCCAACAACGGCTTTCATGACTTCGGCGACCTGCGCGGGGACGCTGCCAATCTCGATCAGTCGGTCGAGGCCGATGGGAACGCGCGCGAACTTACGAATGGACAATAAAGAGCCGTCGAGCGCCAGAGGCGGAACAACCGCATTGACGCGGCTTCCGTCGGCGAGGCGGGCATCGACCATCGGCGACGATTCGTCGATCCTGCGGCCGACCGCCGAGACGATCTTCTGGATGATCCGGATCAGGTGCTTCTCGTCCTTGAAGCGGACTGGAGACGGCTCGAGCACGCCGTAGCGCTCGACGAATACTCTGCTGTGGCCATTAACAAGAATGTCGGTGATGGTCGGGTCCTTGAGAAGCGGCTCGAGTGGTCCAAGACCCAGCAGCTCATCCAGCACGTCGGCGACCAGCTGCTTGCGTTCCGACTGGTTCAGCGCGTGATTCTGCTTGGCCAGTTCCTCGTGGATGATGGCTCCGGTTTCCGCTTCAATCTGCGAGCGCGACATGCTGTCGAGAGCCGACAGGTTGATCAGATTGAGCAGCCGCTGGTGGAGTTCGACCTTGAGTTCTGTGCGCTCGTCACGTTTGTTGAAAGCGCCCGCGTCGCCGACGGTCATCAGCCGCTGCTGCTCGACCGTATTGGTCTGCTGGTCTGCCTCCGTGGAAGCGGTCTTAGACTTACGAACCTGCCACATCGATCAGCGCCTCAACCCAAGGGCCGCCGCGACACCTTCGTCCAGCTCGGCGATGTCCTTGCCGATCGCGCTCTTCCGCTTAATTTCGGCGATCGACAGGCCCTGGTCGATGGCGGACCGCATAAGCGGGTGATCGTTGGCGATCGTGTAGGAGATATCCTTGCCCAAGGCGCTCCGGACATCGCTCGGCCGCACCGTCCGCAACAACCCCTTCTCGAACCGGTTGATGACGATGCGAAGGTCGAGTTCCTCCAGCTCCTGGGACCGGATCAGCTCCAGCTGCCTGCGGGCCCGGTGGAGGCTCGCCACCCTGAGCTCGCTGACCAACAACACGAGGTCCGACTGAGCGAGCAGCGAAAGCGACCAGTTGGTCCAGTTGCTCGGCAGGTCGAGGAAAACCGTGCCAAACTCGCGCTTGGCAAGCTCAACGATTTCAATCACTTGTTCACTGGTCAGGGACTCGAGCGGAATCATCGATGGAGGTGAAGCAACCAGCTTGAGGCCGCTCCGGTGTTCTGCGGTGGTTGCTCGCAGCAGCTCGCCATCAAGGCGTGCGCCGGCCTCGGTGAGATCAACCAGCGACAGCGACGGCTTCAGGCCAAGCTGGAAGGCGGCGTCGCCGAACTGAACGTCGAGGTCAATCAAGCATGCCTCGCGCCCCATCTTCGCCTCACTCTGGGCAAAGCGAATCCCCAGCTGGGTCAGGAGCGCGGTCGCGCCCACCCCGCCCATGCTCTTGATCACGCTGACGACCTTCGCGGTGCCGATGCGGGAGGTTTGGTCCTGTTTCGCAAATTCGTCCCGGATGGGGGCAAGCGATGCCTCGAGATCGGTGATTTCAAGCGGCAGCGGGACGACGTCGTGGGCACCGGCTCGGATCAGCGAGCGGACGAAGGCGAGAGGCGGCTCGTAGGCAGCCGCGATCAGGCGTGTCTTGGTCGCGGCGGCGAGCTTCTGGAAGCGCATGACCGAAGTCGGCGAACCCTGGTCGACCTGAACAACAGCCGCTGCTGCGGCGGCCAGCTCTTCGGGATCGATCCAGTCGGTATCGGCGAGCAGGTTGAGCGCGAGCGGGAAGCCGGCGATTCGGGTGCCAACCAGTTCAGCCGCATCACCGTGAGCACCGCTAAGGTATAGCTGAACCGTCGCCTCACGGCGGTGCGTTCGCCAACTCTTGCCCGTTTCGTTCGGATTGATCACAGACATATCCCAGTTACCAGTTCATCAGTTCGCCATGGTCCCGGAGCCGTCCTCGAGGGTGAGAGCAGCCCGGAAGTCAGGCATGACAATGTCCGCACCGAACAACATAGTCGTGATCGGCCTGAAGGTGAGGCCAGTCAACCGAACTGTTACCAAAGGTGCCACATCGGGACCGTTTGGGTCCCCGGCATAGCCAAGGCCCACATTGCGGTATTCGACGATGACGTTGGCGTCCGTGATACTTGGATACATGTTTCTCATGACTTGGACGATCCGGTCAAACGCCAATGCGTTATATCCGATCGAGCCGCAAACGCTTCCCGTGCAGGGGCTGCAGTTGTTGGTATTGCACTCCGTCCGATCGAAGTTCGCAGTCGGAACGGGTTGGCCTGCGAGAATACCGTCGCTGAGGGCGAAGCTGTAATTTAGGAGGCCGGACGGTACCATGTCGGTGACGACCGCATAGCGAACCCCCATCTGGGTTGCCTTCTCGGCGCGATTATATTCCCACATCAACCGGCCGACGTCGAGAATGCCGAGCAGCAGGAGGAGCAACAGCGGCAGGACCATCGCGAACTCGGCCGCCGTCGCGCCCCGATCATCGCGCCGGAAAGTCGACATCCGACTCATGCCCCGAACACCGCTGACTGGCTTTGGGCATTGAGAACCAGCGACGGGTCGACGATCCCCAGCGCACCGAACAGCGAATTGTAAGGCACTTGGGCGATCACCGTCACGACGGGAACCCCTTGCGCCAATTCGCTGTAGATGCCGGTGTAGGTGCCGCTGGTGTCGCAGGTCACCCTGACGGTCGTCATGGTGTCCGCGGTCCAGCCTTCGAGGCGCTTGTCCTGCGTGCCGTCGCCGTCGGCATCCCCGTCGGGATCGCCGGCCTTTGCGACCCGCTGGATTTGAGTCAGTGCGGTCGCGGAGGGCGCGCAGCCGGGGTAGCTGGTCATCGGCAGGCGCGATGCATAACGAGCCGCATCTCGAACCGACTTCTGGACAACATGTTCAGACAAAAAATAATAGCCGACCTCGAATGAACCGAACATCAAGATGAGCAGCAGCGGCAACGCCAAGGCCAGCTCGGCTGCTGCTGAACCTGCCCGATCGGCGGCGAGGCGGGACGGGCTGCGCATCATTCGATCAGGTACGGAACGGCCTTCTTGACCACCTGGAACGTGTTGCCACTGTTCTCGGTTTCGCCGATGACCTCGACATAAATATCGCCGTTTTCAGTGCGCGAGGTCCGCGCCGCGACAGGCTCGGTGAGGAAGATGTCGATCCACTTTGTAACCGGGACGTTGGCGCTGCTCGCCGAGACGGCCTGGGCCGTGCAGTTGAGGACGGCGACCGAGAGGACCCGGCGGTCGGGTTGATTGGCGCCCGGAGTTATTCCCGGTCCATTGCAGACCGGCTGTCCGTGCGAGACCATCCCGCCGCTGTTTTGAGACTTGAGGCGCGCCGCGGCATCGGCCATCTCGTATTTGTACACGTCGTATCGGGTCGGCGCGCTCGACCCGAACGTGTTGGCCATCCATGTTTCAAATGCGGGGTAAGCTGCCCGCGTGAAACCCGCAGCCTCGGGCCACTCGGCGAGGATGCCAGCGATGTCGACGGACCGGCTCCGGAAGTAAGCGAGCCGGTCCCAGTTGCCGTTCCCGGTCCGTCCGCCAGTGCAACTGCCGGCTATGCTGAACGCATGGCAAATGTCACGCGGGTAGCCCATCGGGGCGACACTCAGGATTTCCGCATCGTTGAGCTCTCGCGTCGGCAACGTGTTGGACGACAGGTTCGGATAGGCGTTTGTAGCCACCTTCCAGCCCGGGTTTCCGCCAGTCTGGTAGCCACAGCCATTGCCCTGGCGCACCAGGTCCTTGCGGCTGTTCAGCGAAGGCGGGCAGAGGTCGCCGTTAGTCCCGCATGCCTGGTTGAGACCGTTCTGAAGCAGGTCGAAGCGAGTGTTCAGGGCATCGCGGACCGATATCATGTTGCCAGTGTTGGGCTCGACTCCGCTGCCCTGCGCGCAGTTGCCCGGATCGCCCTGGCGACCGAGCACCTTCGCCAGATCGGCCGCGCCGTTGCCCTGGCCGACCTCGAGAAAGCCAAAAAGTCCAGGCCCGTAATTGCCGCCGCCATCGTTGGCGACGAGTCGGAGGCCCTTGCCGACGTAATTGGCAATGGTGAAATCCGGGTCGCCTGATTCGTTGGGATTACACAACATCAGCGGTGGCACCCGGCAGATCGCTTCGCCAAGTCCGGCAAACGCCTTCGCACCCAGCGCTCCCGAAGAGAAAGCGCCGACCACAGGCGTCAGGGCATAAAAAGCCGTACGCGGATTGACGTCGAGTTCGACGAATTTGGCGTTTTCATCGCTGGTCGCTGCAGTCGTCTTGGTGATGTTCTGGAAGAAGCGGACATTGCCAGCCGCGTCGCAGGCAGGCTCTTCGGCTACGACGACGGCGTTGCTGGCGCCGTCATTGGCCATGTAGGTCAGGTTGGAGATCATGTTTCGAGCCGCGGCGGCTGCCCGCGAGCAGGCGCCCACCTGGCCGTCGAGTTGGCTAGCGGCGGCCAAGGCAGCCTGATCCGCCGCATTCTGGAGTTCGGTGTCCATTGACGCCATGCGCGCATAGTCGAACGCGATGCCGCCGACGGCGATCAGGCCTACGAGGGAAAGAGCAATAGTGGGCGCAACCGCGCCTTCCGAGTTCCTAAGGAGACTGTGGGCAAAACGCTTCATTTATACGCACCCTCACTCCCCTCACTGCGGACCGGTTCCAGTTGAAGTCTGGATCGTCTCCACGTCCTTCACCGCGTCGGTCCGGTAGCGCTTGACGGCCGCCGCGCCCTTGGCACCGCTATCGCCCGGTTGGAAGTCGTTGGCGTCATAGACCGGATCCGGATCAATCGTCTGGACCGCGGCATTGTACTTGACCGCCTCGCCGAAACCCGGATCGGGAGACATGGTTTGCGGATAGACGGTGTCACATCCCGCGAGCAGGACCAGTGTCAACGGCGCGATCAGCAATCGCCTAGAGGACATGTCCATACTCCTTTTCAAAGCCCATCGGCTTGAGTGATGCCGACCCTCCGGCAGGCGGGGGGACGACAATCACCGGGGCCGCCGGCGGCGGCGGCGGAGCCACCGTCGCACCTGGAGACGGCGGGACGCCGGTATCCGTGCGGCCCAGCAGGAAAAGGTCCGCTTCGGCGGGAGGCCCGGCGCGATCGGTCGGCGCCTTCAACGTACCGGCCGGGACGGGCCGCACGAGCCGCGGAGTGACGATGATCACCAGCTCGGTTTCCTCGCGCTGGAAATTCGTCGAGCGGAACAGGGTGCCGATGATCGGGATCGAGCCGAGGATCGGGAACTGCCGGACGGTGTCCTGGAAGTCGCGGCGGAGCAAGCCAGCCATCGCGAAACTCTCGCCGTCGCGCAGCTCGACGACGGTTTTCGCCCGGCGGGTCTGGAGGCCCGGGATCCGCAGATTGTTAATGACGATCGAGGCCGTCGGGTCGATTGAGCTGACCTCCGGCGCGACGATCATGTTGATGACGCCATCGGCGAGCACGGTCGGAGTGAAAGCAAGGCTGACACCGAACGGCTTCCACTCGACGGTCAGGCTGCGGCTACCTGCATCATCGTCATCGCCGCCACCGCTACCTTGGATCACCGGAACTGGGAACTCACCCCCGGCAAGGAAGCTGGCGGTCTCACCCGACAGAGCAACCAGCGTCGGCTCGGCGAGCGTCGTGATCATTCCCTTGCGCTCGAGCGCCTCAAGTGTCGCATCGATGTCGAGCCCGCCCAAGCCGAAGCTACGTTGCAAAATGCCGAAGCTGTCGACAATTGCGCCGAGGGTCGGTGGACCGGCGCCAACAAGCCCCGCCCCGCCGCCAATCGCTGCGCGGCCGGCGCCGGTAAGGAAACCACCGATACCAAGCTGCTTGAGCGCCGAACGCTTAATCTCTGAAAAGCGGACCTCGAGCATCACCTGTTGCGCCGACCCGATTGAAAGCAAATTGACGACCTTGCCGGGTGCATAGGTCTCGGCGAGCTGAACTGCGCGGTCGGCCGCCGGAGCGCTCGATACAATGCCTTCCAGCACAACGGAGTCGTTGGAAATTCGCGCGCCAACCTGATCCGTCGGCATCAATTCGGACAGCTGGCGCTTCAAAGTGAGGACGTCCGGCCCGACGACCACGTCGACGACCGAGATCAACATATTGCCGCGGTCGTAAAGCGTCAGGCTGGTCGTGCCCGTTTTCTTGCCGAGTACGTAGAGGGATTGGTTGGTCAGCGGCAGGATATCGGCGATTTCCGGGTTGCCAACCAAAGCCTTTGCATAAGGCCGGTCGACGCGCACGACCTGGCTCTTATTGAGGGGCACCACCAGCTCGCCCGCGTGCACGTCCTCGGCGACGCTGATTATCCCGCTTTGGGCAGCCGCAGGAACCGTCGCTGTCAGCGCCGTCAGGCCCGCGCCCGCGGCCAGCGCGACGCGCAAAAACTTACGAGCCATAATCCCCAACCTCGTAACTGTTGCCTTCGGTGCCACGAACGATCTGAACGTTGCTGGTTCGCGGCTGTGGCGCGGCGCGAACCACGGGCGAGGGCCTGGGGCCAACGCGCCTCACCGTGGTGCGCGGCGCGGTTGGCCGATATGGCACGGCCGCCGCCGGGTAGCGCGCTCCGCCGTAAAGCGAGTAGCGTAGATCATTCAGACTGACGGTCGTCGCGACGGTGCTGTCCTGCACATCACCTGGCTTCCGAAGGACGAGACTGAGCTGACCGACCTGCTGCGCGAGCGCGAGTTTCTGAGCGTCGAGGGGATCGACTTCCAACGTCGCCGTCTTGCCAACTGTCGGAGCGCCATCCGCGCCCTTCGCGTCCTGATCGATGGCGATGACGCGGACGTTTTGGAGCAAAAGGTCGGTCACTTGCGCATCTGAGCCTCCGGCCTGCCGAGTCACCAGCACGTCGACGGAGTCGTTTGGCTGTACGAAGCCGGCCACTCCCGACACATCGTTGATGCGGACCGCGGCGGCACGTTTGCCGTCGGGCAGCAGGGCGGCGATCGACGCGCCCTGGCCTTCGCCTGAAACCTTGTTTGCGAGGATCGGCTCATTCACCAGCATCGGGCGCAGAGCGACGCGGCGTTTCCCCATCGGCAGCAGCTGAGAGATGCTGCGGAAGCTTCCCGGCGGAACGCTGCTGACCGGATAGTCGGCGAAGCGGATCTTGTCCGGGGTGATCTCGACCCCGTAGTCGAGCGGTACCGCGGCGACCGCGACCTTGGTCATGCCGTCCGGGACAGCCGCGGCCTTCTGCTCGGTGCGGCTTAGAAATACGTTCCCGAGATAGACGGCGAAAAGCCCCAAAAGGAGCGCAACACCCAAAGCGATCAGAGTCTGCCGTCTCATTTGGGCGCCCCCCAGCGCTGAATGCGATTACTGCCATATCCTGGCTGAAGAAGAAAGCGGGGCCGCCCGAGGGCGGCCCCGATCGATTAGCAAGCGGTCCCAGACGGTGCCCTGCTGATGCAGTTCGTCGCCTTGTTCATGGAGTTCGAAATCGCGCCTCCAAGCAGGAACGCGGCAACCGCGATGCCCGTACCGACAATGGCCAAGATCAGCGCATATTCGGCGGCCGAGGCCCCTGCCTCGTCCTTAATCATGTTGATGAAAGTCTTCATGTCACGTCTTTCCCTAATGCAACTTCCCAAGCCCCGCGCCCGGGATCCCGCTTTGCGAAGTTCGGAAGCGAAGAGTGTCGCTAGGCGCCAGCTTCCGAAGGTTTAGTGCTCTGCGAAAATGCGGCTAAAAGTGGAGCCACCGAGGGTGGCCCCAGCGAATTAGCATGCAATCCCAGAGGGCGTTCTATCGATGCAGTTCGTGGCCTTGTTCATGGCGTTCGAAATTGCGCCTCCAAGCAGGAATGCTGCAACCGCGATGCCCGTACCGACAATGGCCAGGATCAGCGCATATTCGGCGGCCGAGGCCCCTGCCTCGTCCTTAATCATGTTAATGAAGGTCCTCATGTCACGTCCTTCCAGGCTGCAAAAATCCCGGACACGCCGGAATTCGCTTCGCGAAAAGTCGGGAAGGAAAGAATGTCACCATGCACCCACTCCCCGGCACATTAAGTCCTTGGAAATGGTGCACGCTTGAACCGCCCCCGAGCCGCTCAGCTGCAAAACGGGCTGCACCCGCGTTAACGAATTGTCAACGATTTCGATTCAATTTTTGTTTACCAACATGTTGCCAATACGAAGGCATCAAGTAATTGGAATTCAACGGATATCATTCGGGGTGGTAGCCGCGTCAGCGATATTCTGCGGCAGCAACCCGTCCCATTTTTGGACTAAAATGTCGCTCTCGGGACACTGTTTTCAACGGGCCAAGCGACCAATTAGGCGCGGATCCGGGCGTTTCGGCCGACGATTCGGACGAGTCGCACGAAGGCTGAGAAACGGTCCGCCGGCTCCCGGAACGCACGAGCTTTGGGGGAAGGCAGTCGCGCTGTTGTAGTTCAAGCTGGAATCCGACGTCGGTACGTGACCTTCACTCGGGTCGAAAGCAGCAGATATGGTAGCCACAACGCGGCGCTGATCAGTACCTTGTTGAGGTTGCCTGCGAGCAGGCTCTGAAGCGCTTGGGCGACGCTGCCCGGCAGACCCGGCGTTGCGGCAACCATCTGGGCGATCAGCAGTTGCATGGCGATGTCGATCATCCACACGGCGACCAGCAGCCGCGGGAACAGCGGCAGTTTCCGAAGCGCGGCAACGAACGCGATTCCGTAGAGGCTCGACAACAGGACGACGTCGATTGTCATCATCGTGTGAAGAACCGACAGCCAGGGCGGGACCGGACCCGATATCGCCGGCATTGCCAGCAGATACTCGCCGGCGCGAACGGGTATGTTCAGCAGCATGCCGACCAGCAGCGAGAACATGATGCCGGTCGTGCCGTAAAGCGGGTGCGTCGTCACTTCATCCGCGCTCAGCGTTCGCCACCGGCCGACTTGCGCGATTCGGAAGCTGGGCTGCGGCGAGCGCTCCCCGTCGGCGAACCAACGAAGTGCCAGGAGGATGCACGCGATCGGAGCGACGACCAGCAATAGATAGGGAGGCAGGCCGTCAGCTCCCAAGGAGGTTTCCAGGCGGTTCGATTCAATTCGGACCGCCGCCGCCAACCCAGCGACGAACAGCCAGCCGAGGATAATCCGGTTGAGCCGCATCTCGAGGGACCACAGCAGATCGACCGAACGGCCATGAAGATTCCCACTGATCGCGGGCAGGTTCAACTGGGATCCCTCGTAAAAGCAGCTCGACTTTACTACCCGTTAAAGTTGCCGAGGTCGGCGTAGGTTCCACTACACAGGACACGTCTAGCCGGAGAATTCTCGAGAGATATCACTCGCGTCGGCGCCACTAACGGGCCGAGGACAGTTCTCCAGTCATGCGCGGCTGGTGAATGTGAATTACGCCGATCTTGTCTCCATACAGTCGCTTCCACTCCGGCCGCGCGTCCAGCACCTTCACCAGCCGATCATCCTTTTGTAGAATCGTCCAACTGATGCCGTATCTCCTGACCGCGCGATCGAACCTCGCGTGGTCGCCGTCTACGATCTTCAAATAGTCCGAAAAGAATGCATCTCCGTACATGTCGGCGCGACCGTCGATGTATGGGCGGATACCGGCCAGGATTAGCGGCCCGCCGAAGCTGTATTCATTTAGCACGGGCTCTCTCTTCAAGGCGCTAGGAACATGAGCGATCAGATTTCGGGGGTTGGAAAAGCCTTCTCTTGGCTGGGCAGGTATTGCGAATCGCAGCCCGACGATAAGCAGAAGGGCCGTAATCCATGCGGTGGTCCAGATCCGCCAATCCGCCGTCGATTTGAATAGTGGAGCCGCTTGGCTGCGAGCCTCGCCGGCCAGCCGCGGCGTGACGATCAACGCGGCGATGATCGCGAGCACTCCCTGGTGACGGATATGCCAGAAGGCCAAGGCCAGCGAAAACAGTAAGAGCAGCAATTCACCGACGGTGAAGCTCGCCCGCCGAAAGAGCAGAATTCCAAGTGTGCCGAGCAGGATAAAGTAGAAAAAGGGGCTCGTGCGCGGGTTGCTGGGCAGCCACTCTTCGATCGCCGGCAAGGTTTTCATGCCCGAAACAGTCAACGGGTGGAGCAAACCGTCCAGGCCGTTTAGGTTCAGCAGCGCCGCCGCTAGGCTGGCGAGGCCGAACATCAGCCACCGTAGCAGAACATTGCGGTCCCAACGCACCGCGACCAGGGCGTCCAGCGCCACCGCGCCTGCGATGATGAAGCCCATCGCGAAGCTGCCGTGGATGTTGGCCCAAAGGAACATCAGCAGAGCCAGCGCCCAAGGCGGTGCCTGACCACTGTCGCGGCATTTCAGGAGAACGGCTGTCCAGCCGGCAAGCAGTGGCCACGCGAGCACATGCGGGCGCGCCAAGAGGAAAGGATAAGTCAGGATATTGACCACTGCGAACGCGACCAGGATGGCAATCGGACCCGCTCGACGGCGAAGAAAATCGAAGAGGATCGCGTACATCGCAATCAGCGCGAGAGTTACCGTAGCGGCCAGTCCCGCGTAGCTCGCGACGTTGAAGGCGCTCGCATAAATCACCTCGGACAGCCACTCGAAAGCAACCCAGGGCTGCCCCTCCATCGTGTGCGAGAACGGATCGGTGTCCGGCACTCTGCCGTGGGCCAGGATCCAGCGGCCGGCGGCGACGTGCCAGCTTACGTCGCCGTCGCGGAAAATCGTCCATGAGCTGCCCACGACAGCCGGAACCGCCAGCACGAAAACCGCGAACAGCAGCTTGTCGAAGAGCGGATATCGAGCCGGATCGATCATCGGTTCGCGCATTGCCGGAGTGCCCCCAGGGTTGCGCACTTACTCTAACATGCAACAGGCGTCGGCCAAGTATGCGACCGCCATAGCCCACGCTGAGATTGGCGTCGTGGTACTCAAGTGCGGCACGTCCATGTCGTGCCTGCAGCTACAGGCAATCGGCGGTCATGTCGCAAATTACCGCCTGCTTCCGAGCGGTGGACTAGCTCGCTCGAAGACCAGGCTGGTTTGGCTGTTGGGTGGCGGAGAGGGTGGGATTCGAACCCACGGTAGGCTTGCGCCCACGCCGCATTTCGAGTGCGGTGCTTTCGACCACTCAGCCACCTCTCCGCAGTCCCGGGTGCTGGCCGGTGCAAGCCGGCTTTCGGTCGGACGCGCGCTCTAGCAGCGCCTCCCGGAGTTGCCTAGCCTCGCGGTCCTTGCCTGAAACTGAAGCGTCCCTAGATTGCAGCCATGTCCCCAACTGATCGTTTCAGCGGCATGTCGGCCGACTTGTCATCAATCCCCCTGGCGCGCTTTGCGATCGGCGAAGTCGTGCGCCACCGCCTGCTCGACTTTCGCGGAGTGATCTTCGACGTCGACCCGGAGTTCGCCAACAGCCAGGAGTGGTACGAGGCGATCCCCGAGGCCATGCGGCCGTCCAAGGACCAGCCCTTCTATCATCTGCTCGCCGAGAACAGCGAAGCGAGCTACGTCGCCTACGTCAGCCAGCAGAATCTGGTGCCCGACGACAGCGACGAGCCGATCGACCATCCGGCGATCGACTCGCTGTTCGACCGCTTCGACGAAGGCCGCTACCTGCTAAGGCGCGAGCACCGGCACTAGCCCGCGCGACGCCGCCGCGCAGGGAGGGCCGAGGCCCTCCCCCGACCCCTCAGAAGTTCGCCGAGAGCCGCCCGTAGAGGAATCGGCCGTTGAATCCGAACGGCGAGAATTGCGAGAAGGGGAGCGCGTAGTTGGTGTCCGGGTAGTTGCGCTCCAGGCCGGTTGCTGGATCGACCGCTCGGCCGCGGGGCGTGTTGGTCGGATAGACATCGAAAATGTTGTTGCCGCCAAGCGCCAGGGTGAAGCGGTCGCCCATCGGCTTGACGCGCAATTCGAGGTCGGTGATCGTCTTGGGCTTCAGGTTGACGTCGGTGAACTCGTCGTTGCCGGCAGCCAGCACCTTTCCGTAGCGGGTCGCGCGCAGCGTCGCTCCGAACCAGTGGTGGTCGTAGTCGGCCGAGGCGTTGATCTTGTTGCGCGGCTGACCGTGCGTGAGCCGGCGCGATTCGAGGCGGCTGAACAGGGCCAGGCCCGGAATCGTCGCGAGCGCCCCCGGCACCGCGGCATTCCGAGTGATCTTGGTCTTGTTGAGATTGAAGCCGCCGGTCAGGTTGAGCCGGCCCATGTCGGCCATCGCCACGCGGTATGTGGCGACGAGGTCGAGCCCGCGGGTCCGGGTGTCGACTCCGTTGACGAAGAACCGCGCCGCCGCGACGCTTGGGAAGCCCGCGGCCGACAAAATCGCAAGGACCGCGGCTCGCTGCGCCGAAGTGCCGAACGCTCCGAGATTCTCGGTCACCAGGATGCGGTCGTCGATGTCGACCTGATAGGCATCCACGGTGACGTTCAGCCGCGGCACCGCGCTCACCACCAACCCGCCTGAAAAGCTCATCGACTGCTCGGCATCGAGCGGGCTCGAACCGAGCGCGAGCGCAGCGGGATTGTCGACCGGCAGGGTGACCGTGTCGAGCAGGCCCACGCCGACGACATTGTTGGTCGCTTGAGCGGCGTAGAACTGCTGCTGGAGCGAAGGCGCTCGGAAGCCGGTCGAGGCGGACGCGCGCAGTGCAAAGCCGCGGACCGGCTCGACTCGCGACGCCAGCTTCCAGTTGAGGTCGGTCCCGAAGTCGGAATAATTCTCGTAGCGAAGCGCCGCCTGGACATTGAACATGGAGCTGATGTCGCTGTCGATCTCGGCGTAGAGCGACTTGTTGTTGCGTTTGCGCTCGCGGTCGACCTGCTGGCCGGCGATGGTCGGAGTGAAGCCGGGGAACACCTGGGCTCCGGGGGCGCCGCCGAACGAGCCGCTGATGTAGCTGTTGGGCTCGCCCGGGCGGATGTCGAAAGCCTCGCGGCGGTATTCGGCGCCGAGCGACAGCGTCGTCTTTTCGGCAAAGCCGAGCACGAGGTCGCGGCTGACGTCGAGGTTGAACAGAGTCTGCCCGTACTTGAGGCCGCCGGAGTCGAACTCGGTCGGGGAGTCAGGGCCGAGCGAGCGGTTGAGCGAGTTGACGATGCGGAAGTCGACGCGGTCGCGGCCATACTGGCCCGACAGGTCCCAGCGCCAGCCGGACATGTCGCCGCGAACCCCGACGGTACCCGAATAATCGTCGGTGTCGGTGGTGATCAGCGGCAGGAAGCCGTTGGGGTAGATGGCCCGATTGTTGCGCGCATCGAGCGCCCGGCGATAGAATCCGGCGCTCTCGCCCTGGCGGTCGTTGTAGCTGGCGAACGCGTAGGCTTCGGTGCCGCCTTCGCCGCCGAACGGCATTTCGGCGTTGGCGAAGATCTTCGTGTCGCGAGTCTCCGGGTCCCCGTAGCGGTGGCTGAATCGGTTGAACTCCAGCTCGCGCGGGTCGAGCGCCGAACCGATCAGCGGATATTGCCGCCGCGGGTCGGCCCCGGTGCGGTTGGTGTCGTTGCGGTCCTGGAACTCCGCGGCGATGTTGACGTGGCCCGCCGAGCCGACCGGCAGGCCGACGACGCCCGCAAGCGTCAGCGTCTCGCCGTCGCGCCGCCTGCGGTCTTCGCCGGTGTAGTCGAGCTGGAGCGTGCCGTCCGGCGAGAACACCGGCGTGTTGCCGGGGCCGACCACCACCGAGTCGTACGTCTGGATGTCGTTGACGCGCGTGAAATATTGCCCGTAGGTAACACTCGCCCTGCCGCCCGAGCGGGCGCTTCGAAGCTGGAAGTTGATCACCCCGGCGATCGCGTCGGAGCCATATTGCGCGGCGGCGCCGTCGCGCAGCACCTCGACCCGCGACAAGGCGATGGTCGGGATGAGGTTGATGTCGACCGCAGCCGAACCCCGCCCGACCGAGCCGTTGATGTTGAGCAGCGCCGATGTGTGTCGGCGCTTGCCGTTGATCAGCACCAGCGTCTGGTCCGGCGACAGGCCGCGCAGGGTCGCCGGGCGAATCACGTCGGTGCCGTCGGTGATCGCCGGCTGCGGGAAGTTGAAGCTCGGCACTTCCTGGGTGAGCGCCCGGTTGATCTCCGTGTGGCCGCTCTGGCTGAGGCTCTCGGCAGAAATTACATCAACCGGCACTGGGCTGTCGGCAACCGTCCGGTCGGTCCGGCGGGTGCCGGTGACGACGATCGTCGACTGGTCTGGCAGCTCGCCCTGCCTCTGCGCCTCGGGAGCGTCCTGGACAGCTTCCTGGTTCTGCTGGGCAGCCGCCGGGGAGGCCAGTGCCAGCGGCGAAAGCGTAGCGAGCATCAATGAACGGATGGCGTGCTTGGACATGGTACATCCCCCAACAACGGCGCAACGCGAGTCCGATTCCTCGCGAATGCGCGCCGAAAAGCGAGCTTGTCGCAATGTGCGCGGCAGGCAAGCGCCAAACGCCAGAGGGCCAAGATTGATCGAGGTTGTGGTCCGGGCGCAACAGCGTTCGCCACGGCCTCTCCGGTTGACAGGGCATAGCCGCTGCCATAGGCGGCTCCCTTTCCGCGACCCGCAGTGCTTGGGCGCTAAACGTGCGCGGAACGGTCATTTCTGACGAGAAGAGAAGAGCCAATGTTCGCAGTCGTGCGCACGGGCGGCAAGCAGTATCGCGTCGCCCCGGGAGACAAGATCGTCGTCGAGAGGCTGGCCGGTGAAGCCGGCGACCGGGTCGACATCAGCGACGTGCTGCTCGCCGGCGAGGGCTCCGACCTCAAGTCCGTCGACGGGCTGAAGGTCGCGGCCGAGATCGTCGCCCAGGCCAAGGGCGACAAGGTGACGGTGTTCAAGAAGCGCCGCCGCCACAATTACCGGCGCAAGCAGGGCCACCGACAGCAGCACACGATCCTGAGGATCGTCGCGATCGGCGACCACAAGGCCGAGAAGAAGCAGGACTCCAAGCCCGCGAAGGCCGCCAAGGATGCTCCCGCCGCGGCGGCCAAGAAGGAAGCAGCGGCCCAGGCCAACGCCGGCGATCCCGACGTCAAGGGACAGGCTGCGGCCGTTCCGACCGAGAATCCCGCGCCCGAGAGCGAGACCGCGGCCAACCCCGATCAGCAGACCAAGGCTGCGGCGAAGCCCAAGCCGGCCAAGCCGAAAAAGGCTGCCGGCGACAAGGCCAAGGCCGAGGCCCCGTCGACAAAAAAGGAAGCGCCTGCTAAGGGCGCCGCCAAGAAACCAGCCAAACCCAAGAAGTAGTTCAAATGGCACATAAGAAAGCAGGCGGCAGTTCCCGCAACGGCCGCGACAGCGAGAGCAAGCGCCTCGGCGTCAAATTGTTCGGCGGCCAGTCGGCCCGCGCCGGCAACATTATCGTGCGCCAGCGAGGCACGCGCTGGCACCCCGGCGACAACGTCGGCATCGGCAAGGACCATACCCTCTTTGCGCTTACCGACGGCTCGGTCGCCTTCCGCGATGGCAAGCTCGGGCGAAAGTACGTCCACGTCATGCCGGCGGAAGCAAGCGAATAGGGACGGTCGATAAAGGGCCGTTCCCCAAGGGGGCGGCCCGGACGAGATCCACAGGATCGAAGCCACAAGGGAGAAGAGGGAAGCCCCCTCCGCTCCCTTTCTTTTTGTCTTCTCCCAACAGTCTCGGGCCCGCCGACGGGCCCCGGTGGGAGAAGGACGATGTTCACGAGGACCGCACGGTTGCTGCTCAGGCCCGGCTGGGCCGAGGATGCGCCGGCGCTTGCCGCCGCGATCGCCGACGAGCGGATCGTCCGCAATCTCGCGACCGCGCCGTGGCCGTATCGGCTGCGCGACGCCGAGGCGTTCCTCGCCCAGCCGCGGGACCCGGTGCTGCCCTCGTTCCTGGCTTTCGAGCGGACGGACGGTGATCCGCTCCTCGTCGGCTCTTGCGGGCTCGGTCGGCGACCGTCGGGCGCGGTCGAGCTGGGCTACTGGATCGCGCGCGCCTTCTGGGGCCGCGGCTTTGCGACCGAAGCCTCGGCGGCGCTGGTCGATATCGCCCGGACGCTTCGGGTGCCGCGGCTCCAGGCTTCTTATTTCCTCGACAACCCGGCTTCGGGGCGAGTGCTCGAGAAGCTCGGCTTCGAGCCGCTCGGGATCACGGCTCCGCGGATGAGTTGTGGGCGCGGCACGGAGGCACCGGCGAAAATGCTCGCGCTCGACCTCACCTGCGCGGCCGCCACGCAGGACAAGGAGTCTCTCGCGGCCTGACGGGGCTGCGGTAGCAATTCGCCGCAGCCCCGCCTAACTGCCGGCCCATGCATTTCCTCGACCAGGCGAAGATCTTTATTCGGTCGGGCACGGGTGGGCCGGGAGCGGTCAGCTTCCGGCGCGAAAAGTTCATCGAGTTCGGCGGGCCCGACGGCGGCGACGGCGGCAAGGGCGGCGACATCATCTTCGAGGCGGTGCCCGGCCTCAATACGCTGATCGACTTTCGCTACACCCAGCATTTCCGGGCCCCGCGCGGCAAGGGCGGAGCCGGGGCCAACCGAACCGGGGCGGGCGGCGAAGACCTGGTCATCAAGGTCCCGGTCGGGACCCAAATCCTCGCCGACGACGAGGACCGTAGCCTGCTCGCCGATCTGACCGAGGTCGGCCAGCGGATGACTTTGCTCAAGGGCGGCGACGGCGGCCGCGGCAACGCCAGTTACAAAACCTCGACCAATCGGGCGCCGCGCCAGCACGGCACCGGCTGGCCGGGGGAGGAAATGTGGGTGTGGCTGCGGCTGAAGCTGCTCGCCGACGTCGGCCTGGTCGGCCTGCCCAACGCGGGCAAATCGACGTTCCTCAACTCAACCACCAACGCGGCCGCCAAGGTCGGGGAGTATCCGTTCACGACGCTTCGGCCGCAGCTCGGAGTCGCCCGGCACAAGGGTCGCGAGTTCGTCATCGCCGACATTCCCGGGCTGATTGAAGGAGCCGCGGAAGGGGCCGGGATCGGCGACCGTTTCCTCGGCCATGTCGAGCGCTGCCAGCTGTTGCTGCACCTGGTCGACGCGGCCGGCGACGACCCGGTCGAAGCGTGGCGCGTGGTGCGCGGCGAGCTCGATGCCTACGGCGCGGACCTCGCCGACAAGCCCGAGGTCATCGCGCTGAGCCGCGCCGACCTTGTCGATGGCAAGCAACTGGCGAAGGTGAAGAAGGCGCTCGACGAGGCGAGCGGCGCGGATTCGATTCCGATCTCCGCGCCGATCGGCCAGGGGATCGACGCCTTGCTCGACGCGATTGTCGAGCAGCTCGGTTCGGCCGAGCGGCAATCCGCGGAGGCGGCGCCCAACGAGCGGCCGTGGTCGCCGCTGTGATTCGGCGGCCATGAAGCTGGCGGTCACCGGCGGCACGGGTTTCGTCGGCTCGCGTCTGCTCGACGCCGCGGTAGCGGACGGCCATCAGGTGAGCGCGCTCACCCGACGCCCCCTGCCGGCGCGCGTAAACGTCGACTGGGTAAGCGGCTCGCTCGAGGAGCCAGTCGCGCTCGCGAAGCTGGTGGCGGGAGCGGACTCGGTGATCCACGTCGCCGGAGTGATCAGTGGACGCACGGCCGCCGATTTCGACCGCTGCAACGTCGATGGGACGCAGGCGATGCTCGTCGCAGCCAAGGCGAGCGGCGTCAAACGCTTTGTCCATGTGTCCTCGCTCGCGGCGCGGGAACCGAACTTGTCGCTCTACGGCGCATCCAAGGCGAAGTCGGAGCAACTCGTCGCCAACTCCGGACTGCCGTTTGCGATCGTCCGGCCTCCGGCCGTCTATGGGCCTGGTGACAAGGAGACGCTCGAACTATTCAAAATGGCGAAGCTCGGGTTCGTGCTGCTGCCGCCCGAGGGGCGCCTGTCGCTGCTCCACGCCGACGATCTCGTCCGCCTGCTACTCGCGCTGGCGGCGACCGGCGCCCCGAGCGGCGTGACGATCGAGCCCGACGACGGCCGGACGGGCGCCTGGAGCCACAAGGAATTTGCCGAGGCGCTCGGCACGGCGGTCGGTCGGCGGGGTCTTAGCTTTTCGATCCCTTCGGGACTGCTCCGGCTGGGCGCCAGGGCCGACCGGCTGTTGCGCGGCGACAAGGCCAAGCTGACCACCGATCGCGCCGCCTATTTCTGCCATCCCGACTGGGTCGTCGATGCCGCGCATGCGGCTCCCGCGGATCTCTGGCAACCGCGGATCGCGACGCCCGACGGCCTCACCGCGACCGCTCAATGGTACCGGGCCCAGGGCTGGCTTTAAGGGCTGGCTCCGAACCGCCGTTTTTGCGCCCCATTGCGTTGCGAAACCGAATGCCCGCCACTACGAGCCGCCCATGACCGATCGAGACGAGACCGCTGCCAAAATCGCCAAGCTGATCGAGCCCTTCAACAAGAAGGGCATCGCGGTGACCGAAAGCACGCGGTTCGCCCAGGATCTCGAATGGGACAGTTTGACGGTGATGGACTTCGTCGCGTCGGTCGAGGACGAGTTCGACATCCTGATCAGCATGAACCGAGCCGCCGAGATTGAAACGGTCGGCCAGCTCGTCGACGCGGTCGGCCAGCTGCAGGGCGAGCGGTGAGCGATCTCTTCTCGAAGTTCGACGCGCTGATCGAGCAGCGCGAGACGCTGCTCGAAACCGGCCTCACCGACCCGTTCAACCTGGTGATGGACCGGGTCGAAAGCCCGACCGTCGCGATTTGCAACGGCAAGCGCACCATCCTTCTGGGCACCTACAATTACATGGGGATGACCTTCGACCCCGACGTGATCGCGGCCGGCAAGAAGGCGCTCGACGACTTTGGCTCGGGGACCACCGGAAGCCGGGTGCTCAACGGCACCTATTCCGGCCATCGGGCGGTCGAGCAGGCGCTGCGCGACTTCTACGCGATGGACCACGCGATGGTGTTTTCCACCGGCTACCAGGCGAACCTCGGCGTGATTTCGACCCTGGCCGGGAAGGACGACTATATCGTCCTCGACATCGACAGCCATGCGTCGATCTACGACGGCTGCGCGCTCGGCAACGCCCAGATCGTGCCGTTCCACCACAACGACGTCGAGGCGCTGGAGAAGCGCCTGAAGCGCGTGCCCGAAGGCGCCGGCAAGCTGGTCGTGCTCGAAGGCGTCTATTCGATGCTCGGCGACGTCGCCCCGCTGACCGAGATGGTTCGGGTCGCCAAGGAGAACGGCGCGATGGTGCTGGTCGACGAGGCGCACTCGATGGGCTTCATCGGGGAAAATGGCCGCGGCGTCGCCGAAGCCCAGGGCGTGATCGACGACGTCGATTTCATCATCGGCACCTTCTCCAAGTCGGTCGGGACGGTCGGCGGCTTTTGCGTCTCGAACCATCCCAAGTTCGAAATCCTGAGGCTGGTGTGCCGGCCGTACGTGTTCACCGCCTCGCTGCCCCCTTCCGTGGTGGCGACCGCGGCGACCTCGATCCGCAAGCTGATGGATGCGGCCGACAAGCGCGCCCACCTCTGGGAGAACAGCAAGCGGCTTCACTCGGGCCTCCGGCAATTGGGCTTCAGCCTCGGGACCGACGAGCCGCAGTCGGCGATCATCGCCGTCCTGATGCCCGACCTCGAGACCGGGGCGGCAATGTGGGAAGCGCTTTTGGAGCGCGGTCTGTACGTCAATCTTGCACGGCCTCCGGCCACGCCCGCGGGCATGACGCTGCTGCGCTGCTCGCTCTGCTCGGAGCACAGCAGCGAGCAGGTCGGTGAGGTTCTCGGCATGTTCGCTGCTGCAGGACGTGCGACAGGCTGCATAAACTGACCCCAAGCCGCCTTTCACGGGGCAGCATACAGGTCTAGACTAGCGCCATGATGCCGGCGGGGGACGAGCTGCATTTCGACTGGCGCCGAGGCGGTGCGGCAGCCGGCGGCCTGATTGCGACCCTGGTCCTGCTGGCCATGGTGGTCCTCGTCGCTCTGTCCAACGACGCCCGCGAGCAGGCGCTCGAGGCCGAGCGCCGCGCCTACAATGTCGCGCTGCTCGTTCGCGGCGTCGATTCCAGCATGTCGCGCGCCGAGGCCGCGCTCGGCCGCTTTGTCCTCGACGAGGACATCAAGACCAGCGGCAGCATCTTCTCTAGCCAGTGGCGCCTCGCCGGGCACCAGATCAATCAGCTCGAACGGCTGGTGCGCACCAGCCCCGAGCAGCGGCAGCGCGTCAATGAGCTCGAGCAATTGTACGCGATGCGCAGCGGCGAGCTGTTTCCCGCCGCGCGCGCGGCGGCCGCCCAGCAGGGCGAAGGCGGCACCTCTTTTTATTACGCGGCCGGCCGTGTCGACACTGGTCCCCGCGTCACCCGGAAGCTCGACGAAATCGCCGATGCCGAGCGCAAGTCGCTGCGAGAGCGAATCGAGCAGAGCGAAATCTTCTCAGCCCAGGCCGACCGGCTGACGGATTATCTGAGTTGGCTGGGAATCATCGTCGGCATCGGCGCCATCTTCCTCGGCCTGGTGGCGATCCAGGCGGTTCGACAGAACGCAGCCGCGCGCCGGCAGGCCGAGTCCGAGTCGGCGCGCGCCGAGGCGCTCGAGCAGGCCGTCGCCGAGCGCACTCAGGAGTTGCAGGACGCCAACGAAGCGCTGCGCGCCGAAGCG
Organism: Sphingomonas sp.; assembly: GCF_013812825.1. Taxonomy (GTDB): domain Bacteria; phylum Pseudomonadota; class Alphaproteobacteria; order Sphingomonadales; family Sphingomonadaceae; genus Sphingomicrobium. The sequence goes on along the minus strand of NZ_JACCSU010000060.1, from coordinate 26,071 downwards.
GTCGAGCGGCAGCTCGCCGAAGCGCAATTGCGGCAGGTCCAGAAAATGGAGGCGGTCGGCCAGCTAACCGGCGGCATCGCCCACGACTTCAACAATATGCTGGCGGTGGTGGTCGGTGGAATCGATCTCGCCCGACGCCGCTTGAACGGTCCCAAGCGCGAAGTCATGACCCATCTCATCAACGCCATGGAAGGCGCGACACGGGCCGCCGCCCTGACCCGGCGGCTGCTGTCTTTTGCCCGCTCCGAGCCGCTGCTCCCCGAGCGGGTCGACAGCAGCGAGCTGGTCGCCGGCATGTCCGACTTGCTCGACCGGACGCTCGGCGAGCGAATTCAAGTCGAGGTCGACCTCGCCCGCGACAGCTGGCCGACCTACGTCGACCCGCACCAGCTCGAGAACGCCATCGTCAACCTCGCGGTCAACGCGCGCGATGCGATGGACGGCACCGGCATCATGCGGATCACCACTTCGAACGTCACCCTGAAGGCCAACGAAGTCGGGGATGTCCGGCCCGGCGAATATATTCGCATCAGCGTCACCGACACGGGCTGCGGAATGACCCCCGAAGTCCTCGAGCGCGCGTTCGAGCCGTTTTTCACCACCAAGCCGGTCGGCAAGGGCACCGGCCTCGGGCTCAGCCAGATCTTCGGCTTTGCGCACCAGTCGGGCGGCGAGGTCGGAATCGAAAGCGAGCTCGGCAAGGGGACGGCGGTCTCGATCTACTTGCCGCGGACGGAATCGGCGCCCGCCGCGGTGCGCCTCCACCCGGCCATGCAGCGCTCGGAAAGCGAGGCGCACGTCCCGGGAGCGAGCATCCTGCTGGTCGAGGACGATCCGCGGGTCCGAGCGGCGACCGTCGATGCGCTGGAGGATCTGGATTACCAGCCGGTCGCCTGTTCAAGCGGCGCCGAGGCGATCAAGCTGTTCGAAAGCCACGAATTCGACCTGGTCATCAGCGACGTGATCATGCCCGAGATGACCGGTCCCGAGCTGATCCGCTACCTCAAGGCCACTCACCGCGACTTCGCCGTGCTGTTCGTCACCGGCTATGTCGGCGAGGGCGAGACCGACCAGCTCGTCGGCTACGAATTGTTGCGCAAGCCGTTCACCGTCGGCGCGCTCGCCAATGCAGTCTCCTCGGCCCTCGCACGGCGGGCTAGCGAACGGCCCCGGACTTCAGGAGTCGCGGCAAAAGGCTGATCGCGGCGAGCAGCGGCCAGCGCCGCTGCCACGGCTTGATTTGGATTTGCGTCCCTGCGTGGCGGTTGATCTTCCAGGCGATGTAGTCGACCCCGCCGGTGAACGTCGCGCTCGCCTTGGCGAGCCGGAGGACCGAATACCATTTCCCGCGACGCTGCATCTTGCGCCACCAACGCTCTGCCCGATCAGGCCGCATCATCAGCGGAACCTCGCCATTTGGTCCAACGCCCCGCTTTTCAGCGATGGCTTGAAGCGCGCGAAGGCCGAATTGGTAGTAGCGCTGCGGATCAGCGGCGACCAGGAGCTCAGAGCGGCCAGCCCGCTCAGCGCGAATTTCGGCTCCGAAAGTGAGCTGGAATGCACGTTGCCAAACTTCTTCGGGTGAACCACCCACTGCCACCGGAAGTGTCCAATCCAGAAGTGTTGGGCCAGCCTGTGTGATCGCCTCGATGGCGCGCTCTGCTGCGCTCTGGTCCGCGAACCAGACCAAGCGCGATGGCTGCGCAAAACGAGCGGCCGTTGAAACGGTGAAAGCGTGCGAACTGCATTCGCGCCGAAAATCGGCTTCGCTGAGCACGGCATATTTGGCGGCGAGCCCATCCTTTTCGAACAGGAAGACGTTGGGCGGTACCAGCCGGTTGGCTGCCGCCAGCCAGCGCTTGTCATAGGCCGCCCGATAATCGGAAACGATCAGGTAGAAATCGAGCATCAATCCTTCGAGCTGCTTTTCGCGAAGGCAGGAGCCGTAGAACAGCACCGCCCGCGAGGCGGCCCCGTGCCTGGCGGCAATCGCCGCCGCCAGCTTGGCAACGCGCGGATCGACGGTAGTCGCGAGCTCCTCCGCGACCAGCTGCTTGAGCTCGTCCACGGCGCGGCCTTTACGCGGCAATGCGGACGAACGACAGCGGCTGCGCGAGCTTGAGGAGGATCGGTCGGCCGATCTCGGCCCGGAACGTTTCGCCGTCGAGGATCACCTTGGAGCTTTCCCCCTCGATGCTGATCTCGTCGCTTTCCTCGAAGTGGACCCCGCGCAGCTTGGAATGGCCGAGCTTGCCGAACAAGGTCGCGAAGAAGGCCCCCACGACCGAACCGAGACGCTCTTCGATCGCGACCAGCCGGAGCGCGCCGCGATTATGCCCCCTGATCTCGCCGGACAGCAGCAACTTGTCGAGCGTCGTCACCGCCAGCAGCGAGAAGCGGCCGGTCAGGCTCTGGCTGTTGCGCCAGGACACGGCCAACGGGCTTGGCCGGGGCGGCAGGAAATTGGCTTTGAGCCTGAGGAACAGCCGCGCGAGCAAGGCCAATCCGGTGAGCGCGTGGCTGACCCCGTTGGGAAGGCCGAGCGGATAGATCTTCTCGCGGCAGTAAAGCATCGTGTCGGCGAGCCCGGCGCCGCCCAGGAACATGCCGATCACCGGCCGTTGCTCGCCCGCGCCGCAGCGCAGAGCGATCAGCTCGCGAGCGACGATGTGGAGGCTCAAGTCGGCCTGGGCGATCTCGAGCAATTTCTCCAGGGCCGCGATGGGGTCGCCGGGCGCTCCCAAATCCAGGGCGATGAGATTGGTCTTGCCGCTGGGCAGGACGGCGACCGGCGGCGGCTGATTGCCGAAATGGCCGCCGTTGTAGAGTTCGGTCAGAGCCGCCTGGACGGTGCCGTCGCCGCCGTTGATGACCAGCATCTTGGGCCGCACTCGGGCGATCGTCCGCAGCGCGGTGCCGACCTGGTGGGCTTTCTCGACCTCATAGTGGAAAATGTCGGGGTGATCGGCACAAAACGCCCTGATCCGCGGAAGCTGAGCTAGATTCCCGGTCGACTTCGGATTGGAAAGCAGTGCGATCCGCGGACGCGTCATCACCCGTTCACTGGTCGGATAGAGAGGCCCTCGCGGTACTGCAGCAGGACCGTCACCCGGCGGGGGGCCGTACCGACGCGCACCGCGGTCTTGCCGAACGGCGGCTTGAGATTGGTGATCGACAGGCTCGGATTTCCCGAATAGCCGCCGCCGTCATTGGGATCCTTGTCGCCGTTGCCGTTGAGGTCGTGATGGACGGCGACCGCATATTGGCCGGCCTTCGGAACCGCGATGCAGACGTCCATCGGACCGCTCGAGCGCACCGGCACCACGATTTTGCGAAGCTTGCCGCCCTTGGCGAGGTAACCCTGCGCCGCATAGACCGCGACCTTGACCGTGCCGCTTGGCTTCTTGAGGCCGCTGACTCGAACCAGCATCGATGGCTTGCCCGTCAGGCACGCCTGCGCGTCGGAACCGACGATGCGCGCCGGCGCGGCCGTGGCCATCGCGGCAAGCAGCGGGGCGACAAGCAGGAGACGCGTATTCGACATGATATTGCAGACCGTTCGTTTTCGACGCACACCGGGCGCGGTCCTTCACGGGAAGGGAGAGCCGCCCGCGTAGCTGTCTCGGCGCGCTTTGCGGCCAAATCATGGTGTTTGGACGACTAAAAATTGGGCCGCATTTCGCTAATCGACCGCTACCTCGCGCGTTCCATCGCGGTGCCTCTGCTGGGCACACTGATCCTGGCGGCGATGCTGCTGGTGCTCGACAAGATGCTGCGGCTGTTCGATTTCGTCGTCACCGCGGGCGGGCCGGTCAGCGTCGTCTGGCGGATGCTGGCCAATTTGTTGCCGGAATATTTCTCGCTTGGAATCCCGATCGGCTTGATGCTCGGCATCCTGCTCGCCTTCCGCAAGCTCGCCTTGTCCTCGGAACTCGATGCACTGCGCGGAATCGGCATCGGCTTCGGCCGGCTGCTGCGCGTGCCCTACACCTACGCGGCCGCGCTGATGCTCCTGAACCTGGCGATCGTCGGCTACATCGAGCCCTATGCGCGCTACCGCTACGAGGGGCTGCGGTTCGACCTGCGCTCCGGAGCGCTCGGCGCATCGATCAGGGTCGGCGAGTTCAACCGGCTCGGCAAGCGGCTGACGCTGCGGATCGACGGCAGCGAGGACAGCGGCACGCGCCTGCGGGGCATTTTCGTCCAGGTCGACGACCGCTCGGGCACCTCAGTCGCGGCAACCGCTGCAACCGGCCGCTTCCTGTCGACCGACGATCCCGACACGATCCTGTTCCGGCTGCGCGAGGGGCGCCTGATCCAGCAATCGCCAAAATTCGCGGCGCCGCGGACCCTGTCGTTCGAAAGCTACGATCTGCCGATCAACCTGCCCCAGGTCGATCGCTTCCGGAACCGCGGCCATGACCACGACGAACTGACGCTCAACGAACTGTTTCACGAAGGCTATGGCGGCGGCGCCACCGGCGAGGACCGCCTTGCCGCTCAGGCCAATCTGCACTTCCGGATTGTCGAGGTGCTGATGATGCTGATGCTTCCGCTGCTGGCGCTGGCGCTCGCGGTGCCGCCGAAGCGAAGCTCGTCGTCGCTCGGCATCTTCATCGGCATCGTCATTGTCGTCGCCTATCACAAGGTCAATCAATATGCCGAGCAAGCCGGCGCCCAGGGGCGGATCGAACCGGTTGTCGCCTTGTGGGTGCCGCTGGTCTTGCTCTCGGCGCTGATCGTGTGGATGTACCACGTGCTCGCCCACCAGCCCGGGGGCCAGCCGATCGGCGCGCTCGAGCGCGCGTTTGCCAAGGTCGGGCGGGCGGTGCGCTCGCTCCTGCCGAGACCGGAGCGGGCATGACCAGAGCGCCCGCATGATCAACCTGCATTTCTTCCCGTCGCGGCGGATCGCCTTTTACACGGTCAAGCTGTTCCTGACCCGCAGCCTGGCGGTTCTGGTGGCGCTGGTGCTGATCCTGATGACGCTCGACCTGCTCGGGGAATCGGGCAAGATCCTCGCCGTGCCCGGCAATGGCGACGCCGAGCTGTGGCAATATGTCGCGCTGCGGGTGCCCCTGCTGACCGCGCGGTTCCTGCCCTTCTCGGTGCTGCTGGGGACTCTGATCGCCTTCGCCGGGCTCAATCAGCACAGCGAGGTCATCGCGATGAAGGCCGCGGGGATTTCCGCGCACCAGATCCTCGCCCCGCTGATCGTCGCCAGCCTCGGCATCGCGGCGGTGGCCTTCGCCTTCAATGAGACGGTGGTGGTCAAGGCGGCGCGGACCGTCACCGCGTGGAACGACAATGATTATCGGCCGATTCCGCCGGACAGCGACTTGTTGTCCAATGTCTGGGTCTTGGTCGGCAATGATTTGGTTCGCGCTCGACAGGTGGTCGGCCAGCATCAACAGCTGCGCGCTACCGGCGTCTCCATCTATGATCGCGAGGGCGGCACTCTTCGCCGAGTGATCGATGCGGAGCGCGCGCGGCCGGCGGGCGGCGCGTGGCTGCTCGAGAATGTGCGGGTTTACGACGCGACCATGAACCTGGTGCGCCGCCACGACCAAATGACGGCGCTACCCGGGGTCGAGCCGGAGCGGCTGACGCTGGCGAAGGTCGATCCCGACCAGCTCGATTTCTTCACCCTCAAGCAGCGGATCGAGCAGATGGAGCGCGCCGGCCGCCACACGGAGGAAGCGCGCGCCGGCCTGTGGCACAAGATTTCAAGTCCGCTGTCGACGCTGCTGATGCCGCTGCTCGCCGCGGTCGCCGCGTTCGGCCTCGCCCGGTCCGGCCAGGTGCTGCTCCGGGCGACCGTCGGAATGGCGCTCGGCTTTGCTTATTTCGTCGCCGACAATTTCAGCCTGGCGATGGGCAATGTCGGCGCCTACCCGCCCCTGCTCGCCGCCTGGGCGCCCTTCGTCCTGTTCCTGCTGATCGGCGAAACGGTCCTGATCCGCAGCGAAGAGTGACGCGCACAGCTCCATCCGGGGGGATCGCGCGAGCCCAGCAGCCCACTTCCGACCCTTCCACTGTCGCAAAGATGCCTTATTACAGTCCCACATCCGCAATGCCGCCGGGGGCGACGGCATCGATTCAAGGGAATTTCGTGACTGCAGAGACCATGGCTAAGGGTATTTGGAACCGTTCGCACTACCTTGACCGGATGACGCTCAAGGAGCTGTGGATCGCCTATTTCCAGTATCCGGCGATCCTCGCCTACATCGCGCTGGCCGCGGTGTCGGCGGGCGTGTGGACCCTGTATCCGGCGTCCCCGCTCGAGACGCTGGCCGCGGCCGGCTCGATCGTGCTCGCCTACCCGCTCGTGTGGTACGCGCTTCACCGCTGGGTCCTGCACTCGACATGGATGTTCAAGGTGCCGGCGCTGGCTCGCACCTGGAAGCGCATCCACTTCGATCACCACCAGGACCCCAATCGTCTCGAGGTTCTGTTCGGAGCGCTGCACACGACGCTTCCGACGATCGCCGCCGTCACGGTTCCGATCGGCTATGCGATCGGCGGCACCGGCGGCGCCGCGGCGGCGTTCGCGGCCGGGCTCCTCACGACCTGCGTCTATGAGTTCGTCCACTGCATCCAGCATCTCGCCTACAAGCCCAAGTGGGCGCTGGTCACCGAGATGAAGAAGCGGCACATGGCCCATCATTTCCACGATGAGACCGGCAATTTCGGAATCACCAATTATTTCTGGGACCGGGTGCTGGGCACCTTCTACGACCGCCGCGAGCGGCCCGAGAAAAGCCCCAACGTGTTCAACCTCGGCTACACTCCCGAGGTTGCGGAGCGCTACCCGTGGGTCGCTCGACTTTCGGGCGGAGTAGCGACTGGCCACCCGCGCAAGCGCGACCGGGTCGGCTGAAACCAACCATGCCGGCTGAGGTACAGGTTCGGCCGGTCGCCTCCGCGGCCGACCGGCGGGCCTTCGTCGACTTCGTCTGGCGGGTCTATGAAGACGATCCAGCCTGGGTGCCGCCGCTCAAGGGCGAAGTCCACGCGCTGATCGACCCGAAGAAGAACCCGTGGTTCGGGCATGCCCGCGCGCAGCTGTGGCTGGCCGAGCGCGACGGCCGAACGGTCGGCCGGATCAGCGCCCAGGTCGACGATCTCGTCCAGGTCCACATGGGCGCCGGCACCGGCCAGTGGGGCATGTTCGAGGCGCTCGACGAGCAGGCGGCCGCCGCGCTGATCGCCGTCGCCGAGGACTGGCTCCGCGAGCAGGGAATGAGCCGGGCGCTCGGGCCGGTCAGCCTGTCGATCTGGGACGAGCCGGGGCTCGAAATCGAGGGTTTCGATGAGCCGCCGACGGTGATGATGGGCCATCATCGGCCCGAATATCGCCGGTGGATCGAGGCGGCCGGCTATTCCAAGGCCAAGGACCTGCTGACCTACGAAGTCGGCATCACCGGCTGGTCCGATCCGCTCGCCGACCGGCTGGTCGCCGCCGGCGAGAAGAACCCGCGCCTTCACATCCGCAAGGTCGACAAAAGCCGCTTTGCGAGCGAGGCGCGGATCATCCTCAACCTCCTCAACGATGCCTGGTCGGCCAATTGGGGCTTCGTTCCGCTGACCGAGGCCGAGATCGCCTATGCCGGCAAGAAACTGAAGCCGATCGTCTTCGAGGACCTGGTGCGGATCGCCGAGCTGGACGGTGAAGCGGTTGCCTTCATGGTCACTTTTCCCGACGTCAACGAGCTGATCCGCGACCTCGACGGGCACCTGTTTCCGTTTGGCTGGGCGAAGCTGCTGTGGCGCCTGCGCAAGCCCAGGACGAGCCGGGTGCGAGTGCCGCTGATGGGCGTCGCCTCGAAGCTCCACAACAGCCGGCTGGCGACCCAGATCGCCTTCATGCTGATCGAGTCCACGCGCCGCGCTGCGGTCGCCAATTACGGCGCCGCCCAAGGCGAGTTCGGCTGGGTTCTCGAGGATAACCAGGGGATGATATCGATCGCCGAGCTACCGGGCGCGCGGGTCAACCACGTCTACCGGATTTTTGAAAAGGCGCTCTAGCTAGGCGAGATCGATCCAGGTCGGCGCGTGGTCGCTCGCCTTTTCCTGAGCCCTCGCCCATTTGTCGACGCCGGCGCCGCGCAGCCGGTCGGCGGCCTCGGGCGAGCACAGCAGGTGATCGAGCCGGAAGCCCGCGTCGCGCTGCCAGCAGCCGGCGGTATAGTCCCAGAAGGTGTAAAGCTTCGGCTCGTCCGGGTGCAGCGCACGCAGCGAATCGGTCCATCCCTGGTGGACGAGCCGCCGCCAGGCCGAGCGCGCTTCCGGTTGCATCACCGCATCGTGCGCCGTCGCCCGAACCGAGAACACGTCGCGGTCCTCCGGCACCACGTTCCAGTCGCCGGCGAGCACCACCGCGCGCTCGTCGCCGAGCAGCTCGCTCGAATGGTCGCCGAGCCGCTCCATCCACCGGATCTTATAGTCGAACTTCTCGGTTCCGGCCGGGTTGCCATTGGGCAAATAGAGCGAGGCGACAATGAAATCGCCGACCTGCGCCTCGATATAGCGGCTGTGGCTGTCGTCCGGATCGCCGGGAAGGCCGGTGCGGCGAAGCTCGGGAGTGTCGCCCCGAGCCAGGATCGCGACTCCGTTGAAGCCCTTCTGCCCGTGCCACACGGCCCCGTAGCCGGCCGCTTCGACGTCCGCGATCGGCAGCGATTCATCGGCGCACTTGAGTTCCTGGAGGCACACCACGTCGGGTTTCTCGCGCTCGAGCCATTCGAGCAGGCGCGGCAGGCGGGCGCGAATGCCGTTGAGGTTGAAGGTCGCGAGCCGCACTTCAGACGGAAAAGCTCGAGCCGCAGCCGCAGCCCGAGGCCGCGTTCGGGTTGGTCACCCGGAACGCGGCGCCGCCGAGGTCCTCGACGAAATCGACGGCCGAGCCCCGCACCAGGTCGAGGCTGGTCGGATCCACGACCAGCTTCACGCCGCTGGTCTCTGCGACCGTGTCGCCGGCTTCCGCATTGTCGGCGAGCTCGAACTTGTAGGTGAAACCGGCGCAGCCGCCGCCATCGACCGCGAGGCGGAGGATCGCCGGCCTGGACTGGCGCCCGGCAATCGCCGCAACGCGCTTGGCAGCGCTCTCGGTCAAGATGATGTCAGGCTCGCTCACCAGAGCGAGATAGGGAGAGGGTGGGTCGGCAGCAACCCTAGCGGCGGCCGCCGCTCGGTCCGCCCAGCGCCACTGTGTCCATCGGAGCAACGGTGGAGTTGCGCCGCATGGCGACCAGATAGTCGGTCGACTTCATGAACGGCACCGGGTTCACCGCGCGGCCGTCGATGCGCACTTCATAGTGCAGGTGGCTGCCGGTCGAGCGGCCGGTCGAGCCCATTCGGCCGATCATCTCGCCGCGCTGCACGCGCTGGCCGCGGTAAACGCTCATCTTGGACAGGTGCCCGTAGCGGGTCTCGATGCCGCGGCCGTGATTGATCTTGATGAGGTTGCCGTAGCCGCCGCTGTTGTAGCCGGCGTCGGTGATGACTCCGTCGGCCGTGGCGTAGATTGGGGTGCCGACCGCACCGGCGAGATCAATTCCGGCGTGCATCGCGGCGCGGCCCTGGAACGGGTCGGAGCGGACGCCATAGCCGCTGGTGAACGCGGCCGTCTTGACCGGCTTGTCGGACGGAACGGCAATTGCGCCGTCCTGGAGGGTGTCGAGCTTCTTCCAGCTCGTGAACAACTGCTTGAAAGTGGGGTCGGCCTTGCCGACCGCCTCGAACGGACCGCCAACGCCAGCGACGCGGGATGGAGCGACGCCGAGCTTCCTCAGCTCCGCGGCGGTATTCTGGTAGCGGGCATCGAGAGCACGAGCGATCAGTGCGGCCTGCGCATGCTGCGCTTCCTCGACACGAGCCAGAGGGCCGCTGTCGGCCGCATGGCCACCGGCTGTCGCCGCCGCCACCGTGGCCTCGTCGATCGCCTGGCCGGTGACGATCGCCTCAATCAGCGCCTGGCGCTGCTCGAGCTTGCGGGCACGGGCTTCGGTCGCATCGCTCAGCGACAGGGCCTGCGGACCGGAGGTCACCACCTGAGCGGCGGCGTAACCGGACCAAGCGACCAGCGCCATCAGCGTGATGAAGAAAACGGCTTGAATGGAAGCGGAGATGCGGAAGCGGCGAAGTTTGGTGCCATCGTGGACGAAGAGATCGCGATCCCGGAGGAATGGCAGTGTCGCAGCCAGAACTTGCGCCATCTTGGTTCGCTCCAAATCCATCGCGAGCGCGCCGAAGCGCGTTCGCCTGTTCCATCGAAAAAGGAGCTCCCCAGCCCCGCCGTCGCCACCTGGTTTTGCCCACCACGTGATGACGAGGTTGAACCTGACCCAAGAGGGTTAACGAATTCAATCGAATGTTCCGCTTGCCGGGATGAACCGTCCGCTCCGTGCGATGAACCGTTGTTAATCTCGTCGAATGAACGGAATCTTGGTCAAAAACGGCCTTCGCGGCACCAGCGACCGGCGAATCTTTCACGCTTTTTGGACGTGTCGGCGGCTTGCCATTCGCTAACCATGCCTTAGGGCGGGCGACGGGCCACGCCGTCCCAACGCGGCGCGTGCTCTCTGTGAGGAGAGTGTCTTGGTTGACCGTCCCGCCGCCTTGCCGGCGCGCCCCTTCTTTTCCTCGGGGCCCTGCGCCAAGCCGCCCGGCTGGTCGGCGGCGCTTCTCGATACTCGCTCGCTCGGCCGCTCGCACCGCTCGGCCATCGGCAAGTCGCGATTGCAGCAGGCGATCGATCGAACCCACGCCCTGCTCGGCCTTCCCGCCGATTATCGCCTGGGGATCGTTCCCGCGTCGGACACCGGGGCGATGGAGCTGGCCCTGTGGTCGCTTCTCGGCACGCACCCGGTCACCATGCTCGCCTGGGAAAGCTTCGGCGCCGGATGGGTCACGGACGTGGTCAGGCAGCTCAAGCTCGACGCCGACGTCCGAACCGCCGATTATGGTGAGCTCCCCGACCTCGGCGGCATCGATCCGACGAGCGACATCGTCTTCACCTGGAACGGCACGACCAGCGGCGTTCGAGTGCCGGACGCGGACTGGATCGCGCCCGGCCGCACCGGCCTGACGATCTGCGACGCGACCTCGGCGGCGTTCGCGCAGCATCTCGACTGGCCGAAGATCGATGTCGGCACGTTCAGCTGGCAAAAGGCGCTCGGCGGCGAGGCCGGGCACGGGATGCTCGTCCTGTCGCCGCGGGCGGTCGAGCGGCTCGAGAGCGAGCCGGCGGCGCGGCCGCTGCCGAAAATCTTCCGGCTGACCAAAAGCGGCCAACTGATCGACGGCATCTTCCGCGGCGAGACGATCAACACGCCCTCGATGCTGGCGGTCGAGGACTGGCTGTTCGCGCTCGACTGGGCCGAGCGCGTCGGCGGCCTGTCGAGACTCATCGCCCGCGCCGACGCCAACGCCGCGGCGCTCGACCGCTGGGTGCAGCGGACCGACTGGATCGAGCATCTCGCCGCTTCGCCGAACATCCGCTCCAACAGTTCGGTTTGCCTGCAGTTCGCCGACCGCTCCAATGCCGGCGCGAACGCGGCACGGCAAAAGGCGATGGTGAAACTGCTCGAGGAGGAGCAAGCGGCGTTGGACGTCGGCGCCTACCGCGATGCCCCGGCCGGACTGCGCATCTGGTGCGGGGCGACGGTCGACACTGGCGATATCGAGACCCTCGGTCCGTGGCTCGACTGGGCCTTTGCGCAGACCGAACGCGGGGAGCAAAGCCGATGAGCGACCTGGTGCGAGTCCTGATCGCCGATGCGATGGATCCGCGCGCGGCGGCCATCTTCCGCGAGCGCGGGATCGAGGTCGACGAGAAGCCGGGCCTGTCCGCCGACGAGCTGACGACGATCATCGGCGGCTATGATGGCCTGGCGGTGCGCAGCTCGACTCGAGTCACCGCGGCGGTCCTCGATGCCGCTTTGCCTCGCCTCAAGGTAATCGGGCGGGCCGGGATCGGCGTCGACACGATCGACGTGCCCGCCGCCTCGGCGCGCGGGATCGTCGTCATGAACACGCCGTTCGGAAACTCGATCACCACCGCCGAGCACGCGATCGCGATGCTGTTCGCGCTCGCTCGCGAGATTCCGGCCGCGGATGCCTCGACCCAGGCCGGGCGCTGGGAAAAGAACCGCTTCATGGGCATCGAGCTGTCCGGCAAGACACTCGGCCTGATCGGCTGCGGCAACATCGGCTCGATCGTCGCCGACCGCGCCCAGGGGCTGAAGATGAAGGTCGTCGCCTACGACCCGTTCCTCAGTCCCGAACGGGCGGTCGACCTGGGCGTCGAGAAGGTCGAGCTGGACGAGCTGCTGGCGCGCGCCGACTTCATTTCGCTGCACACGCCGCTCACCGACCAGACCCGCGGAATCCTCAGCCGCGGGGCCCTGGCCAAGGCCAAGCCGGGGGTGCGGATCGTCAATTGCGCGCGCGGCGGGCTGATCGACGAGGCGGCGTTGAAAGAAGCGCTCGAGCGCGGCCATGTGGCCGGTGCCGCGCTCGACGTCTTTTCGCAGGAGCCGGCCAAAGACAATGACCTGTTCGGCACCCCGGGCCTGATCTGCACGCCCCATCTCGGCGCGTCGACCAGCGAGGCGCAGGTCAATGTCGCGATCCAGATCGCCGAGCAGATGAGCGACTACCTGCTGCTCGGCGGGATCACCAACGCGGTCAACATGCCCTCGCTGTCGGCCGAGGAAGCGCCGCGCCTGAAGCCCTACATGGCGCTGGCCGAAAAGCTCGGGCGGCTGGTCGGCCAGGTGGTGGGCACCGAGGTCCGGTCGGTCGACGTCGAGGTCGAAGGCGCGGCCGCGGAGCTCAACATCAAGCCGATCACGGGCGCGGTCCTGGCCGGACTGATGGGCACCTATTCGGACACGGTGAACATGGTCAACGCGCCGTATTTGGCCAAGGAACGCGGGCTGGACGTGCGCGAAATCCGCCACGACCGCGAAGGCGATTATCACACGCTTCTGGCGGTCACGGTCGGCACCGATCATGGCGAGCGGCGGGTCGCTGGAACATTGTTCGGCAATCGAGCGCCGCGGCTGGTCGATATCTTCGGAATCCAGGTCGAGGCCGAGCTTGCCGGGCAGATGATCTACATCGTCAACTCGGATGCGCCCGGCTTCATCGGCGCGCTCGGCACCGCCCTCGGCCGGCACCAAGTCAACATCGCCACCTTCAACCTCGGCCGGCGGGCGGCGGGCGGCGAGGCGGTGGCACTGGTCGCGGTCGACGATCCGATCGGACCGAAGCTCGCCGACGAGCTGGCGCGGCTCCCGGGAGTGCTGCAGGTGGTGCCGCTGAGCTTCTAATGCCTAGCCGACGAGGAAACGCCATGAGTCCAAGCAGCCCCGACGCCGAACAATCCGCGTCCGAGATAATCGACGAAAAGATCGCGCAGGTCGGCGGCTGGCGGGGCGCGATGCTGACGCGGCTGCGCGCGCTGATCAAACAGGCAGACCCCGAGGCGGTGGAGGAATTGAAATGGCGCAAGCCGTCGAATCCATCGGGCGTGCCGGTGTGGTCGAACGGCGGGATCATCTGCACCGGCGAGACTTACAAGGACAAGGTCAAGCTGACCTTCGCGAACGGAGCGGCGCTCGACGATCCGTCGGGCCTGTTCAACTCGAGCCTTGAAGGCAACACCCGGCGGGCAATCGATCTCCGCGAGGGCGATGCCATCGACGAGGGCGCCTTGAAGGATCTGGTTCGCCAAGCCGTGTCGCTGAACGCGTCCCGCACCCGCGGGTGAAGGCGGCGGCCTAGACGCATCGCCGGCCGGCCCGTAGGAGCGCGCGGGGCCGCTCCTCAACGGGGAATTCACTTGGGCAACGTCACCGTCATCGGCGCGCAGTGGGGCGACGAAGGCAAGGGCAAGATCGTCGACTGGCTGGCCAGCCGCGCCGACATGGTGGTGCGATTCCAGGGCGGCCACAACGCCGGCCACACGCTGGTGGTCGGCAGCCAGACCTACAAATTGTCGCTGCTGCCGTCCGGAATCGTCCGCGGCACCCCGTCGGTGATCGGCAACGGGGTGGTGCTCGACCCGTGGGCGCTGAAGGCCGAGGTCGAGCGCGTCGCCGAACAGGGCGTCGCGGTGACCCCGGACGTGCTGATGATCGCCGAAACCTGCCCGCTGATCCTGCCGATCCACCGCGATCTCGACGCGCTTCGCGAGGATGCGTCGGGCGCCGGCAAGATCGGCACCACCCGGCGCGGGATCGGCCCGGCCTACGAGGACAAGGTCGGGCGCCGTGCGATCAGGGTCTGCGATCTCGGGCATTTGTCGCAGCTCGATCCGCTGCTCGATCGGCTCTGCGCGCACCACGACGCGCTTCGAGCCGGGTTCAAGGAGCCACCGGTCGACCGCGAGCGGCTGCGCTCCGACTTGTCCGCGATTGCCGATTTCGTGCTGCCCTTCGCTCGGCCGGTGTGGCGCGACCTCGACGAGGCGCTGCGCCGCGGCCGGCGGATCTTGTTCGAGGGCGCCCAAGGCGTACTGCTCGACGTCGACCACGGCACCTACCCGTTCGTCACCTCGTCCAACACCGTCGCCGGCACCACCGGGTCGGGCAGCGGCATCGGTCCGTCGGCGGCCGGCTTCGTGCTCGGCATCGTCAAGGCCTACACGACGCGGGTCGGATCGGGGCCGTTCCCGACCGAGCTCGGCGACGAGACCGGGCAAAGGCTGGGCGAGCGCGGCCACGAGTTCGGGACGGTGACCGGCCGCCGGCGGCGCTGCGGCTGGTTCGACGCGGTGCTGGTCCGCCAGGCGGTCGCGGTGTCGGGAGTGACCGGTGTCGCACTGACCAAGCTCGACGTGCTCGACGGGTTCGAGACGGTGCGGATCTGCACTGGCTACCGGATCGGCGGGCAGGCGTATGATTATCTGCCGCCGCACGCCTTCGACCAGGACCGGGTCGAACCGCTCTACGAGGAGATCGAAGGCTGGCCGGGATCGACTCGCGGGGCGCGCAGCTGGGCCGACCTGCCGGCTCGCGCGATCAAATATGTGCGCCGGATCGAGGAGCTGATCCGCTGCCCGGTGGCGCTGGTCTCGACCAGCCCCGAGCGCGACGACACGATCCTGGTGCGCGACCCGTTCGCGGGTTAGAGGCGGACCGAGAAACCCTCGACGGTTTCGGGCTCGACAGTCTCGACGGTGAGATCATCGACGCGGGCTTGCGGCGAGCCGCGGCGCATGTGCTCGATCAGCTTCGCGACCGCGCTTTCCTCGCCGGCGAGGTGCGCCTCGACCGAGCCGTCGCGCGCGTTGTGGACCCAGCCGTTGACGCCCAGCGCACTCGCCTCCTTGACCGTCCACTGGCGGAAGAACACGCCCTGGACCCGGCCATAGACGCGGACCTTGCGGCCGATGATCTCAGCCACCGCGGCTCACACCGTGGCGATATCCGGCGCGTCCTCGGCTTTCATCCCGACGACATGGTAGCCGGCGTCGACGTGGTGGATTTCGCCGGTGACTCCGCTGGCGAGGTCGGACAGCAGATAGAGCGCGGCGCCGCCGACGTCCTCGATCGTCACGTTGCGGCGTAGCGGCGAATTATATTCGTTCCACTTCATGATGTAGCGGAAGTCACCGATGCCGCTTGCGGCAAGCGTCTTGATCGGCCCGGCCGACACGGCGTTGACGCGGATACCTTCAGGCCCGAAGTCCTCCGCCATATATCGGACGCTGGCTTCGAGCGCGGCCTTGGCGACGCCCATCACGTTGTAGTGCGGGATGACCTTCTCGGCGCCATAATAGGTGAGAGTCAGCATCGATCCGCCGCGCTCCATCATCGCCCGCGCGCGCTGGGCGACCGCAACGAAGCTGTAGACCGAGATGTTCATGGTCATCAGGAAGTTGTCGAGGCTGGTGTCGACGAACTTGCCGCGCAGCTCGTTCTTGTCGGAAAAGCCGATCGCGTGGACCAGGAAGTCGAGCCGGTCCCAGCGCTCCTTCAACTGCGCGAAAGCCTTGTCGAGCGCCTCCATGCTGCTGACGTCGCAGTCGATCAAAAGGTCGGAGCCCAGCTGCTCGGCGAGCGGCCGCACCCGCTTCTCGAGCGTTTCGCCTTGATACGAGAAAGCAAGCTCGGCGCCATGCTCGCCAAGCGCCTTGGCGATCCCCCATGCGAGCGATCGGTCGTTGGCGAGGCCCATGATGAGCCCGCGCTTGCCCTGCATGATTCCGCCTGAAGCCTTGGTCAAAGCTGTGGCCCCCCTGTCTCGAGCTCGGCCGGCACGTCTTCCCCGGGCTCGGGCTCCTCCACCTCGAGCTCGTCCTTGAACGGGCCGCTGTAGACCTCGCCCTTTAGCGCCGTCGGCCGCACTTCCGCCAGCGCCGCGTTCAATTCGGCCCCGGCGACAACTCCCAGGCCGATGATGAAAAAGAACATCAGCACGATCATCACGCTGGCGAGGCTGCCGTAGGTCAGGCTGTAGCCGCCGATGAGGCTGATGGTCTCGGGCAGAAGCTCGACGGTCACCAGCCACCAGATGGTGATCAGCAGGGCGCCCGGCCACTTGCGGCAGTCGCTCTTGCGGTAACGCGATGGGGTCAACGCGTAGAACAGTGCGTAGATGGTGCCGAACAAAGCGATCGCCGGAACGACCCGGTAGATCGCGAGCGTCGACACCACGTCCTCGGCGAAGGGCACCCAGGCATCGATCGCGTGCTGGACCGAACTGAGCATCACGCTGAGCGCGAAAGTGAACATCAGCAGCAGCACCGCGATGAAGATCATGCCGATCGAGCCGAGGCGGTACTCCCAAAACGGGGCGGAGTAAGCGACTCCGTAGGCGCGGCGCAAAATGTCGCGGATGGTTTCGATGAAGCTCGCCGCGGTCCACGCGCCGACGATCCCGCCGAGCCACAGCAGCGGCCCGGTGCGTGAGGTCAGGACTTCATCGACCGGCGCTCGAAGGGTTCTGGCGACTTCGGGCGGGAGCTGGCTCAAGACCGTCGCCACGGTCATTGCTCCGCTCTCGGTCTGGCCGAGGATGCTGGCGATCGCCGCGGCCAGGATGAAGAAGGGGAACAGCGCCAGAAGCGCGAGGAAGGCGAGATTGCCGGCGTGGATGAAGCCGTCGTTATAGACGCCGATCGAAACGCGTTTCAGCACTTCCCACGCGTGGTGGCGCGGCTTCAGCTTCTCGACCACTTCGTGGCCGAACGCCGCTTCCATCCTCGCAAGGCGCTTGCGCCGGGCTTCCGGTGACTGGGGCGAGAGCTCTTTCATGGTCCGGCCGGATTAAACCCCGAGCGGCGCGCGGGGGTTGCCGCCGCCTTTCCATCGCTCGGCGAACGCCTCGAGCTCGCAATCGGCGGCCGGCAAGTCGACCTCCACCGTGACCAGCTGGTCGCCGCGCTTGCCGGACTTGTCGGTGAAGCCGCGGCCCTTGAGGCGCAGCACCTTGCCCGAGCTGGTACCTCTGGGGATGGTCAGCATCACCGGCCCGTCAGGCGTCGGCACCTTGACCTTGGCGCCCAGCACCGCCTCCTTCAAGGTGACCGGCAGGTGGAGGCGGATGTGGTTGCCCTCGCGAGTGTAGAATGGGTGCGGCGCGACCTGGATGGTGACGATGCCATCGCCGGTGCCGCCGGGTCCCGGCTGGCCCTTGCCCGACAAGCGGATTCGGGTTCCGTCCTCGAGCCCTTTGGGCAGCTTCAGGTCAATGGTCTTGCCGTCGGCCAGGGTGATGCGCTGCGCAGCGAGCGTCGCGGCGTCCACGAACGGCACCGTGAGCCGGTAGGCGACGTCGGCGCCCTTTTGCGGACCGCGGCTGCGAGCGCGAAAGCCGCCTGGAGCGCCCTGCTTTCGCCCGCGCGCCGCGCTGGCCGCGCCGAACAGGCCCTCGAACAGGTCGCTGAGATCGGCCGTCCCGCCCGCCTCGAAGCCCCCCGGGAAGCCCTCGAAGCCGGGCTGCCCGGGCCGTGCGCCCGCGCCCGGGCGGGGCGAATAGCCGCCGAAGCCGGCGCCGAACGGCATCTTCGGGTTGCCCTCTTCGTCGATCTCGCCGCGGTCGTAGCGGGCGCGCTTGTCCTTGTCGGATAGCAAATCGTACGCCTGGGTGATCTCCCCGAAGCGCTTGGCGGCGTTGGGATTGTCCTTGTTGCGGTCGGGATGAAGCTGCTTGGCGAGGCTGCGATAGGCCTTCTTGACCTCCTCATCGCTCGCGCCGCGCTTGATCCCGAGCCTCTGGTACAGGTCCATTTGCGCCCCATGCCGTATCGATACGCATGTTTCCAGATGGGTTGCGGCGCGGCTCGGTCCAAGCCTAAGCCGGGCCCAGCATGACCAGCGACCCTTTCGAGCTGTTCGATCAATGGTTCGCGGAGGCTCGCGCCGCCGAGCCCAACGATCCCGAAGCGATGGCGCTGGCGACCGCCGACTCAAGCGGCCGGCCGTCGCTTCGAATGGTGCTTCTGAAGGCGCACGGGCGCGACGGTTTCACCTTCTACACCAACCTCGGCAGCCGCAAGGGCGCCGAGCTCGCCGCCAATCCCAGCGTCGCCCTGCTGTTCCACTGGAAGTCGCTGCGGCGCCAGGTCCGGGTCGAAGGCGAGGTCGGGGATGTCCCGGCCGAGGAAGCCGACGCTTATTTCGCGACGCGCTCGCGCGATTCGCAGATCGGGGCGTGGGCGTCTGAGCAGTCGCGACCGCTCGACAGCCGGGCAAGGTTCGAGAACCGCTGCGCCGAAGTCGCGAGCCGGTTCGACGGTGCGCCGGTGCCGCGGCCGCCGCACTGGGAGGGCTACCGGGTCATTCCCAGCTGCATCGAATTCTGGCTCGACCGGCCGCACCGGATGCATGAGCGGCGTTTGTTCACCCGGGACGGCGACGGCTGGAGCGAAGGGCTGCTTTACCCATGACCGCGGCAATCAAACCGGCGGTCGGAGCCGAGCGCAATTCGCTAGCCTCCCGCGCGGCATTGGCCAGCGTCGGGCTGGCCGTGCTGCTGCTGGTCGCCAAGGGCTGGGGAGCGTTCGAAACCAATTCAACGGCGATGCTCGGCTCGCTCGCCGACACGGCGCTCGACTTCGTCGCCAGCCTGGCGACACTGGCGGGGGTGCGCATCGCGGCCCAGCCCGCCGACCGCGAGCATCGCTTCGGGCACGGCAAGGCCGAAGCCCTGGCCGCCCTGGGCCAGGTCGCGCTGATCGGCGTGTCGGCCGTGTGGATCGCGTGGCGCGGCGCCGACCGGCTGATCAACGGCGGATCGACCACCCAGATGGAGCTGGGAATCGGCGTGTCGCTGTTCGCGATCGCCGCGACGCTGCTGCTGCTGTGGTACCAGCGGCGAGTGATCGCGCGCACCGGTTCGGTCGCGATCCGGACGGACAATGTCCACTACCAGTCGGACCTGCTGCTGAATTTGGCGGTGATCGCCGCGCTCCTGCTCGACCAGTGGCTTCGGATTCGCGGCGCCGACGCGGTCTTCGGGATCGCGATCGCCGCGTGGCTGCTGTGGGGCGGGCTGCGTGCGTCGAGCCAGGCGGTCAACCAGCTGATGGATCGCGAATGGCCGGAGGAGGAGCGCGCGCGCTTCCTCGCAGCGGCGGCCGAATATCCCGAGCTCGCCGGGCTTCACGATTTGCGCACCCGGACCAGCGGCACCCATCAATTCGCCCAGTTCCATGTCTGGGTGCCGGCCGACTGGACGGTGCGCGAGGCGCACGACCGGATGGACAAGGTCGAGGAGGACCTCCAGCGCCGCTTCCCTGGAACCGAGATCCTGATTCACCTCGACCCGGAGGGCCACACCGACCGCGAGACGATGCTTTCGTCCGACCTCACCGAGCGGGCGACGTGACGACGATCCCCTTCTTCCAGGTCAATGCCTTCCTCGCCGGGCGGCCGCTGACCGGCAACCCGGCCGCGGTGATGCCGCTCGACCGCTGGCTGGACGATTCGCTGATGCAGGCGATCGCGGCCGAGAACAATCTGAGCGAAACCGCCTTCGCCGTGCGGTCCGACGGCGACGACGCGGAATACGCGCTGCGCTGGTTCACTCCGACCGTCGAAGTCGAGCTGTGCGGCCACGCGACGCTTGCCGCCGGTTCGTCCTGATGAGCGGAGAGCGAGTCCGGTTCGCCACCCGCTCCGGAATCCTGACGGTTTCCCGGGCGGGTGATTGGTTCGAGCTCGATCTCCCGGCGTTCGAGCCGCAGCCCGGCGATCTGCTCGGCCTGCACGAGGCGCTCGGGACGGATGGAGAGACTTTCCTCGCCCGCGGCGGCAACGGCAGCGCCACCGTGCTGCTCGCCGACGAAGCGGCGGTGCGCGCCGTTCGGCCGGACTTTTCGAAACTTCGCCGGATCGACAGGCTGGTGATGGTTACCGCTCCGGGCGACGAGCACGACGTGGCCAGCCGTGTCTTCGCCGCCTACCATGGAATCGATGAGGACCCGGTGACCGGCGCCGCGCACGCCGCATTGGTGCCCCTGTGGGCCGAGCGGCTGGGCCGGGACAGCTTCGTCGCGCTCCAGGCGAGCAGGCGCGGCGGAGTGCTGCACTGCAAACTGGCCGGGGACCGGGTCGTGCTTGGCGGCGACTGCGCGACCGTGATCAACGGGAGTTTCCAGCTATGAGCGAGCCACCAAACGCAGCACGCCTGGAACGGCGGATCGGGCTCGGCGGAGCAATCCTGCTGTCGTTCAACGGTGTGCTCGGCGGCGGGATCTTCGCAATGCCCGCGATCCTCGCAGCCGATTTCGGCAGCTTCTCGCCGTGGCTGTTCCCGCTGGTCGCGTTTGCGTCGCTGCTGATCATCGTCCCGTTCGCAAGGAGCGCCGGGGCCTTTCCGCAAAGCGGCGGCCCGGCGGCGTACGGCGCCGTGTTCGGGCGCTTCGTCGGGTTCGAGCTCGGCTGGATCTATTACATCGCCCGGACCGCCGCCTTCGCCGCCAACGCCAACGTGCTGACGGCCTATGTCGCGCGCTGGTGGACCGGTGCCGACCAGGGCGTCGGTCGAGCCGTGCTGATGCTGTCGGTCTGCGCGATCCTCGCCGCGGTCAACATCGCCGGGGTCAAGAAAGCGTTGGCATTGCTGGGCGGGCTGACGCTGTTGAAGGCGCTGCCGCTGCTGGGCGCCGCTCTGGCGGTGCTCGCGCTCACCGTCCCGTGGCCGACGCCGGGCCCGATGCCGCCGCTGAGCGAGCTCGAGGCCGGAGTGCTGCTGGTGTTCTACGCGTTCGTGGGCTTCGAGAATGTCGTCGTCCCCGCCGGCGAGACCAAGCGTCCCCGAACCGTCCTGCCGCGCGCGATCTTCACCACGATCGCGCTGACCACCTTGCTCTATTTCCTCGTCCAGCTGGCCTTCATCAGCGCGCTTCCGGGCGGGACGTCCGACGACAAGGCGCCGTTGATCGACCTCGGACGCTGGCTCGCCGGACCGACCGGGGCGGTGATCCTGACTGTGGCCGCGATCGCCTCGCTGAGCGGCAATCTGCACGGGATCATGACCTCGACCTCGCGGGTGACCAGCGCTCTGGGCGAGCGCGGCGACCTGCCGCGCTGGTTCGCGAGGGTCCACCCGCGCTTCCTGACGCCGCACAATTCAATCGCCTTCCTCGCATTTTTCGCGGCCGCGCTGGCGCTGGTCGGAACCTATGTCTGGCTGGCGGTGATCAGCGTGCTGGCCCGGCTGATCATCTACGCGGTGACCATCGCCGCCTTGCCGCGGGCGCCCGAGCGCGGGGCGGTGCCGGCCTGGCTGTATGCGATGGGTGCGGCCGGAATTGCTCTGTGCCTCTGGGCGTCGAGCCGGGTCGAGTGGGAGGCGTGGCAGACGCTCGGACTGCTCGCGCTCGCCGGAGCGGCGCTCTATGCGATCGCCAGAAGGGGCGCCGCTTCGAGCGAGGGCGAAGCAGTCTCGGCGATCCAGCCGCCGCCGAGCAGCCGCGATCCGTCGTAGATCACCGCTGCCTGACCGGGCGCGACTCCATATTCCGAGTGCTCGAAGCGAACCCAGCCGCCGTCGATCTTTGCCGGCACCGGAGGCGCGAGCGAGCGCACCTTGACGCTGACGGACGTCTGCTGCTCGCCGATCCAGTTCCAGTCCTCGACGCGCATCGCCTCAACCGCGAGCGCCCGGCGCGGGCCAACGACCAGCCGCCGCTGGCCGGGCTCGATGCGCACCACGTAAAGCGGCTCGGACTGGCCGCCGACCTCGATGCCGCGGCGCTGGCCGACGGTGAAATGGACGACGCCGCGGTGCTCGCCGAGGACTCGTCCGTCCAGGCCGACGATCTCGCCGGGGGCCGCGGTTTCCGGGCGCAGCCGCTTGACCAGTCCGGCATAGTCGCCGTCGGGCACGAAGCAGATGTCCTGGCTGTCGGGCTTCGCGGCGACCGTGAGGCCCGCTTGTTCGGCGAGCGCTCGGACCTCGCTCTTGGCGAGGTCGCCGAGCGGGAAGCGCAGGAAATCGAGCTGGTCGCGGGTCGTGCCGGAGAGGAAATAGCTCTGGTCGCGGGTGAGGTCGGCGCCTCGGTGGAGTTCGGAGCGACCGCGCTCGACGATCCGCCGGACGTAATGGCCGGTTGCCAGGCAATCGGCGCCGAGCTCGCGGGCGAAGGCGATCAGATCGGTGAACTTGACCCCCTGGTTGCACAGGCTGCACGGGACCGGGGTCCGGCCCTGGGCGTACGCGTCGGCGAAGCGGTCGATCACGCCGGTCCGGAAGCGGCTCTCGTAATCGAGCACATAATGAGCGATCCCGAGCCGGTCGGTGACGGTCTTGGCGTCATAGATGTCCTGCCCGGCGCAGCACGAGCCCGAGCGCCGAACCGCCTCGCCATGGTCGTAGAGCTGGAGCGTGACCCCGATCACCTCGGCGCCGCTTCGCGCGGCGAGCGCGGCCACGACCGAACTGTCGACTCCGCCGGACATGGCGACGACGACGCGATGACGGGACCCAGCGCCGTTCGCAGACGGCGCGGTCTCGTCATCCGCAGCGGGGCGGCCAAGATCGAAACTGGTCGGCATGAGCGCGCGCTCTTTACCCGAAGTTCACCCATCGCGGCTAGACGCCGAGAAGAGTGACCGGGAGAGGGACTGCCATTGTCACGTTTCGAGGGCGAATTCGCTGCCGCCGGCGGCAATCCGCTGAGCAATAGCGAGCTGGCCGACCTGCTGGCGGCCTTTTCCGCGCTGCAGGGCCGGGAGCGCCAGGAGGCGATCGCCTGCTATCTTTCGGCCAGCGAGGGCTGGGACGAGGCGATGAAAGCGCTGCGCGGCGCGTTCGCGACCGATGCCGCCCAGGCGGTACGGTTAAGCGCTGCTAATCGGGATAAGCACGATGTTAACCAGCGCGCTTCAGAATATCTTCAATGGCAAGCTCTTAAGCCTGCTGGGACCGACAATGATTAAGCAGGTTTGACCTCGATGCTCGAGAACCAGAAATTCCGGCCAGCCCAGGTCATCGGTCCGCTCGGCGAGCCGCTGACCCTCGATAGCCTGCCGCCGCCGCAGACCAGCCGCTGGGTGGTTCGCCGCAAGGCGGAGGTCGTGGCTGCGGTCTCGGGCGGGCTGCTGACGGTCGACGAGGCGTGCAAGCGTTATTCGCTGAGCCTCGAGGAATTCACCAGCTGGCAGCGCGCCGTGGACCGAAGCGGCATGCCGGGCCTGCGAGTCACCCGAATCAAGCATTATCGGGACGTTTACGAGCGCCAGCAGCGTTACTGACGCTGCTCCCGTTACGGGGATAAACCGAGCAGCAGTTTTCCACTGTTTTCAGCGCTCCCGCTGAACCTGCGCACTGGACATAGCCCGCCAAATCCGGAACAAGACGCGAGCATCACGCGTCTTGATGCCGGAAGGCCGCCGTGTACCCATTAGGTGGCCACGAACAGGAGGGAACGCTCATGGGTTTCATCGTTTGGCTGATCGTCGGGGGTATTGTCGGCTGGCTGGCAAGTCTGGTCATGCGCACTGACGGTCAACAAGGCATCATCTTGAACATCGTCGTCGGTATCGTCGGCGCGGTTATTGCCGGCCTGATCTTCGGCGGCGGCAACATCAACTCTTCCGACCCGCTCGATCTCACCAACATCTTGTATTCGCTGCTGGGTGCAATCATCCTGCTGGCGATCGTCAACCTGGTTCGCAGGGGCTCGGTCCGCTAGTCGCGACGCGTTAACATGAATTGAAGGCCGCGCGGCACCTGCCGCGCGGCCTTTTTCTTTGCCTATTGCAGCTCGAAGCTCATGGCGATCGTGACCTGGAGCTGCTGCTCGCCGGGATCGATCTTGGTGTCGGCGGCCATGCCCCGCGCTTCGGCGCGCATCATCGGCATCGGCGGCGGGACCGAATAGCCGCCGCCCTCGCTGACCGATAGCAGCCGAACGACCCGCATGCCCAGGGCGCGCGCATAGAGCTCGGCCCGGGCGCGACCGGCCGCGACCGCCTTTGTGCGAGCCTCGTCGAGCGCCGTCTCGGGCTTGTCGATGGTGAGGTTCGGACCGTTGATCTGGTTGGCGCCTTGCGCAACCAGCGCATCGAGGATCCGCCCCGTGTTGCGGATGTCGCGAAAACGGACGTTGACGGTGTTTGACGCGGTGTAGCCGACGAGCTGGGGCGGCTGGTTCTCCTGGTAGCGGTATTCGGGGTTGAGGCTGATGTTCGAGGTCTGGATGTCGCGGTCGGGTATGCCAGCGCGCTTCAGCGCCTCGCGCACCCGCTCCATCCGCGCGGCATTTTCCGAAATCGCCGCGGTGGCGCTGGCCGATCGGGTCATGACGCCCGCCGAGATGATCGCGATGTCAGGGATCCGGCTGACCTCTCCGGTGGCGCTGACGTCGAGCCGGGTTCCGGAAATGGTCTGGACGAACGGCGGCACCGGCGACGGCGACTGGCCGACCGCCGGCGCGGCAAAGGCGACGAGCGCAGCGGCTGCCAAAAAGGCGTGTTTCATCTCAATCATCCTCATCTGCACGGACAAGGCGCGGAAATTCGCCCGAGCGCCATGGCTGGTCGCTGAACGGCGCTCAAAGCGCTTCGAGTCAGGGCGCCCGGCGGCGCAGCACCAAGCGGTAGATGAACAGGATGATGAACGCTCCGACGACCGCGGCGATGAAGCCGGCGCCCTCGCCCGGCCCGTACCAGCCGATCGCCTGTCCCAGGAAGCCAGCCAGCAATGCGCCGGCAATTCCGAGCAGGATCGTGACGATGCAGCCGCCCGGGTCGCGCCCAGGCATCAACAGCTTGGCGACGCCGCCCGCCAACAGTCCGATGACGATCCAGCCGATAATGCCGTAACTTTCCATCATGCCGCTTCCCCTTTCTTGACCGCCGGGCCACACAGGCACCGCCGAGTCAACACATGCGCCAACGCGCCTTTGCGGAGCAAGTGCCGCCGTTGGTCGAAAAAGCGTGGCAATGCCGCGCGGCGATGACAGTGGGCAATCAGGGGCGCGCAGGTATCGATGCAGGGCCTTATTGCGGTCGGTGAGTTATTGCGATAACACAGCTGAGGCACAAAGGGCCGTGGACTCGCGGGGTAGGGCAGAGATTTGGACATGAATCGCGAAACGACACTTCGTTCTTCGGACACCTTGGTTGTCGTCGACCGCTCGCGCCGCAAGCGCTGGGTGATCATCGGCGCGGTCATTGCACTGGTTGCCCTGGCCCTCGCCTACATGCTGTTCAGCGGCGGCGAGGAAAAGTCGGCGCCCGGGGCAGCCAAAGGCGGCCGCGGTCAGATTCCAACGGTCACCGTCGTCGTTCCCGGCCGCAGCGAGGTCGCCCGGACGATCACCGCGAGCGGCGCTCTCGCTGCCCGCCGCGACCAGCCGGTCGGCATTGCCGGCGAGGGCGGCCTGGTGACTCGAGTCGCGGTCGATGCCGGAGCGTGGGTCCGGCAGGGCCAGGTGCTCGCGTCCGTCGACCGCTCGGTGCAGAGCCAGGAAGCCGCCCAGCTTGCCGCCCAGATCCAGGTCGCGCGTGCCGACGCCGCGCTCGCCCAGAACGAGCTTGACCGCGCCCAGGCGCTGGTCGCCCGCGGCTTCGTCTCGAAGGCCGACCTCGACCGCAAGCGCGCAGCC
>NZ_JACCSU010000056.1 GCF_013812825.1 Sphingomonas sp. | reverse complement strand
TGTCGCCGCGCTTCACATAATCGCCTTCCTGGACGTCGATCACCTTCGACTTGGGAACCAGATATTCGACCGGCTCCGAGCCGTCGTCGGGGATGATCGCGATCTTCCGCTTGGCCTTGTAGTCCTTCATGAAATTGACCTTGCCCGAGACCTTGGCGATGATCGCATTCTCCTTGGGCTTGCGCGCCTCGAACAGCTCGGCGACGCGCGGCAGGCCACCGGTGATGTCGCGAGTCCGGGCCGCTTCGCGCGGCATCCGGGCGAGCACTTCGCCGGCCTCGACCGTCTGCCCGTCCTCGACCGCGATGATCGCTCCCGAAGCCAGCCGATAGACTCCCGCTTCCTTCGCCTTGGCCCCGGTCAGCGTCAGGCGCGGGTGGAGCGCGTCCTTCTTCGACTTGGCCATGTCCTCGGTCACCACGCGCTGGGTGATTCCGGTGGACTCATCGACCTGCTCGGTCAGCGTTCGGTTCTCGATCAGGTCCTGGTAGGCGACCGTGCCCGCCTTTTCGGTGATCACCGGGCTGAACGACGGGTCCCACTCGGCAACGCGGTCGCCGCGGCTGACGATGTGGCCGCTTTCGCACAATAGGTGAGCCCCGAACGGCACCCGGTGAGTCGACAGCTCGCGCCCATCCATGTCGAGGATGGCGATCTCGCCCGAAC
This sequence comes from Sphingomonas sp., assembly GCF_013812825.1. Lineage (GTDB taxonomy): Bacteria > Pseudomonadota > Alphaproteobacteria > Sphingomonadales > Sphingomonadaceae > Sphingomicrobium. The sequence continues at coordinate 16,582 of NZ_JACCSU010000056.1, read as the reverse complement.
GCGACAGCGACACATGGCGGCCGCGCGGGTCGATGATCATCGGCATGTCGCGGAACTCGATGGTGCCGTCGACCGGCGCCTCGAGGTTCGACTGCTCGTTGAGCTGCGCGGCGCCGCCGATGTGGAAGGTCCGCATCGTCAGCTGGGTTCCGGGCTCGCCGATCGACTGGGCGGCGATCACTCCGACTGCCTCGCCGATGTTGACCGGGGTGCCCCGGGCGAGGTCGCGCCCGTAGCATTTCGCGCACACGCCCTGCTTGGACGCGCAGATCAAAGGCGAGCGAATGCGCACGCCCTGGAGCCCGATCTCCTCGATCTTCGCGACCATCGCCTCGTCGAGCAAGGAGCCCTCGGGGATGATCACCTCGTCGGTCTTGGAATCGACGATGTCCTCGGCCGTCGTTCGGCCGAGCACCCGGTCCGACAGCGAGGCGATCACCGCGCCGCCCTGGACGATGGCGCGCATCTCGAGCGCCCGGTCGGTGCCGCAATCCTCCTCGATGATCACCGCGTCCTGGCTGACGTCGACCAACCGGCGGGTCAGATAGCCCGAGTTGGCGGTCTTCAGAGCGGTGTCGGCAAGGCCCTTTCGAGCACCGTGGGTCGAGTTGAAATACTCAAGGACGGTCAGCCCCTCCTTGAAGTTCGAGATGATCGGAGTCTCGATGATCTCGCCCGACGGCTTGGCCATCAGGCCGCGCATCCCGGCCAGCTGCTTGATCTGCGCCTGGCTGCCGCGGGCTCCCGAGTGGGCCATCATGTAGATCGAGTTGACCGGCGCCTCGCGGCCGTCATCCTGCTTCGGGGTCGCCGAGATCTCGCGCATCATCTCGGCCGCGACGCGGTCGCCGCAACGCGACCAGGCGTCGATCACCTTGTTGTACTTTTCCTGCTGGGTGATGAGCCCGTCCTGGTACTGCTGCTCATAGTCTTTGACGAGCGCTCGGGTCTCGTCGACCAGCTCGGTCTTGGCGGCCGGGATCACCATGTCGTCCTTGCCGAACGAAATCCCGGCGCTGCATGCGTGGCGGAAGCCCAGTGCCATGATGGCATCGGCGAACAGCACCGTCTCCTTCTGGCCGGTGTGGCGATAGACGATGTCGATGACGTCGCCGATTTCCTTCTTGGTCAGTAGCCGGTTGACCGTCTCGAACGGCACCTTGTGGCTCTTGGGGAGGGTTTCGGCGAGCAGCATCCGGCCGGCGGTCGTCTCGAACCGCTTCATGTAGGTGTTGCCAGCCTCGTCGGTCTGCGGGACCCGGCTGACGATCTTGGTGTGCAGGGTGACCGCTTGGGCGGCGAGCGCCTGGTGGACCTCGGCCATGTCGCTCAGCAGCATGCCTTCGCCCGGCTCACCCTCTTTCTCGAGGCTGAGGTAGTAGAGGCCCAGCACCATGTCCTGCGACGGGACGATGATCGGCTTGCCGTTGGCGGGCGACAGGATGTTGTTGGTCGACATCATCAGCACGCGCGCTTCCAGCTGCGCTTCGAGGCTCAGGGGCACGTGGACGGCCATCTGGTCGCCGTCGAAGTCGGCGTTGAACGCCGCGCAGACCAGCGGATGGAGCTGGATCGCCTTGCCTTCGATCAGCACCGGCTCGAACGCCTGGATGCCGAGGCGGTGCAGGGTCGGGGCGCGGTTCAGGAGCACCGGATGCTCGCGGATCACCTCGTCGAGGATGTCCCAGACTTCCTTGCGCTCTTTCTCGACCCACTTCTTGGCCTGCTTCAAGGTCATCGACAGGCCCTTGGCGTCGAGCCGCGAGTAGATGAACGGCTTGAACAGCTCCAACGCCATCTTCTTCGGCAGCCCGCACTGGTGGAGCTTGAGCTCCGGGCCGGTGACGATCACCGAGCGGCCCGAATAGTCGACGCGCTTGCCGAGCAGATTCTGGCGGAAGCGGCCCTGCTTGCCCTTGAGCATGTCGCTCAGCGACTTCAGCGGGCGCTTGTTGGCGCCGGTGATGGTGCGGCCGCGCCGTCCGTTGTCGAACAAGGCGTCGACCGCTTCCTGCAGCATGCGCTTCTCGTTGCGGACGATGATGTCCGGAGCGCGCAGCTCCATCAAGCGCTTCAGGCGGTTGTTGCGGTTGATCACCCGGCGATAGAGATCGTTGAGGTCGGACGTCGCGAAGCGGCCGCCGTCGAGCGGCACCAGCGGACGCAGCTCGGGCGGGATTACCGGCACCACCTCGAGGATCATCCACTCGGGCCGGTTGCCCGACTCCAGGAAGCTCTCGACGACTTTCAGCCGCTTGATGATCTTCTTCGGCTTCAATTCCGACTTGGTCGTCTCAAGCTCGTCGAGCAGCGCCTTGCGCTCGCCATCGAGGTCGAGGTCGATCAGCATCTGGCGGACCGCCTCGGCGCCGATGCCGGCGGTGAACGCGTCCTCGCCATACTCATCCTGCGCGGCGAGCAGCTCGTCCTCGGTCAGCAGCTGGAACTTCTCGAGCGGCGTCAGGCCCGGCTCGGTGACGATGTAGCTTTCGAAGTAGAGCACGCGCTCGAGCTGCTTCAACTGCATGTCGAGAAGCAGGCCGATGCGGCTCGGCAGCGACTTCAGGAACCAGATGTGGGCAACCGGAGCGGCCAGCTCGATATGGCCCATGCGCTCGCGCCGGACCTTGGAAACGGTGACCTCGACCCCGCACTTCTCGCAGACGATCCCCTTGTATTTCATCCGCTTGTACTTGCCGCACAAGCACTCATAGTCCTTGATCGGGCCGAAGATGCGCGCGCAGAACAGGCCGTCGCGCTCGGGCTTGAACGTGCGGTAGTTGATCGTCTCGGGCTTCTTGATCTCGCCGAACGACCAGCTGCGGATCTTGTCGGGCGACGCGATGCCGATGCGGATCTGGTCGAATGTCTCCTGCCGGGCGATCGGATTGGCGAAGTTGGTCAGCTCGTTCATCTGTTCATCTCTTCCTTCAGACCCTCACCCACGATGGGCGAGGATCGAAATTGGGTCACTCGGCGGCGATGGCGGTCGGCGCGGCGTCGTCGTCGGTCTCGATGGTGTCGAGCTCGACGCTGAGGCCCAGGCTGCGCATTTCCTTGACCAGCACGTTGAAGCTCTCGGGGATCCCGGCCTCGAACGTGTCGTCGCCTTTGACGATCGCCTCGTAGACCTTGGTCCGGCCAATCACGTCGTCCGACTTCACGGTCAGCATTTCCTGCAGCGTGTAGGCGGCGCCGTAGGCCTGCAGCGCCCACACCTCCATCTCGCCGAAGCGCTGGCCGCCGAACTGCGCCTTGCCGCCCAGCGGCTGCTGGGTGACCAGGCTGTACGGGCCGATCGAGCGCGCGTGGATCTTGTCGTCCACCAGATGGTGGAGCTTGAGCATGTAGATGTAGCCGACGGTCACCTTGCGGTCGAACGCGACTCCGGTCCGGCCGTCGAACAGCACCACCTGGCCCGAACGGTCGAGCCCGGCCTTGTCGAGCATCTCGGAGACGTCCGCCTCGCGGGCGCCGTCGAACACCGGGGTGCCCATCGGGATGCCGGCGGTGAGGTTGGACGCGAGGTCCATCACCGCCTCGTCGTCGCGGGCGTCGATTTCCTTGGTGTAATGCGACCCATAGATGTCCTTGAGCTTGGCCCGGACAGCCTTGACGTCCTTGCCGGCGATATCCTTGCCCCGTTCGTGGATTCCGTCGAGCATCTCCTGGATCTGCTGGCCGAGGCCGCGCGCGGCCCAGCCGAGGTGAGTCTCGAAGATCTGTCCGACGTTCATCCGTGACGGCACGCCCAGCGGATTGAGGACGATGTCGACCGGTGTCCCGTCCTCGAGGAACGGCATGTCCTCGTTGGGCAGGATGCGGCTGATGACGCCCTTGTTGCCGTGGCGGCCGGCGACCTTGTCGCCCGGTTGCAGCTTGCGCTTCACCGCGACGAACACCTTGACCATCTTCAAGACGCCGGGCGGCAATTCATCGCCTCGCTCGAGCTTCTCGACCCGGTCCTCGAAGCGCTTGACGATGGTGTTGATCGCCTCGTCATACTGCGCCTTCAGCGCCTCGATGTCGGCCTGACGCTTGTCGTTCTTGACCGCGATCTTCCACCATTCGTGGCGCTCGACTCCCTCGAGCGTCGCCGAGTCGATGGTGCCGCCCTTCTTGATGCCCTTGGGAGCCGCGGTCGCGGTCTGCTTCAAAAGCATTTCCCGAAGGCGAGCGAAGGTCGCCCGGTTGAGGATCCCGCGCTCGTCGTCGGCGTCCTTCTTGAGCCGTTCCTTCTCCTCGGTCTGGATGGCCCGGGTGCGGTCGTCGATGTCGATGCCGTGGCGGTTGAACACCCGCACTTCGACGATCGTCCCCTGGACTCCGGGCGGCAGGCGCAGCGAGGTGTCGCGGACGTCCGACGCTTTCTCGCCGAAGATCGCCCGAAGCAGCTTCTCTTCGGGGGTCATCGGGCTTTCGCCCTTCGGGGTGATCTTGCCGACCAGGATGTCGCCCGGCTCGACCTCGGCGCCGATGTAGACGATGCCCGCCTCGTCGAGGTTGCGGAGCGCCTCCTCGCCGACGTTGGGGATGTCGCGGGTGATGTCCTCGGGCCCGAGCTTGGTGTCGCGGGCCATGACCTCGAATTCCTCGATGTGGATCGAGGTGAACACGTCGTCCTTGACGATGCGCTCGGAGATCAGGATCGAATCCTCATAATTGTAGCCGTTCCACGGCATGAACGCGACGAGCACGTTGCGGCCGAGCGCGAGCTCGCCGAACTGGGTCGAGGGCCCGTCGGCGATGATTTCGCCGGCTTCGACTTCGGTCCTGACCTTCACCAGCGGGCGCTGGTTGATGCAGGTGTTCTGGTTCGAGCGCTGGAACTTCATCAGCGTGTAGATGTCGACACCGCTCTCGCCGGGCTTGAGCTCGCCAGTGGCTCGAACGACGATCCGAGCCGCGTCGACCTGGTCGACGACGCCCGAGCGACGCGCGGCGATCGCCGCGCCCGAATCGCGGGCAACCGTCTCCTCCATGCCGGTGCCGACCAGCGGCGCTTCGGCCTGCAGCAGCGGGACCGCCTGGCGCTGCATGTTCGACCCCATCAGCGCGCGGTTGGCGTCGTCGTTCTCGAGGAACGGGATCAGCGAGGCAGCGACCGACACCAGCTGCTTGGGGCTGACGTCCATCAGCGTGATCTGGTCGCGCGGAGCCATCAGGAAGTCGCCGGCGCGGCGGGCCGAGATGATGTCCTCGGCGAAGGTGCCGTCCTTGTTCAGTTCGGCGTTGGCTTGGGCGATCGTGTGCTTGGCCTCCTCCATCGCCGACAGATAGACGACCTCGTCGGTGACCTTCTTGTCGACCACGCGCCGGTACGGGGTTTCGATGAAGCCGTACTTGTTGACCCGGCTGAAGCTCGCGAGCGAGTTGATCAGGCCGATGTTCGGTCCTTCGGGGGTCTCGATCGGGCAGATCCGGCCGTAGTGGGTCGGGTGGACGTCGCGGACCTCGAAGCCGGCGCGTTCGCGGGTCAGCCCGCCCGGGCCGAGCGCCGACACGCGGCGCTTGTGGGTGACTTCCGACAGCGGGTTGGTCTGGTCCATGAACTGCGACAGCTGCGATGAGCCGAAGAACTCGCGCACCGCGGCGACCGCCGGCTTGGCGTTGATCAGGTCGTTGGGCATCACCGTCGACACGTCGACGCTCGACATGCGCTCCTTGACCGCTCGCTCCATGCGCAGCAGCCCGACTCGATACTGGTTCTCGAGCAATTCGCCGACCGAGCGGACCCGGCGGTTGGCGAGGTTGTCGATGTCGTCGATCTCGCCCTTGCCGTCCTTCAGGTTCACCAGTTCCTTGACGACGGCGAGGATGTCCTCCCGGCGCAGGGTGGTGACGGTATCCGGCGCGTCGAGGCCGAGGCGCATGTTCAACTTGACGCGGCCGACCGCCGATAGATCGTAGCGCTCGGGATCGAAAAACAGGCCGTAGAACAGCGCGTCGGCAGTCTCGCGGGTCGGCGGCTCGCCGGGGCGCATCACCCGGTAGATGTCGGACAAAGCCTGATCGGCGTCCTCGGCCTTGTCGGCTTTCAGAGTGTTGCGGATCCACGGACCCGTGTTGACATAGTCGATGTCGAGCAGCTCGAGCTTGTCGATCTTCGCCTCGTCGAGCTTGGCGAGATTCTCGGCGGTCACCTCGTCGGCCGCCTCGATGTAGATCTCGCCGGTCTTCTCGTTGATCAGGTCGAACGCGGAATAGCGGCCGAAAATCTCCTCGGTCGGGATCAGCAGGTTCTTCAGGCCGTCCTTGGCCGCCTGGTTCGCCTTGCGCGGAGTGATCTTCTCGCCCGACTTGAACATGACCTCGCCGGTGTCGGCGTTGATCACGTCGTACATCGGCTTCTGGCCGCGCCATTGCTCGGTGTTGAACGGGATCTGCCAGCCGTTCGGCCCGCGCACGTAGCTGACGTTGCTGTAGAATTCGGCGAGGATTTCCTCGCTCGACAGGCCGAGCGCGTGCAGCAAGGCGGTGACCGGCAGCTTGCGTTTGCGGTCGATCCGGACGTTGACGATGTCCTTGGCGTCGAACTCGAAATCGAGCCAGCTGCCGCGATAGGGGATGACTCGGGCGGCGAAGAGATATTTGCCCGAGGCGTGGGTTTTGCCGCGGTCGTGGTCGAACAGCACGCCCGGCGAGCGGTGCATCTGGCTGACGATCACCCGCTCGGTGCCGTTGATGATGAAGGTGCCGTTCATGGTCATGAGCGGCATGTCGCCCATGTAGACGTCCTGCTCCTTGATATCGATGACCGACTTGGCCTCGGTATCGGGATCGATCTCGAAGCTGGTCAGGCGCAGCGTCACGCGCATCGGCGCGGCATAGGTCAGCCCGCGCTGACGGCACTCGTCGGTGTCGTATTTGGGGTCCTCGAGCTCGTAGCGGTCGAAATCGAGATGGGCGGTGCCGGCGAAATCCTGGATCGGGAACACCGAGCGGAGGGTCTTCTCGAGCCCCGAGACATAGCCGATCGAGGGCTCGGAGCGAAGGAACTGCTCGTAGCTTTCGCGCTGAACCTCGATGAGGTTCGGCATTTCCGAGATTTCGTGGATGTTGCCGAAGATCTTGCGGATTCGCCGTGAGGATGCGGAGCCGCGGCTGGTGCTGCGGGCCGGTGCGTCGATCGCTTTGGTCGCCATGATATTCCCTGCGCTGCGGGGAGCGCACACAAGGGAGCGCTCCGCCGATTGTGCCCCTGCCTTGGCAGGAACCTTGATGTCAGAGCGCTCTTCCCGCTTGCTCCTCCCCAATGCGTTTGACCCGTGCGCCGTTCGGGTCCTGTCCCGGGGAGGGCAGGAAAAGCTCCGGACGCACGTCACCGTGCGGCGGAGCCGTTATTTTGTGGATGGAGCCGATATAATGCTTCGAGAGCGTTTGAAAAGGGGAAAATCGCTCGGTCGGCCTAGGTGGCGGGCGATGTCAGCTCCTCGACGAAGGCGCGCGCCCTTGAATCGGCCTTCTCGACGATCGGCAGAACCGCCTCGATGACCGGCTCGATGGAGCGCCATTTGCCGGCCCTTGGCTTCGAAACGGTGGTCTTAGACAGGGGCAGCGGCCCGAGCCGCCGGTCCCACTTCAGGTCGAGCGATTGGGCGAGCGCGTCGGCGATGGGCTGCGGCGAGGCGAGGAACTCGCCATAGTCTACGGCGCGCAACCGCTCGCGGGGGAGGGCGGCGAGATCGCCGAGCAGAGTCTCGCTGGTGATCGCCCATTGCTCGGCGACCACTTCGGGCAGCGGCCGGCCGATCAGGCGTTGCCAACCCGGAACCAGCAGCAGCGACCAGGGATGGCCGGTCCAGCCGGGCAGCCGCGGATAGGTTCGAAAGGCTCCCGACAGCCACGCCTCGATCATGCTCGACAGGGTCTCGCGGACGTCGCGGTAGAGATAGACGAACAAGGCGTCCGGCCAGGCGGCGTCGAAGAACGGCACTCGGAGCGCGTTCTTGGGCGTCTTCTCGAGCATCCGGACGCGGCCTTCGGCCCGCACTCCGTCGCGATCGCGCAGCTCGGTGTAGAAAGCCTGGGCGAGCTGCTCGACCGGCTCCGGAGTCGCGTCGGCCGCGGTCAGCCGGTTCGATCCCCAGCCGCGCGCGGCCGGCGAAAAGGCGGTAATGTCCTCGATCAGCCAGTGGCTTTCGCCGCCGACGGTATGCAGGCCCGGCGCCTGCGCGAGGGTCTCGAACAGCAGGGTCGATCCGGACCGCGGGGTGCTGACAATGAAGACCGGACGGTCGAACTGGTCGCGAAAGGACGAAGTCGAAGCGGCCGGCCCCGCCGGGCGGGTCACGACGCCAGGCGCTGTCCGCCGGCGGCTCGAAGCGGCGGAGTGGCCGGGGCCGCTACGGCCATGATGAACACCAGCTGGTCGAGGACGAACGCGAGGTCCAGCTCGTTCTTCAGCAGCACTTGGTCCGCGCCGAGCGCCTGGATGTCGCGTCGGCTGCGCCTCGCGAGGTCGATGTAGCCGGCTCGCCCCTGCTCCGAATCCGCGAATTGCGCCCACAGCGATGCCCATGCGTCAGCGAACTTGTCGAGCCGCTTCATCACTTGCTCGAGCGCCGGGTGCGGCTGGGCCTCGCCGGCGAGGAACGCGATATGACCGCGGATCTCCCACGGCGACATCACCTTGGGAGCATTATGCTGCTCGAACATCAGCGGGTCGGCGCGGCGCTCGCCGGGCTGGAGCAGCCTGGCGGCTGCGGGCGTGCCGTTCTGGGCGGCGTCGATCAGGTCCCACAGCCGCTCGGTCACCACCGTGTCGAGCACCAGGTGAACGCGGCGCTCCTGGCCGCGGTTGTGGACTTCGTGCCAGCGGAAGCTGTCGAACACCCAGGTCTCGCCGGCGGCCATGTGGACCGTCTCGCCGCCGCAGGTGAACTCGACCGCCGGATTGGTGATCACCGGCACGTGGATCCGCAGGTGGGTGCGCCAGTGATAGTGGGAATCGACGTGCTCCGGCACTTCGGCGCCGACTCCCAGACCCATTAGCCGGCTTCGGCCCCATACCCCGCCAAGCTCGGCCATCGCCTCCATGATGTATGGGCAGCGGGCCAGGTTCGCGGTCGGCTTCATCGGGCCTTCGAACGCGTCGGTCGGCTGCCCGCCCGGAGTGACGAGCCGCACGGCTTCGTTACCCGGAAAGCCGGTCGCGTGCGGTACCCAGGACGAGGCTGGAAGCGCGTTCACCTCAGCCGCGAGCGCGTCCGCGTCGAAGCGGATCGGAAGCTTCACGAACGGTTGGGTCAGGCGCATGATCTAAAGCTCGCTTTGGATCCTAAATCGCCGTCTTGCACGCCGGAATCAAGCATTCCGCCCGAGCGCGCAATGAAAGGGCGGCCCGATCGAGCCGCCCTTCCTGTACCGAACTGCGGCTGCGATCAGCGCAGCTCGACGGTGCCGCCGGCCTCCTCGATCTGCTTCTTGATCTTCTCGGCCTCTTCCTTGTTGACGCCTTCCTTGATCGGCTTGGGCGCGCCTTCGACCAGCGCCTTGGCTTCGCCTAGGCCGAGCTGGGTGATCGCTCGGACCTCCTTGATGACGTTGATCTTCTTGCCGCCGTCGCCGGTCAGGATGACGTCGAACTCGGTCTTCTCTTCCTCGGCCGGAGCGGCGGCCGCTGCGGCGGGAGCAGCGGCGGCGACCGCAGCCGCGGCCGAAACGCCCCATTTCTCCTCGAGCGCTTTTGCAAGCTCCGCAGCCTCGAGGACGGTCAATTCGGATAGCTGGTCGACCAGCTTGTTGATGTCAGCCATTCATCTCACTCCTGTGCGGGGCCGCGCCCCATGTTGCCGTTGCGTTGAAAACTCAGTCGGAAAACTTAAGCGGCTTCCTTCGCCGCATAGGCCGAGAAGATCCGCGCCAGCTGCGCGCCGGGCTCGCTGACCGTGCGAGCGATCTTGGTCGCCGGCGCCTGGACGAGGCCGACGATCGTGGCTCGAAGCTCGTCGAGCGACGGCAGCGCGGCCAGCGCCCTGATGCCGTCGACGTCGAGCACCGTGTCGCCCATCGCCCCGCCGACGATTTCGAACCGGTCGGTGGTCTTGGCGAAGTCGACGGCAACCTTGGCCGCCGCCACCGGGTCGCCGGAGGTCGCGAGCGCGGTCGGGCCGGTCAGCAGGTCGCCGATCGGCTGGTAACGCGAGCCGTCGAGAGCGATCAACGCAAGCCGGTTCTTGGTGACTTTGAACTGGGCCCCGGCGTCGCGCATCTTGAGCCGCAGGTCCGTGGACTGCGCGACGGTCAGGCCCAGGTTGCGGGTGACGACCACCACGCTGGTCTCCGCAAAGACCCGCTTCAGCTCGTCGACCACATCCGCTTTTTGCGAACGATCCATGCCAACTCCATTGTTCGATCGAAGCGGTGCTTCGAAACGAGTTGAACCAGGCTCGCAGCGTTGCCGCTTCGAGCAGACTTGTCCGGTGGGGTTGGATCGCCGGCGCTGCCCCTTTGGCGTAAAAGGGCTTGCAACGCACGCTGGCCGCGCTCTTGGCCGCCAACTGAATCCTGCCCCGTCTAGGCTGCGAATTAAGCCCTTGCTGGAAAGCAAGGGCGGCAGCTGTCTCGGACGGTTGCCTGCGGCTGGTAAGCCGCATGCGAAGGCGCGCCTATAGCGGTTTCCCGCTGACCGTCAAGAATTGGTCGAAGCTGAGCGAAATCGCCCATTTCGAGCCCCAATATCTTCATCGTCGGCCGATCCCGGAGGTCCAACGCAAGCTGAGCGCCTAGCGGACCGCAACCTGCCGAGCCGATTCCTGGACGGTGAGGTGGAGATAGCGGTCGTTGAAATCGGCCATGTCGCGCATCCGCTCCCAGTCCGGGAAGCTGAGTTCGCGCTTGCTTCGGTTGATCAGCCCGTCCGCTTCGAGCGAGCGGATCACCCGGTTCAAATGCACCGGAGTCAAGCCCAGAGCATCGGCCAGTTCGGCCTGGGTCATCGGCAGATGGTAGCCCATGTCCTCGGCCAGCCCATTGGTGTCGAGACGGACCGCAAGCTCGCACAGCACGTGCGCCAGGCGGCTCTTGGCGTCCCGCCGGCCGACGTTCAGGATCCATTCGCGGAAGATCGACGCTTCGACCAGCGTGCTGACCAGGACCGCATGAGCGATCGCGGCGCTGTGCTGGGCGACCTTCTGGATGTCGGCCCTTGGGATGACTGCCAGATGCCCGCGGGTGAGCATCTGCACGCTATGGTCGGCGACATTGAGAAAGATGTTCTGGAAATCCAGCGCTTCGCCGGGAATGTGGATCGACAGGATTTGCCGGCCCCCGTCGCCAGTCAGCTTCTGCCGGTAGGCGAAGCCTGAAACCAGCACTCCGCAGCCGCTCGGCGGCTCGCCTTCGCGGACCGCGTAGCTGCCGGGCGCAAGCGATTTGAGCGTATAAGGGAGCGCGAGGATCGCTTCGCGATCGCTCTTCGGCAAGGGGGAGCGCAGTTCCAGATTGTCCAGAAGCAGCTGAAGCGGATTGTTGGGCACTGGGGTCGTCCCGCAAATTCAAGGGCGGGAGCTTACCGAACTCTCAGCCGCTGGAGCCCGGGCTGATCCGTCCAGCGATACCCACCCTTAACATAGTTCACAGTGGAATGACACAAGATAAGATAGGGGAAGCAAGGAATCGGGCTAAGTGATTGATTTGCCTTGAATTTTCCGAGTCTGAGAGGCGTTGGAAACACCGAGGCCTCGGGACTTTCCTCCGTTGCCCGAGTCTAGCTCTGGAGCCGGGTCTCGAGCGGGACAGCGGTAGGGACCTGTCCCTCGGCGTCGGCGTCGGCGTCGGCGGCTTTGCGCTTCAGTTCCTGGGCCCGCATCGAGTCGGCTTTCATCGCCCGGGCGGCGAACCCGTCCCACGCCTCGGCGGCGCGGAGATGGCTCTCGCGGACGTTATCGAGCTGCGAGCCTTGCGCGAGCTCGCGCGCCACGGCGGCGCGGGTCAAATAGAATTGCGCGTGGGTCGTCATGGTGCTCGTTTCTCCGGCTTGCATGGATTGGGTGTCGGTGCGTTGCCCATCGGGCCTTAGTCCAGTTGGGGCACGATTCGAACCCGGTCGATCGGGCTCGGGCTCGCGCGCATTTCGGCCGTCACGTCCGAAATCAACTTGTCGAGCGCGTCGGAATCGAAACCGTCATGACCGGGCCGCATCTCGAGACCGGTCTCGACGACGAGGACGACTCGCCGATCGCGGCCGTCGACTTCCCATTCGTGCCAGCTTCGGCGCAGTTCCATCGTCTCGTCGTCCTGGTCCTGCGCCAACTTAAGCGGCGCCTACCAAGGCCAGGTCCTGGGCATCGCCGGCGTCCGCTCGACGTCGCCGCGGACGATCTTCGACTTCAGTTTCTTGCGGATTTTCTCGGCCCCGTCGACGCTCGAGGTGACCAGCCGGACTCCGCCCGACTGCAGCACTTCCAGTGACGAGACCCCGATCGCGCTCTTGCGGCATTGCTCGCGAACGTCGGCCTCGGCCATCGAAAGGTTGACGACGCGGCTCATCGCGCGACCCCGAGGCCGGATAAGGGATGATTGAGGTTCAACTTGAGTCTCCTGCAGACAAGCGGGAGCGCGTTTAGTCTCTCAGTCAGGCGATGCTTGGCATCTTCGCGCTTGATGCGCGGTCCTATCACAGGAACGTTGGGCGACCTAATCGCAAAGACGGAAAAACCACGGCCCGGGATGCCCAGGCGGCGCAAAAAAAAAGCTTCCCCCGAGCGATCGGGGGAAGCTTTCAACGGCGGCTATTCGGCCTGGATGTTGACGGCGCTGTTGCGGCCGCGGTTGTCCTGCTGCAGCTCGTAGCTGACGCGCTGCTCGCGATCGAGGGTGCGCAATCCGGCGGCCTCGACGGCGCTGATATGCACATAGGCATCGCTGCCGCCGTCGTCCGGCTGGATGAAGCCGAAGCCTTTTTCGGCGTTGAAGAACTTTACGGTTCCGGTGGTCATTATGAGATTTCCTTCTGAGGAGCGCACCGACGATCGGGGGCCCATTGCTAGGAGCAGCGAGAGAGAAGGAAAGAGGAGCCGCAAAGCGCCAATGACCGTCAATTTGCGACTAGTAGCGCTACCTATGTAGGGGCTGCGGCGCGAAATAGCAAAACGGCTGTTCCCGCTGCGGCCCGTGCAGGGCCGCTCCCCCCGCCGCTGGCAAGGGGAGGGGTAAGGTCAGCCGCTGACCGCCTCGACATCGATCTTCACGCCCGGGCCCATGCTCGAGCTGACCGCGACTTTCTTGATGAACTTTCCCTTGGCTCCGGTCGGCCGAGCCTTGACGATCGCGTCGACGAACGCGTCGAAATTGGCCTTGAGATCCGCCTCCGGGAAGCTCGCCTTGCCGATCCGGCCGTGGATGATCCCGGCCTTCTCGACCCGGAACTCGACCTGGCCGCCCTTGGCCGCCTTGATCGCCTCGCTGACGTTGGGAGTGACGGTGCCGAGCTTGGGGTTGGGCATCAGCCCCTTGGGGCCGAGCACTTTGCCGAGCCGGCCGACGATGCCCATCATGTCGGGAGTTGCGATCACCCGTTCGAAATCGATCTGGCCGCCCTGGATCTGCTCCATCAGGTCCTCGGCGCCGACCACTTCGGCGCCCGCCTTCTTGGCTTCCTCGGCCTTGTCGCCGCGCGCGAACACGGCGACCCGGACGTCCTTGCCGGTGCCCTTGGGAAGCGACACGACGCCGCGGACCATCTGGTCGGCGTGACGCGGGTCGACACCCAGGTTCAAGGCGATCTCGACCGTCTCGTCGAACTTGGCGGTGGCGTTGGCCTTGACGATCCCGATCGCCTCGTCGACCCCGTAATGCCTGTTGCGGTCGATCTCGGTCAGCGCTTTTTGCCGCTTGCTGAGCTTTGCCATGTCCTTAGCCCTCCACGACCTGGAGGCCCATTGCTCGGGCGCTGCCTTCGATGATGCGGGTCGCCGCGTCGATGTCGTTGGCGTTCAGGTCCTTCATCTTCGCTTCGGCGATCTGGGCGAGCTGCGAGCGGCGGATGGTGCCGGCGCTCTCCTTGCCCGGCTCCTTGGAGCCCGACTTGATCCGGGCCGCCTTCTTGAGGAGGAAGCTCGCCGGCGGAGTCTTGGTGGTGAAGGAGAAGCTGCGGTCCGCAAAGACGGTGATTACCGTCGGGATCGGAGCGCCTTTCTCGAGCTCCTGCGTGGCGGCGTTGAACGCCTTGCAGAACTCCATGATGTTGACTCCGCGCTGGCCCAGTGCGGGGCCGATCGGCGGCGACGGATTGGCGATGCCCGCGGGCACCTGCAGCTTGATGTAGCCGGTAATCTTCTTGGCCATTGTCTCTCACTCTGTTGTTGGCTTGCAGTCCCCCGGATCCAGTCCGGGGCCGGCAAGCTGTCTCAAGTTTAGCGGTCCAAGCGGCGCTCCAGGGATCGCCTCCCGCAAGAATTCCCATCAAAGTGGTACTTTGACGGGGACCCATTCTCCAGTTTTGTGCTGGAAGGCGGCGCCATTAGCAGCGGCGGCCGAAATTGGCTAGTAGGCCTTTCGTCAAAGGGGAGATGCGCGAATGAACCGCCTCGACCGCTACGCTCCGCTGATGCTCAGCATCCTTCGAATCATGACCGCGCTCCTGTTCCTCGCCCACGGCACTCAGAAGTTCCTGTCCTTCCCGCCGGGCCAGACGGCCGGAACGGGCTGGGAGCTGTCGCATCCCGGCCACTACGCCGGCATCGTCGAGGTCGCCGCCGGCTCGCTGATCGCGCTCGGACTGTTCACCCGGCCCGCGGCCTTCGTCGCCTCGGGGACGATGGCGGTCGCCTACTGGATGGCCCACGCGACGCAGTCGTTCTGGCCGATCAACAACGCCGGCGACGCGGCGATCCTCTACTGCTTCGTCTTCCTGTACTTCGTGTTCGCCGGTCCCGGGCCGTGGAGCCTGGATGCCAGGCTGCGCGGTCGTCAGGCGTCGGCGTCTTCCTCGGCCAGGTAGCGCTCGAGCTCCTCGCTGCCGCCGATCCGCTGGCCGTCGATGAACACCTGCGGAGTCGTGCCGACGTCGTGCTCGGCCATGAACGCGTCGACCTCCTCGCGAGTCTTGAGGATCTGGTCGTCGACCTCGAAGCCGGCCTCCTCGAGCAGCTGCTTGGCGCGCACTCCGTAGGGGCAGGTGTGGTCGGGCAGCACCATCCGGTGCAGGGTCGCGCGGCGGGTCTCGGTCATGGAAGCTCCTGGTTTCGGGTCGAGCAGCAACAGCGCCGCGGCGCCGCGAGAGTTCCACGCGATTTCAAAAAGTTAGCGAGGATGCCCTAATGGGAAGCTTACTTAACCCGCTCGACTTGTTCGAACTCCAGTTCCACTGGAGTGGCTCGGCCAAAGATCGAGACTGAAACTTTTACGCGGCTGCGGTCGAAATCGAGCTCCTCGACCAGCCCGTTGAAGCTCGCGAACGGCCCATCGAGCACCTTGACCGAATCCCCGATCTCGTAGTCGACGCTGATCTTTTGCTTGGGGGCCGCCGCGGCCGCTTCGTCCTTGGTGTTGAGGATGCGCGCGGCCTCGGCCTCGGTGATCGGCTGCGGCTTGCCATTGGGGCCGAGGAAGCCGGTCACCTTGGGGGTGTTCTTGACCAGGTGGTAGACGTCGTCGTTCATCGCCAGCTTGGCGAGCACGTAGCCGGGGAAGAATTTCTTGTCGCTGGTGACCTTCTTGCCGCGGCGGATCTCAGTCACCTTCTCGGTCGGCACCTCGACCTCTTCGACGAGGCTCGTGAGGCCCAGGCGCTTGGCCTCGGACATGATCGAATCGCGGACCTTGTTCTCGAAGCCCGAGTAGGCGTGGATGATGTACCAGCGGGACATTTGAGCGGTATTCCTAGGAGAGGGTGCCGATGAGGAACTTGACGATCGCGCTGAACACGCTGTCGACGCCGAAGAAGAAGACGGCGAGCAGCGCCGTCATGATCAGGACCATGATCGCGGTGGTCACGGTTTCCTTGCGGGTCGGCCAGACCACCTTGGCGGTCTCGGCGCGGACCTGCCGCATGAATTCGCCGGGGTTCACTTTCGCCAATGCCGTGCGCCTTCTGCCGATAGAAAAACGCTCCGCGAGCCCATGCTGGGCGGCGGAGCCGACGACCACTTAGCGCCGCGCGCCCGAGTCTTCAAGGGACAGGGTTTGGGGCTTCAGGGTTGCGGTCGGGAGTGGCCGTGGCTACTTCGCCAGCCCTGTAGGAGTGTAGCTCAGTTGGTAGAGCATCGGTCTCCAAAACCGAGGGTCGTGGGTTCGAGTCCCTCCACTCCTGCCACGCCTAAGCCGCCGAGCGCAGTGAAGCGGTCGCGAAGCGAGCCTTCGCTGTGCAAGAGACGGCGAAGGCCGGACGGCCTGCGCGAAGCGACAGGACCGACGTCACGCGATTCACTCGCGTGACGGCCTCTTGCACCCCGCTGCCCTCACCGCTACCTCGCCACCGGCTCTAGGAGTGTAGCTCAGTTGGTAGAGCATCGGTCTCCAAAACCGAGGGTCGTGGGTTCGAGTCCCTCCACTCCTGCCAGCCGCGCAACTCCAACTTGAAGACTCGGCCCTTCAGCCTTGAACAGTCAGGGGCTAGCCGCTAAGTCGCATCCAGCTC
>NZ_JACCSU010000035.1 GCF_013812825.1 Sphingomonas sp. | reverse complement strand
GTTGATGACTCCGGGCCGCCTGCTGGCGAGCCAGGCGAGCGCCCGAACCACCGTCGTCGCCGAACCGGCGGCGCGGCTGCCGCCGTAAACGTCGGCGACCAGCAGCGACGAACCGCGCGCCGCGCCGCGGAACGGGCCGTGACTGCCGACCAGCAGCGACGCGACGGCGGTGCCGTGGCCGGTCGGCTGCGGCGCGCCCGAAAAGCCGTTCTGCTCGATCGATGCGCTGGCCAGCGATGGGTGCGAGGCGACTCCGCCGTCGATCATGCCGATCGTGGGCCCGCTCGCCGAGCCCTGCGCCGCGAGCGCCGCGGCGACCGGCAGCAGGTTGCCGCCCGCCGGTTCGAACACATGATCGAAATCGGCTTCGAGCCGCGGCGCCACGGTCCGCAGCCGCCGAAGCGCTTCGCGGGTGCCCAGGCCGCGCGGTACCCGCAAGTGGACGACTCGAACTCCAAGCTCGGAATGGCGTTCCTCGGTCAGCGGGAAGAAGCCTGCGCTCGCGGCGAGCTGCAGCGAGCCGGGATCCGGATCGATGGCGATCAGTCGGCCGCGCGTCACGGGCTGCCCGCCGCCGTCGCTTTCCAATTGCCGCGGATAGTCGCGGATCAGCTGCTGCAGGCGCAACCGGCGCAGCTGGAGAAGGGTCGCCTCGCCGGATTCGGCGATCCCGTCCGGCAGGCCGCGTACCGCGTCGAGCGTCGGACTGATCGCCTGGCGCGCCTCGCGGGTGCCGAGGACTTCCTGCGCGACGGGGCCGGCCACCGGCACATTGGGGACCGGGACACTGACCTGGGGCAAACCGAGCGTCGGGAGCAGCTGCGCAGGCGCGCTCCCGGCGACCAGCGCCACGGCTGACACGGCAATGACGGCACGGCGAACAAAGCTGGACATCGACGGACCCATTTCTAATGCCTCTTGGGATGAAACGGTGCCGAGGCGTCGTTTCATCCACATGGGGACGAATGAGCCTATCACAATCGTTCGAGGACGAGCTTGTCGCGCTGCTTCCGCGGTTGCGGCGCTTTGCGCACGGACTCAGCCGGAGCCCGTCGGACGCCGACGACCTGACCCAGATGACGATCGAGCGAGCGCTGCGCGCCAGAGCGCAGTGGCAGCCGGGGACGCGGCTCGACAGCTGGCTCTACAAGATCATGCGCAACCTGTGGATCGACACGGTCCGCTCGCGCAACCGCCAGGACCGAGTGGAAGCTCCGGCCCAGGAGTCCGAGACATTGGGCCACGACCCGCGCGACGAGATCGAGGCGGCGATCGATCTGCACCGGGCGATGGCCGCGATGGATCGGCTCCCCGGCGAGCAGCGCGAGGTCGTCGCGCTGATCCTGATCGAGGGCTTTGGATATCGCGAAGCGGCCGAACTGCTCGACCTGCCGATTGGCACGGTGTCGAGCCGGCTGGTGCGCGGCCGCACCGCGCTGCTGCGACTGATGGGTGAGTGACGATGGCAATTGACGACAGCAAATTCTTCGCCTGGCTCGACGGCGAGCTCGACTCGGCCGAAGCGGCCGAGGTGGAGGCCGAGGTCGCAGCCGATCCGCGGCTTGCGCGCATGGCCGAGCAGCATCGAGCGTTCGAAACGCGGGTGCGCGAAGCGTTCGACACGGTCGCCGGCGAGCCGGTGCCGGACCGGCTGGCGCAGGCGGCCAGGCCATCGGGCGCCGAGATCGTCGATTTCGGCGCGCGCAGTCGGGCGCGCAACGGGCGCGGCTCCTGGCTCCCGGTGCCGCAGTGGGCGGCGATCGCCGCGACTCTGGCGCTCGGCATCGGTCTCGGGACGATGCTCGACGGCGAGCGCGGCGCTTCGCCGGTCGAGATCCGCGGCGGCAAGATGTACGCGGCCGCAGCGCTCGACGACTCGCTCGAGCGGCAGCTGGCGAGCGCGGGCGAGGCGGGCTCCGTGCGCATCGGCCTCACATTCCGCGACCAGGCCGGAACAATCTGTCGAAGCTTCAGCGACCAGCGCTCGAGCGGATTTGCGTGCCGCGACGGCAGCGACTGGCGGCTGCGCGGGCTGTTCGCGGCGCCCGAAGGCCAAGGCGGCGATTACCGCATGGCCGCCGGCCCCGATCCGAACCTCGCCGTCCTGATCGACTCGGCGATCGCCGGCGAACCGTTCGACGCCGAGCAGGAGCGAGCGGCCAAGGCGCGCGGCTGGCGCTAGGGCCCGGCGGCTACTTCTTCTTGCCGACGCGCTCGGGTTTCCCCTTGCGCTTGGTCGACGCCATCTTGTCGAGCTCCTTTTCGCTCATCGACTCCGCCATCTGCTTCGACGCGCCCTTGAGCTTGCTCTTCGGGGTGTCGCCGCGCTTTGCGGACAGGGCCGCTCCAGCGGCCTTCTGCTGTGCTTTGGACTTGGCTGGCATGTCGCTGCTCCGCTTGTCATGGACAGCACCTCAACCGCGGAGGGCGACGGGCCGTTCCCGGTTTCTCGTCAGCACCCAGCAATGTGTTAAACACTATGCCGCCGCGAAAGCAGCCCATCGAATGGAATTGAAATGACCCGAAAAATCAGCCGCGCAGCCGCCCTGGCATTGCTCTGCCTGCTCGCCGGGACCGCGCAGGCCGCTCCGCAACGCCTCGAGCGGGCGGTCCTCGCCGGCGGCTGCTTCTGGGGCATGGAAGCGGTGTTCGAGCATGTGAAGGGCGTGCGAAACGTCGTCTCGGGCTATGCCGGCGGCAGCGCTCGCGACGCCAATTATGCGGCGGTCAGCAGCGAGCGCACCCGGCACGCCGAGGCGATCCGGATCACCTATGACCCCAAGCAGATCAGTTACGCGCAATTGCTCAAGATCTACACGACCGTCGCTCACGACCCGACCCAGATGAACCGCCAGGGCCCCGACGTCGGCCCCAGCTACCGCTCGGCGATCTTCCCGCAGAGCGCGGCGCAGAAGCAGCTCGCGGAGCGCTTCCTCGTCCAGCTGCGCTCGTCGCGCCTCTATTCAAAGCCGATCGCCACCCGGATCGAAGCTGGCGCTTTCTACCCGGCCGAGGCGAGCCACCAGGACTTCATGCGCCGCAACCCGTACCATCCGTACATCGTCGTCCACGATCGCCCCAAGCTCGCCAAGCTCAAGCGCGCCTATCCGCAGCTCTGGAAGGCCTGACTCACGGCTCGAGCCAGGCGCGGCATGAAGCGCATCCGCACCGGGCCTTGCGCAAAAAACCGCCTATCAGGCGATGAACGTCGCGCTTGCACTCAGAGTCGAGGAAGCTTCCGCCAAGTTGGTCAAACTAAATCACTGAAAATTAATTGATGTTGACGATAGCTCATCTTAGGATTGCTGAATGCAGCGGATGTGGCGGATCATTCCAGAATCGGTACTGATCGTGGTGGTCGCATCCTTGGCCGGGGGCGCGTGCGCTATGGAATCACCGAGCATCCAAAGACCCGCTTGCCGGGTCGTGGATGGGGACAAACTGCCCGCCGAATCGGGCGGGGCCGCAGCCCTGTGCACGGCGATCCAGCGCGCCGCCGCGGCAAGGGCGCCGGGCGTCGAGTTTACGGTCGACGTCAAGGTGCTGTCCTCGTCGCGGCTCGCCGCGACCGTCACGAGCGAGGGGCAAAGGCTGCCGGAGCACAATTTCGCGTCCATGGACCGCGACCTTACGGGTAACTCGTTCGAGCGCTTCGCCGCGGCGCTCGCCGATCAATTGGCGCAACGTTAACTGCGGCTTGTCAGAGCTTGGGCTGACTTTCCCGACCCAAGGACAACGGGGATCGGGTTAGCCAGCCTTCGGGGTGGGGAGTGGAAAATTGCCGGACGTTCCAGGTAACAGCAGTACGACGTCGTCAATCTCGGTTGGCGGCACGGTCAGCGGCACGCTCGAGATACTCGGCGATCATGACTGGTTCCGAATCACCCTGACGGCCGGCCAGTCGATCACCGTCTTCGTCGACGGCACGACGCTCGAAGACCCCTATCTTCGTATTCGCGACGCCGGCGGCAATTTGCTGTTTGAAAACGACGACATCACTTCGGGCACCAACCGCGATTCCCAGGTGTCGTTCACAGCGTCTTACACCGGCACATATTACATCGACGTCGGCGCCTGGAACGAAGGCTATACCGGCAACTATACGGTGTCGGTCAGCGTCTACACGCCGCCCCCGCTGGCGACCATGGACCAGATCGCCAATCAGCTGGTCGAGGGCTATTGGGGCGGAGACGACCACCGTTTCAACGTCACCCAGGGCGGCTCGATCACCGTCAATCTCACCGCGCTGACGGCCGCTGGGCAGAATCTCGCGCGCGAGGCTCTAAAGACGTGGAGCGACGTCATCGGCGTCCAGTTTGTCGAAGTGACCTCGGGCGGCCAGATGACGTTCGACGACAACGAGGCCGGAGCTTTCTCCAACAGCAGTTGGTCAGCAGGCATCATCACCTCGTCCCACGTCAACGTCTCGACCCAGTGGCTGACGAGTAACGGCACAAGCCTGAACAGCTACTCGTTCCAGACCTACGTCCATGAGATCGGCCACGCGCTCGGCCTTGGCCACGCCGGCAATTACAACGGCGACGCGACATACCCGTACGACGCGCTGTTCCAGAACGATGCCTGGGCGACCAGCGTCATGTCCTATTTCAGCCAGACGGAGAACACCTACTTCGCCGGGCAGGGATTCACCCACAATTTTGCCGCGACTCCGATGATGGCGGACATCCTTGCGATGTCCACGCTGTACGGTCTCTCGACCACCACGCGGGTGGGGGACACGACCTACGGGACGTACGGCGACGGCATCTATAATGTGAATAACTATCCCAATGTTGCCCTGACCATCTTCGACTCCGGAGGGAATGACTGGATCGAATATTCCAACTTCGGCACGAACCAGCTGATCAACCTCAATCCGGAGACCTTCTCGAACGTGGCGAACGGCGTCGGCAATCTCAGCATTGCGCGAGGCGTCATCATCGAAAACGCAGTTGGCGGCAGCGGCAACGACACGCTGATCGGCAACGCGGCGAATAATATGCTCCAGGGCAATGGCGGCAACGACACAATGGACGGGGGCGCCGGGAACGACACGGTCTGGTACTCCAATGACCTGTCGGGGATTACGGTGAGTCTCGCAATTGGCGGCGCCCAAAACACGGGCGGATCGGGCACTGATACCCTGACCTCGATCGAAAATCTGAGGGGATCAACTCACGCTGACACTTTGATCGGAAACGGCCTGGCAAATGTCCTGGAAGGCTACGGCGGCGACGACAAGGTCTATGGCGGAGGCGGCGACGACACGTTGACCGGGGCTTCTGGGTACGACTCGCTCTATGGCGAGGACGGAAATGACAGCCTCGACGGTGGTGACGGCAATGACAATCTGTACGGCGGGATCGGCAACGATGTCCTGCACGGCGGCATCGAAATTGACATGCTCGATGGCGGCGACGGCGACGACCAACTCTACGGCGGCGACGGCAATGACACGCTCGTCGGCGGTCTCGGCAACGACATTCTAAGGGGCGGGTTTGATCAGGACTCGATGGACGGCGGAGCAGGCTTTGATCGAGTGTTCTATGACGATGCGGCTGCCGGGGTCACGGTCAATCTCGAGGCCGGAACCGCCTCTTCGACCGTCAACTGGGATGCACAGATCGGGATCGACCAGCTTCTGAACATCGAAAACGTCACCGGCGGTGCATTTGCCGACACTCTGACCGGCAGCAGCGGCGCCAACGAGCTCAATGGCTCGGGTGGGAACGACACGCTGAACGGCGGCGGCGGCGACGACATCCTGACCGGGGCCGCTGGTAATGACACGCTCACGGGCGGCGCGGGCGACGACAGCTTCCGCGACACGGCGTCGGGCCTGAACGGCGACACGATCACCGAGTTCACGGGGAGCGACAAGATCGTCATCACCGACGCCAACGCCGCGACCTTCAATTTCTCGATGAGCGGCAACACTCTGACCTACACCGGCGGCTCGCTCACCTTCGGTTCGGCTTTGTCCGGAACGCTGACCGCCAGCGCCGCTTCGGGCGGCGGAGTGCAGCTGACGCTGTCAACTGGGCAGACGCTCAATGGCGGCCCGGGCAATGACACGCTCAACGGCGGCCCGGGCAACGACACGCTGAACGGCTTTGACGGCGAGGACACGCTCTACGGCAATGCCGGCAACGACACGTTGAATGGCGGCGATGGTCGGGATTTTCTTTACGGCGGCGACGGAGACGACATCATTCATGCCGGAGCCGGCGGGTTCACCTTTCCCGAAATCATCCATGATGGTCCGGGTAACGATACCGTCTACGGGGAGGCGGACGAAGACATCATCTACGGTTCGCCCGGCAACGATTATTATGACGGCGGCACGGGCGGGTCTTACCAAGCCTTTGAAGGCGACCAGGTCATTTATGCGGATGCATTGGCGGGCATCGTGGTCGATATGCGACTTGCCACCGGTCAGGTTCGTTCCTCTGGATCGGGCGATGCCGCCAACGTCGGCGTGGATACTCTTGTCAATATCGAGGCGATCTCGGGAACTGCCTTCGACGACGTCATGACCGCCGGCGACGCGCCCATCAGCTTTGGTGGCGGTGGCGGCAATGACGTTCTGACCGGCGGTGCCGGCTTTGATTCGCTGTCGGGCGGCGACGGCAACGACACACTCACCGGCCGCCTTGGCGCCGACACTCTGGCCGGCGGCGCGGGCGACGACAGCTTCCGCGACACGGCGTCGGGCCTGAACGGCGACACGATCACCGAGTTCACGGGGGGCGACAAGATCGTCATCACCGACGCCAACGCGGCGACCTTCAATTTCTCGATGAGCGGCAACACTCTGACCTATACCGGCGGCTCGCTCACCTTCGGTTCGGCTTTGTCCGGAACGCTGACCGCCAGCGCCGCTTCGGGCGGCGGCGTGCAGCTGACGCTGTCAACTGGGCAGACGCTCAATGGCGGGCCGGGCGATGACACGCTCAACGGCGGCCCGGGCAACGACACGCTGAACGGCTTTGACGGCAACGACACGCTCAACGGCAATGCCGGC
Organism: Sphingomonas sp.; assembly: GCF_013812825.1. GTDB lineage: Bacteria > Pseudomonadota > Alphaproteobacteria > Sphingomonadales > Sphingomonadaceae > Sphingomicrobium. The sequence continues at coordinate 41,724 of NZ_JACCSU010000035.1, read as the reverse complement.
AACGACACTTTGAATGGCGGGGCCGGAGCCGACGTGATGAACGGCGGCACTGGCGACGACAAATACTTTGTCGACGATGCGGGCGATGTGGTGACGGAGCTCATCGGCCAGGGTGACGACTGGGTGTTGGCCAGTGTCAGCTATGCGCTCGCTAGCGGGGTTTCCGTCGAAGTCCTTTCCACCGTCAACGGGTCGGCGACCGATCCGATCAACCTGACCGGCAACGAATTTGGCCAGAGCCTCTACGGCAACGACGGAGCCAACACGTTGATCGGGCTGGGCGGCGCCGATTACATGGCCGGCGGCGGCGGCGACGACCGCTACTATACCGACCAGAGCGACCTGGTGGTCGAGCTCGTCGGCGGCGGCGACGACTTGATCCTGGTTGCCGACAGCTACATCCTGCGCGACGGGACCGCGATCGAGACTCTGGCCGCCCTCAACCAGGACAGCCTGACTCCGGTCAACCTGACCGGCAACGAATTTGGCCAGAGCCTCTATGGCAGCCAGGGCGCCAACACGCTCAACGGCGGCGGGGGCAACGATCACCTGGTCGGGCTCGGCGGCGCCGACCTCCTGATCGGCGGTGCCGGCGCCGACCATCTCGCTGGCGGCCAGGGCAACGACATCTATTACCTCGTCGATTCGCTCGACTGGGTGAACGAGCTCGCCGGCCAGGGCGACGACCTGGTGGTCGCCGCCCAGAACTTCGCCCTGCGCGAGGGTGAAAGCGTCGAGACAATGGCCGCGGCGGAGGGCAATGCTGCCATCAACCTGACCGGCAACGAGCTTGCCCAGAGCCTCTACGGCAACGAGGGAGCCAACACTTTGATCGGCCATGGCGGCGCCGATTACATGGCCGGCGGCGGCGGCGACGACCGCTACTATACCGACCAGAGCGACATCGTCATCGAGCTGGTGGGCGGCGGCGACGACATGATCGTCGTTGCCGACAGCTACATCCTGCGCGACGGGACCGCGATCGAGACTCTGGTCGCCCTTAACCAGGACAGTCTAGATCCGGTTAACCTCACCGGCAACGAATTTGGCCAGAGCCTCTACGGCAGCCAGGGCGCCAACACGCTCAATGGCGGCGGGGGCAATGATCATCTGGTCGGGTTCGGCGGCAACGACGTTCTGATCGGGGGTGCCGGCGCCGACCATCTCGCCGGCGGCCAGGGTAACGACATTTATTACCATGTCGATTCGCTCGACTGGGTGAACGAGCTCGCCGGCCAGGGTGATGACCTGGTGATCGCCGCCCAGAACTTCGCCTTGCGCGAAGGGGACAGCGTCGAGACCTTGGCCGCGGCGGAGGGCAATGCTGCCATCAACCTGACCGGCAATGCGCTTGGCCAGAGCCTTTACGGCAACGAGGGAGCCAACGTCCTGACTGGCGGCGGCGGCGCAGACTATCTCGTAGGAGGCGGCGGCAACGACGTCTTCGTCCTCTCTAGCCTGGCGCTGAGCGGCCCCGGCAATATCGCGATCATTGGCGACTATGCCGGTGGCGAGATTGTCGACATCACCCAGATCCTGGCCGTCGCCGCAGGCACCGACCTGGTGGCGGGCGGCTATGTGAAGGTCGCCGGCGGCCAGCTTCAGGTCGACACGAACGGCGGCGGCGACAACTGGTCGACCATCGCCAATGTTTCGGGGTCGGCATCGGTTACCATCCGCTATTTGTCGGGCGGCTCGGCGAGCGAACTCACCGTCGCCCGCTCGGCGGCCCAGACCACGATGATGGCCGGTGCGGTCGCGGCTGCCGGCATGGCGGCGCTACCTGCCGCGGCGAAGGCGCCCGCCGATTCAAGCGATCCGTCGCTGTCGGAGTCCGCGGCTTCCAGCCTCGCAATCGGAACGCTGGACACATCAGCTCTCGAGATCGGCTCCGACAGCCAGGCGGCGCTGACCGGCGAAACCCGCGAAGCGCTCGACCTTGTCGTCGCCGGATCGAGCAATTTCGCCGGCCACGAGCCCAGCCTGGCGCCCGCCGCCGACATACTGGCGAGGGCCGACGCGGCGCCGCCGGCCGCCTTGCCGCAGGGAACCGAGGTTCCGTTCGCGGGCGAACCGTCCGCCCAGGCACTGGTCGCCGATGGTGTTGCCATGCCGTCGGCCGAGCAACTGCAGGCTTTGACCGGTACCGCCGAGGGTAGTCAGCAAAACCAACTCGTCAGCAAGGTCCTCTTGGACGCGCTCGCCGGCGGAGAGGCCGGCGGACCCATCGACGCTCTGCTCGATCAGCTCGCCCCCGACCATTCGGCGGCAGCGGGTGCCGGTCATCTGGCTCAGGTCGCGGCCGGGCTCGGTACCGGCCATGGGGCCTTCACCGCGGTCGCATGGCTCCAGTCCGCCGTCGTCGTCGATCCCTTCGGACCCTCTGCTCAGGCGTTTTCCGGACATCACGACGCGCAGCCCGTGGCTTGAATTTAAGCCGACGATCGGCGGCGGCGGTCTCGCTCCGCATGACCAGTCGAGCGGCGATATCCGACGCGGTGGGTTGACCTGAGCGCGCTCGACGCAACAGGACGATCCTGGGCCGACCGCTAGGAGACTCCATGGTCATTTTCGTCACCGGCGCTGCTGGATTCATCGGCTATCACGTATCGAAGGCGCTGCTGGCCAGGGGCGAGCAGATCCTCGGCGTCGACAATCTCAACCCCTATTACGATCCGGGCCTCAAACAGGCTCGTATCGCCGCCCTCGAAGAAGAGTTCGGGAATGCCTTTACTTTCCTTCGCGCCGATTTCGCCGATTCGGCGGAGCTGGCCTCGGTCGTCGAGGGCGTCGACTTTGAAAGACTGGTCCATCTGGGGGCTCAGGTCGGGGTTCGATACGGACTGGTGAATCCGGCGTCCTATGTGCGATCGAATGGGGTCGGACATCTCAACATATTGGAACTCGCGCGCCATCGCGAACTGAAGCATCTGGTCTATGCTTCATCGTCCTCGGTGTACGGTTCCAACACCTCCCTCCCGTTTCGGGTCGAGGATCGGACCGACCGTCCCATTTCACTCTACGCCGCCACCAAGAAGGCCGACGAGCTGATGAGCGAAAGCTATTCCAGCCTATTCAGGCTGCCGATGACGGGGCTTCGCTTTTTCACCGTTTATGGGCCCTGGGGCCGTCCCGACATGGCGGTATGGCTGTTCACCAAGGCAATCCTGTCCGGAGAACCACTGGACTTGTTCAACGGCGGCGCCATGCGCCGCGATTTTACCTACATCGACGACGTCGTCGCAGGAGTCCTCGCCTGCCTCGATTCGCCGCCGGTCGACGACCAGCAGGAAAAGCCCGGCGGAAGCGTCTCACCGCACGCCGTGTACAATATCGGCAATCACCGCTCCGAGGAGCTGATGGAGCTGATCGGGATCCTCGAGGAAAATCTCGGCCGAAAGGCGAACACGAAGGTGCTGCCCATGCAGCCCGGCGATGTCATGGACACCTTTGCCGACATCAGCGCCATCCGGAACGATCACGGTTTCGAGCCGAAAACCAGCATCCGGGAGGGGGTGCCGCGATTCACCCAATGGTACAAGCGCTACCACGAGTTAGACTAGCGAGAGCGGGGAGACCGGAGCCGTCCCTAACGGCCGGCTCATCGATACGGGATAATCCAGCTACCGCGAGAGCAGCTTGCCCAGTTTGTTGGCCAGCGCCGGCTCGCGATTTTCCGTCCGGCCGTACTGATACTCGTAGCCATAGCCGTAGCCGTAGCCGTAGCCGGTGGTCTTGAGATCGAACTTGGTCAGGACCGCCCCGATGACGTGTGTCCGGACCCCGAACAAGCGCTCGATGGCGTGCCGCGCTCGAGTGGTCGGAGTCCGGCCCGCCTCCACCACGAGGACCGTCGCCTCGACCGCTCGCGACAGCAGCGGCGCATCGGCAAGGCCGAGCACCGGCGGGCCGTCGACGACAATGTGGTCGAACCGCTTTGCCGCTTCGTCGATCAGCCGGACGATCGCCTCCGCGGACAATAGCTCCGCAGGGTTGGGCGGAATCTGCCCGGCCATGAGGATCGACAGGTTGGGCGTGCTGCTGTCCTGCATATGGTCGGTCAGCTGCCCGTTGCCGGTCAGGAGATTGCTGAGACCGGCGCCTAGGGACTTGCCGAAGATCTTGTGGATCGACGGGTTCCTCATGTCCGCATCGATCAGCAGGACCCTTGCCCCGACACTCACCAGGCTCAGGGCCAGCGCCAGTGAGCTGGTCGATTTGCCCTCCTGCGCCTGGGCACTCGTGAACATAATGGATTTGGGTGTCCCATGCGGTGTCGAGAACTGGAGCGAAGTCAGGATCGAGAAATAGGCTTCCGCCAACGGCGACTTCGGCTCTCTGAGCGTCGCGAGGACATCGACTTCGCCCGTTTGCCTCGGCGTTACTCCAAGCAAGGGTACGCCAAGCTTGCGATGGACGTCGCCTGGCTGCAGCGCGGCGTCTTCCATGTTCTCGAGCACGACCGCGGCGGCGGCGCCCAAAAGCAAGCCGAGTATCAAGCCAACGGCGAGATTGAGCGGGAGATTGGGCTTGAATGGACGAGCCGGCGGAAGCGCCTTGTCGACGATCGAGATGTTGTTGGTCCCGATGCCGCCGGCAATCCCGACTTCCTTGAACCGCTGCAGCAGCGCGTCATAGAGCGCGCGGTTGGTGTCGACGTCGCGCTGGATGATGTTGAACTGGATCGACCGGCCCTGCTCGCCCAGAAGCTGCGACTTCAAGCCATCGACCCGCGCTTGGATCGACCGCTCGGTTGCCAGGGCCTGACGATAGCGGCCACCCAGGTCCTGGGTGACCGACGAGCTGACTCGGCCTTCCTCGCGAGCCATTTGGCGCTCCAGCTCTGAAATCTGCGAGCGAAGCGCGACCACGGTTGGATATTCAGGCCCGAAGTCGCTTTCGAGCTTGCTCAGCTGGCCGAGCAGTTCGGCCCGCTCCCTGCGCAGGTCCGTCAGGGTCACGTTGCCCAGGGACTGAGCGGCGATATTGCCTCCGGTGCCGGCCCGGTACTGGGCTTCCGCCTGCGCCCGTTGCGCCCGAGCCAGGGCCAGCTGATCGCTCAGGCTGGCGAGGTCGTTGGCGAGGATCGATTGCTCGGAGGCAGCCTCACCCTGGCCGGTGCGGATTTTGATCAGCCCTTGCTGCTGGGCGTATTGGACCGCCTTGCGCTCCGACTCCTCCAGCCTCGCCCGAACCTGGTTCAGCCGGGTCTGGAGGAATTGTCTCGCGTAAGCGGCCGCCTCGTACCGTCGGGTCAGGTTGGATTCGACGAAATGCCGCGCGATCGCATTCGCAATCGTCGCGGCCATCTGCGGATTGGGCGAGTTATAGGTGACGTTGATGATGCTCGACAGGCGGATCGGCGTCACCATGGTGTTCTTGTTGACCGCCTTGGTCGCCATCGCGAAACGCTGGGCTCTGGGCAAAGCGCGAACCTGGTCGACCTTGGTTTCGTCGAAATCAGCCAGGAACAGAGGGTTGTCTGCCAATCCGAGATCGCGAACGACCAGTTCCGAAAGCGAACGACTCTTCAACAAGGCATATTGCGTCTGGTAGAATTCGGCATCGAACCGCGTACCGCCGCCATCCTGCTCGACACCTTCGATGTTGAGGACCTTGGCTTCTTCGCGAGCGACCTGGACCATGACGGTGCCGGCATATTCCGGCCGGGTCATCATCGAGATGAAGATTCCTGCCGCCAAGCCGAGGGCGGTGAGCGCCAGGACTAGATAGCGTCGCTTGTAGAGGATCCGCCAATAATGGCGGAGCGTCGATTCCTCCTGTTCGAGCGGGGCAAAACCGGTCGCGTCATAGTGCGGGATTGCCAGCTCGCCGCCCGATTGGGGCAATGCGGGCAGCGACGGTGGCGGCAAATAATCGTTCAAGACAGCTGGTCCTTACAAAACCGGAACGAACTGGCCGAGGACCGGGAACATGTTCCCGAAGTCCCTGAGGAACTTGCGCGCGGCGCTTTCCCCGACCACGACAATGTCATTGCCGTAAATTTGCGGATCCTCGAGCTGACCGGCACGGATGGCCTTCAAGCTGTACAGAGCGGCGGCTTTGCGGTTGTTGACGGTCCGGAAGATCACGACGTTGTTGAGGTTCGCGGCCTCGTCGGCGCCCCGGGCGGTCGCAATCGCCTGCTGCAGGGTCATCTTGCCGACAATCGCGTAATTTCCAGGCTGGCGCACGGCGCCGTCGACAGTGAAGGTCTTGCTCTGCGCCTTGACGATGTTGACCGAGACCTGGGGCGATTTGAGGTAGCGGCCGCGCAATCTCTCGGCGATCGCGTCGCTGAGCTCGGCGGGACTTCTACCGGCCGCCTGAACAGGCCCGGCCAGTGGCACGGAGAAATTCCCGGCCGCGTCGACTTCCGCCTCGCGGGTCAGCTCGGGGGCCCCGAATATCTCGACGCGGATGACATCGAGCGGGCCGATCCGATAGTTGCTGAGGTCAAGCGCCATCCCGGTCTGGTCCGGGGGCGGCAGCGATTGTGAGACCGTGACCGCCGAGCTTTGGGGGCCGATCATCGGATTGGACGAGCAGCCGGCCAGTCCAGCCGCGAGACAGGCGATCAACAGAACAAGCGGATTACGCACTTGAGAATACCCCTAACGACCGGCCGACGGCAAATCAGTCGGCGATCACAACACAAGACGCGCGCTTTAGAGCACAAGACGCGCGCTTTAGAGCCGATTCCGGTGCGACATCAAGTTTGTCGCTCCGGGCGTTGCAAGAGCGCCACAGTGGACCACAAGTCCGTGAGGAGCGGCCGCCCTATCTGCTTGCTTGACCGTGAACAGGATGACCGCACATAATTCGGGCCTGATCGCGCGCGCCGTTCGCGTGATTTACCGCTGCCGATTTGTGGCAGCAAACTTGGGCTAGCCACAAAGCGCAATACCTTTGGTATGAGCGCACACAGCTATCCTCGTCCTTCGGAAGATCTAGCTAAATGTTCGTTAAACGGCTCTTTGACGTTATCGCGGCTGCGACGGGATTCGTAGTCCTTTTACCATGCCTTTTGGCCATCGCTCTCTCGGTCCGAATAGCTATGGGATCTCCAGTACTATTCCGGCAAGTGCGTCCCGGCTTTCACGGCAAGCCGTTTGAGCTCGTCAAATTCCGAACGATGAGCACTACATCGGCTATCGGCTCTGGGCTTGAGTCAGACGCTCTGCGGCTAACACCCCTTGGAAGATTCCTCCGCGCCACTAGCCTCGATGAACTTCCGGAATTGTGGAACATCCTCAAAGGTGACATGAGCCTGGTAGGACCGCGACCGCTGCTGATGAGCTACATGGATCGCTACACGCGGGAGCAAGCGAGAAGGCATCTTGTCAAGCCGGGATTGACCGGCTGGGCACAAGTGAATGGGCGCAACGGCCTCACGTGGGACGAAAAATTCGCGCTCGATATATGGTACGTAGACAACAGGTCATTCCTCCTCGACCTCAAGATCTTGCTAATGACAGTGTCGAAGGTGGTCAGCGCGAAGGGCATAACTGCCGAGGGCGCTACAACAATGCCGGAATTCATGGGGACTGGCGAACAAGCGGAGTCCGCCGACGGAAAGCTTGATCCTGCGCTGACCAGGGATCGGAAAGAGGACAACTCGTAATGACCCGTGCTTGACGCGGAACCCGGGGTAAAAACTTCCTCATTCCGGCAGTCATGGATGATGCCAGGCCCCATGAGAGACCACCCCTTTCCTTCTCACCTCTTCTGCAGAAGCCAGAACTGGATCGGGGCGTAATTCCCGATGGGAGGAAGAAACGACAAAAACTTCACGAAGTGAGAATTATAGACGATTTCGGCCTGGGTCACAGCCGGGTAAACTGCTCTACTCACAAAATAGTGGGATGATAGGAAATTCGGGACAGGCAGGCTGCGATCGTCTTCACTGTCGAGATCCACGATATCGAATTGCTCTGCGATGGTCTGCAGGAACCATTCCTTGTCAAACCAAATGTTATGGTAGGGTTGCTCGTTCGGTAGAAGGCCGAGTTCAGCGCGCGCTTGGTTAAGTTGTTGCAGGCCGTCCGTGAAGGCCTCAATGCAGAGATAGTAGCCGCCGCTCCGCAGGATACGCCCCACTTCCCGGAGTGACCTTGCCTGATCTTCTTGGTCCATGATGTTGATTATGCAACGTTCGGTAACGACTGCGTCGAAGGAGTCATCGTCGAAGGGAAGATCGCGGACATCTCCCTCTACCACTGGGCATCTCTCCACGTTTCGCTCCCGCGCGATCTCGACGAGCTCAGGCGTGTACTCGAGTCCGGTGAGCTCCAATTGTGGGTGCCTCTCCCGGAGCACCTCGAGAAGGTAACCATTACCGCAGCCAATATCGACCAGGTTCGCAAGCTTCTTCTCGCGCGCACTAAGCCAATCCACGACACGAAGCACTGCCGTCACTTCGCGGCCCCGCGTGATTTCGTCACGCATGGTGCTCGACGCGTCCTGCCCGTGCTTTTCGGCTTCCTTCCGATAGTGTTCCAGTATTAGATCCCGATAACTACTCTTGGGTGCGCTCGACATCGCTTCTCCTGTCCGAACTGTTTACGGGCCCCGTCTGATCGGGACAGATTTCATTCCTTGGCTCAACAAGCTGAGCTCGTCTAGTATCCTCAACTATCTGCGAACGCTCTAACGAGAGAGGAAGCACGAGCGCGTCGAAGCAACAGCGGGAGGCGTGCCGAGCCGATAGCAATCTTCCGTGAACTCCGTCGTAAGTAAGCCTGTATCCCAGTCATTCATCGCTCATGCCGCCGCATCCGCGAAGACCGCACCGATCGCGGCCGCGGTCCGCTCGAGGTCTTCGTTGGTGAGCGTCGGATGGGTGAGGAAGGCGATGCTCGTCTCGCCGAGCTCGCGAGCGACTGGTAGGCGCCCTGGCGGACGCAGCCCCGTGCCGTCGAACGCTTTTTCGAGATAGACCTCCGAGCAGCCGCCATGGAAGGCCGGAACGTCGAGCGCATTCAGTTCGGCGACGATCCGGTCACGGCTCCAGCCGGAGCGGAGTCCGTCGGGACGAACGTAGGCGTAGAGCCGGTAGTAGGCGTGGGTCAGTCCGTCGCGCGGCTCGGGCACCCGCACCGCTGAGCTGAAGCGCCCGAGCACCTCGATGTACGCGCGGGCGTTGGCGGTTCGCCGAGCGGTCCAGTCGGTCATCCGGCGCAGCTGGATTCGGCCCAGCGCAGCTTGCGCCTCGATCATCCGCCAGTTGGTCCCGACGCTCTCGTGGAGCCAGCGGTAGCCGGGCGGGTGCTCGCGCTTGTAGACCGCCTCCCAGCTCTTGCCGTGGTCCTTGTAGGACCACATGCTCGACCACAGTTCCTCGTCGTCGGTCGTCACCATGCCCCCTTCGCCGCCGGTCGTCATGATCTTGTCCTGGCAAAAGGACCAGGCGCCGATCTCGCCGAAGGTGCCAACCATGCGGCCGTCGACCGTTGCGCCGTGAGCCTGGGCGCAGTCCTCGATGATCAACAGGCCGCGCTCGTCGGCGAGCGCTCGGAACAGGCCCATCTCGCACGGCCAGCCGCCGAGATGGACCGGGAGGATCGCCCGCGTCCGTTCAGTTATCAGCTGCTCCACCGTGGCGGGCGAAATGTTCCCGCTGTCGGGGTCGACGTCGGCGAAGACCGGCGTCGCGCCGGCATTCATCACGCAGGACACCGAGGCGATGAAGGTCCGCGGAGTGACGATCACCTCGTCGCCCTGACCGATGCCGAGCGCCTGGAGAGCGAGATCCAGGGCCACGGTCCCGTTGAAGACGGCGACCGCCCGGGCCGCTCCGGCCCACTCGGCGAATTCCCGTTCGAACTGGCGCGTCTCCTCGCCCGTCCAGTAATTGACCCGACCGGATTCGAGCACCCGGGCAACGGCTTGCCGTTCCTCCTCACTATAGCTAGGCCACGGCGCGACCGAGGTATTCAGCATTCTGGGCTCCTTCCGGTTTTCGCGCGATAGTCCCAGTGCCGAGTGGTGCCAAAGCATTATGTCCGCGAACGAGAAGCAAGCACCGCGCGCCGGCCTCGTCGTGCTCCTCAACAGCTCCTACGGCCAGTCCCTGATCAAATTCCGCGCCCGGCTGATCGAGGAGCTCGTTGCAGCGGGGCACGAGGTGCACGTGACCGCGCCGGACTTCGACGAAGCACTGGTCTCCAAGTTGGCGGGGATGGGCGCCACGGCGCACCAGGTTCCGCTGGCTCGAACCGGCATCGGGCCGCTGTCCGACCTGCGCTACGCCTTGAGCATCCGGAAGCTCATTCGCCGCATCGGCGCGGAGCTCGTCGTCAGCTACACCAGCAAACCGAACATATGGGCCTCGTTGGCCGCGGGCAGCGTCGGCGTCCGCTCCGCCTCGCTGATTACCGGGCTCGGCTATGCGTTCACCGAGGGCGGCGGCCTGAAGCGCAGGCTCATTTCGCTCGTCTCGCGGTTGCTCTATCGGCTGGCGACCTCCCGAAACGATGTCGTGATCTTCCAGAACCCGGACGATCGCGCCGACTTCCTCGCGACCGGCTGCCTGACCGACCCGTCCAAGGCGCGGCTGGTCAATGGCTCCGGTGTCGACATTGAACAGTTCGCCGTTGCTCCGCTGCCGGATGCTCCCGTTTTCCTGATGGTCAGCCGGTTGCTCGGCACCAAGGGCGTGCGCGAATACGCCCAGGCGGGGCTCGCCCTTCGGTCCCGGCGCCCGGATTGTCGTTTCCTGCTTGCCGGATACCACGACGAAGGCCCCGACGGAGTCGGAGTCGACGAAGTCAACGGCTGGCAAGCCGCCGGCCTCGAATATCTCGGGCACCTGGCGGACGTTCGTCCGGCCATCGCCCAGGCGAGCATCTTCGTGCTTCCCTCCTACTACCGCGAGGGCACTCCGAGGAGCACGCTCGAGGCAATGGCGATGGGCCGCCCGGTCATCACCACCGACATGCCGGGATGCCGCGAAACGGTCGTCGACGCCGAAAACGGCTTCCTCGTGCCTCCTCGCGAGGCCAATGCGTTGGAAGAAGCGATGCAGCGTCTCGCCTCCGATCCCTCGATGCGCGCGCGGATGGGAACGCAGAGCCGCAGGTTGTGCGAGCGCCGGTTCGAGGTCGGTCAGGTCACGCAGACGCTGCTCGAGCACTTGTCGGCGAACGCAAGCTAGTTGTCGGCCGGGTTCAGCCCAGACTCAAGTTGGAGGTACTAGGTCCAGGTCATGTTCGACGCCGCCTTTCCCATTAGCCGCCGCCAATTGCTGCAGGGCGGCGCCGTAACCACCATCGCCTGTGCGGCGAGCGGCGCGGCGCAATTGCCCGCGGCCTCGGGACCAACGGTGTCGGTTCGAGAATTCGGAGCCGTATCGGCCCCCGGGCGCGACAATACGGCAGCGATCCAGCGAGCGGTCGACGCCGTCCAAGCAAGGGGCGGCGGGACCGTCCATATTCCAGAAGTCTATGAGTGCGGCAACATCATCGTCTCCGGCAATGGAGTCACGCTCCACGGGCCGGGAGCATGGCTGGTCAACGGCCGGGTCACCGTCCTCGAACGCAGCGACGGGTGCCGAATCGACGGTCTTGGAATCATCGATCGCCGGGGCGATCGAGAGAGCTATGCGCTCGATATTTCCGGCCGCAATTGCACCCTTCGCAATGTCTCGCTGGTCAAGGAGCCAGTTGCCGGCGGCTATCTGTTCTATCTGCGCCAGCCATCCGCTTTCTGCCGCTCGACCGGTCTTCGGCTGAAGGGATCGAGCAACGGCATGATGGTCGCCGGCCGCGACCATCTGTTCGAGCAGTTCGAGTTCGAATCGAGCATGTCCGAGCGAGTCGGCGCCGACGACGCGTTCGCACTCAAGGGCCTCGGCAACTCGACCCAGAATATCGTTATCCGCGACGGCACCGTTCGCGGTTTTTACGCGATCGCCTCATTCGGGTCGGAGATCGGCACCGACGGTCGGTCGTCGAATTTCCAGGGCGCGGTGCGCAACGTGAGCGTCAGCAATGTTGCCGCCGACCGCTGCAGGTCGCTTGTCTACTTCAAGCCCGGAGCGCTGATTTATGACTGGCGCAACGGGCTGGTCGAAGATGTCCGGCTCGACAATCTGACCCTCGTCGACCTAGCCGGCGAGCTTTTCCTTTTCGGCGTCAAGATGAACGCGGCGCGAGGAGCCGTCATCCGCAATGTGGTCGGACGGAACCTGGCGATACGCGCCCGGGCGAAGAGCCAGGGCGTTCAGCACAGCGCCGCCGTCGAACTGGTGCTGTTCGAACAGGGCGCGGAAGCGCGGATCGAAGGGATTGATCTCCAGATTGCGTTCACCGACCCCTACGACGGGGCCGACCACAGCGCCGCCGCGCCGGGATATCCGATCGATCACATCGTCCGAATCGAAAAGTCCGGTTCGCGCAAGGGGCAGATGAGCAACATCAGCCTCGATGTCACCGGCCGCGGATCGCGATTTGGCGGGGTCCTGATCGGGGCCGGCCTCGACGATGCGGTCACTCTTCGGCGCGCGCACCTCGTTCGGGTCGGCCGAAATCCCCCTGCGTCGCTTGGCGGCGGCGGAATCTGGAGCGATTCCCGCGTGACGCTCGGCGATGTGTCGGTCGACTCTCCGGTTCTGCCGCGCTTCGCCGGGTCGGCGCTGCGCCAAAATGGCCAGTGACTAGGGAAACCAAGGGGTTTCCCGCTTAGGGTCCTAGAACCGCACGAGGGCCTGGTTGATCACAACCTCCGACGTCAGCCCATGCCGAGCGCAGAAGTCGTCGGTCGCCTTTTTCGCTCCGGGCCAATCGTCGCCATAATCATCGACCAGGATGACGCAGCCCGGCGATGCACGGTCGCGGATGAAGTCGAGCACCAGCTTGACCGAATCGTAATAGTCGCAGTCGACCGAAGCGAACGCGATCGGCTCGCCCGAATAGGTGGCGATCGTGTCGTCGTACCAGCCCTGATAATATTTCACTCGGTCGAACTGCATCCGCTCCATCAAGGTGCGGAGCGACTCCAGGGGCGGGCGGGTGCGAAGATCGGCCAGCTTTTCCGGGATGTTGTCCCGTGCATAGCGGACCTTCATATCGCCATCTTCCTCGGTGGGCTCGGGCAGATCCCCCCAGCGGTCGAACAGGTGCAAAGTCCGCTCAGGCTCCGTTCGCAGGATGGACGCAAGAACCCCCGCCGTGCCGCCTCGATGGACTCCGAACTCGACGAAATCGCCGGGCACCTTCCGGTCGAGCACCTCATGCGCGACGCGGGCGAGCGTGACTCGCGAGCGCGACGGGGCGAGCGCGAACGGGTCGGTCGCGTCGAGTACGGACGACAGGTCGGGGTTGGTTCTGGCGAGCAGCCGGCGGAAACCGAGGCGCGCTGGTAGAATCGGGTGAAGACCGTAACGGAGGCTTGTACGCATTCGATCCCGATCCCTTTTCCTCGCACTGGGCGCAATGTTTTTCTGCGTCGGCTTGACGACCTGAGTCACGCCGGTTTCGCCTTCCCGGCCAAATCGATTTTCCGCAACTGCCAATGACATAGATAGATCATCGCCAGCGCGAACAGCAGATTGGCCAAGGCCGTTCCGGTGATCGAGAGCAGCGACGTCAGCGGGAAGACCGCGACCAGGAACACGGCCATGCCCAACAGATAGACGCGGAAGAGCTGATGGGGCCCGACATAGACCTGGACGTACATCGACAGGGTGTGGCTGATCAGCTGGCAGGCGGCGGCCGCGGTCAGGATGATCAGCGGCAGGTAAGCGGCTTCGAACCGCTCTCCGAACAGGACCATGAGAACGAGCCGCCCGAGCAGGGCCACGGCGGCGACCGCCGCCACGCCGATCAGTCCGCTGATCCACAGCAGGCGCCGGCGAACCCGGACCGCGCTGTCGACTTCGCCGTGGGCGGACAGCGCCGAAACTTCGGGGAACATGGCCGACGCATAGACCGTGTTCATCTTGCGCAGGACGCCGGCGAGCTGCTTGGCGACATTGTAGATGCCGGCGCCCTCAACCGATACGGCCGCACCGACGAGCAGGGAATCGCCGTTCGTGCGCACGGCTTCGACGGTCGCCATGCCCCAGGTCGTCCAGCAATAGGCGAGGAACGTCGACATCTCGCCCGGACGCATCCTGCTCGTTGAAAAGGCGATCGGAATCCCGGCGCGGCGGGCGAGATAGAGACCAATGACAAGCGGCAGCAGCCCGTTCAGCGCGTAGAAGATTGCCCACGCCCAGCAATAGGCCTCGAAGCGAGCGCCCGACGCATAGAGGTAGGCGGTTGCGAAGAGGATGGCGGCCGCACTAGCGGTCTGGATGAGGCTGAGCAGGCCGAAGCGGTCGAGGAGCCGGAAAATCCCGTTCGAGGTCAGATAGCCGGTGAACAGCAGGCTGGCGGCGAAAAGCGCGGCGAGGCCCAGCTGCTCATCCGGAAGACCGATCAGGCCGCGGCCGGCCGCGAGAAAGACGAACGCGGCGATCGTCGCCGTGACGGCGGCAAAGGCATCGATCAATAACCCCAGGCCAACGATCCGCCCGAGCCGCGGCAAGTCGCCCTCGGCCAGAGCCGTCGCGCCGAGCTTGATCACCGGCTGCTGGGTCGCGAAGGACATCACCGTGGCGATCATCACGGTCGCCGATTGGAACAGCACCAGAAGCCCGAACTCTCGCGGCGAAAGCGCGCGCGCGTTCAGGACCACGGCGAGCATCATGAACAGCGCCGAGGCGATGGTGCCCGCGCCGAGAAAAGCAGAATTGCGCGCCAGCCGCCGATAGACGGCCGTCGCGCCGAGATCGGGCTTCCCGGTGAGCTGCGCGCCCATCAATCCTGACCAAGTTCACGGTAAACGCGCTCGTAGCGCTCAACCACCTTGTCCGCGTCAAACAGGTCGCGGGCCGCTGCGCTTCCGACGCGGCCGGCAGCGCTCGCTGCTGCCGCGTCCGTCGCATAGCGGACCAGAGCCTCGGCCATTCCCGAAAGATCGCCCGACCGGACGACGACGCCCGCGCCGCCGGACTTGTCCTCGAGGATTTCACGCGCCGAACAGACATCGAAGCTGACGACCGGCCGGCCGCAGCTCATCGCTTCGATCATGCCCCTCATCAGCCCCTCATGGCGAGACGGGATCGCCACCACGGATGCCTGGCGCATCAAGCCGGGCAGGTCCGTCTGAAAACCGAGGAATTGAACATGGGAGGCATGGGGCTCGGCCGCCGCCGCACAGGCCGCCGCATAGGCGTTCGCGTGCGGATCGAAATCGCCGGCGAACCAGGTTTCGATGTTGTTCGCGGCGAGCATCGGGACGACGCCGCGAATGAACTCGAGCTGCCCTTTTTTCGGCCGGAATATGCCCGCCACGAGCACCATCCGCTTGTCGCGGCTCGGGACCGGGGAGGCCGCGAAGCGATCGGGATCGACGATCGAATAAGTGACGCTGCACGATCGCATCGCATTCGGAGCGACCTGCCGCCATCTCTCCGCCATGTCGTTCGACAAATAAAGCACGTGATCGGCGGCGGCGAACATCGTTCGATACTTGAGGCGCGGGGGCCGGCGGTCCGGGTCGAGCGTGTCGCGAAGATTGAGCGCAATCCGCGTTTCCCGCGACCGCTTCACGGCCGTCAGGGAAAGCTGGAACGCGAGCGGATCATTGGCGTGAACGACCTGCGCTCGGCTGGCTGCGAGGATGCGGGTCAACGAGTGATGAAATCGACGATAGGTCCGAATGGTGCCCAGTGGATTGCTCTTGATTCCCGCAGAGGCCTGTTCAGGAACCACATGGACCTCGATTCCGTGACCTCGCCACGACTGGGACATTTCGCTGTCGAGGTTGGTGAGCACGATCGGGCGGTGGGACTTCAGCCTCCGCATCACTTCCGTGATGCTTTGCAGGCCGCCATTGGCGAGCGCGCCTGTTTGCAGGACCGCGAAAACAACCGGCTGTTTCATGCGCGTGAACTGATCTGCTCGCGGTAGATATCGTGCAGGTCGCGGACGCATCGATCGAGGCCGAATGCACTTTGCTCGACCTGGCGACGCCACTCCATGGGGTCGGGCTTCGGCAGGGCAAGCAGTTCGCGGACCCGTGCCGCCCACGCCTCCTCCCCCTTCGCCAGCGGCAGAAACTCGACTCCGTCGGGCACGACAGCCGCCTCGCGAGGCACGGTATCGGACGCCAGCACGCGAGTTCCCGCGGCCTGCGCCTCGACGCATACAATTCCGAGGCCTTCGCTGAACGACGGAAAAAGGAACAGGTCGAACAAGGCCATGTACGCCGCGATGTCTTGGGTCGAGCTGGCAAAGCGGACCTGGTCGCCGACCCCGAGATCCCGTGCGAGCGTTTTCATTTCGGGTTCGAGCGAACCTTCCCCAACCAGGACGAGCCGAACCGTCGGATCGGCTTGGGCAACCTTGGCGAACGTCCGCAGCAGAAACGGGTGATTCTTCACCGGGGCGAAGCGGCCGACATGACCGATCACTCGATGGCTGGCGTCGAGTCCGAGGTCGCTTCGCAAGGCCCGGGCCCGGTCCGCGGCACCATCCAAGTTTGAATAGTCGAAGCCGTAGAGCAGGATCGAGCAGTCCTTTTTCCGGCGCCAGGCCTTGCCGGCGATTTCCTCGATGGCGGTTTCCGTTATTCCGATCCGCCGGGTGGCCGCCCACGGGTAAAGCGACATCGCACCGCGCCGGATCAGCCGCTGGCGCAGCGACTGGAAATCCGCGCCGAGGCTGCGCGCCTCATGCTGATGGGCGATCCGGCTCGGGACTCCGGCCAGCGCGGCGATCGCGACGATCGGCGCTCCGACCGCATAGGCCGCGTGGGAATGAACCAGGTCGAAAGGGCCCTCAGCCTTGAGGAATCTCCGAAGGTCCGCGAACCACCGCAGCCAGTTGCCCGTTTTCGGCAGCTTGTGGATCGTGATCCCGAGCTCTCTCGCCTCCGGTTCATAGACTCCGGGCTCCTCCACCATCAGCAACAGCTCGTGCTGGACGAAGGAATCCCGGTCACGGCGCAAGACGTGCATCAGCCAAGTCTCGATTCCGCCCAGCGGCAGACTCTTCAGCACGTGCAGGACTCTGGGTTTGCGGGGCGTCGGATGGCCCATTCAGGATCCAGCCGGAGTACTGGCCTCGGGTCGGCGGTAAGGAAGCGCATGAGGCCTGCTTAGAGCCGCCCGATACGAGGGTGAATAGTGGGACGTGTCGCTTCGCCATCTCGACGCGAACAATGACGCGACTCCAAGGACCATCAGTAACATCACCACCTGCTGCTGGAAGAGCACAAGCTGGTCGGTCGACGGGCTAAAGGACGACACGAACAATGCGAAGGCGGTCACGACGAATGGATTGTCGGGGCTCCGGATGTAGAAGTTGTGCGCGTGATGGATGAGCGCTCCATACAGAACGGAAATCAGGATCACGCCGAGGATACCGAAGTTCCAATATTCCTCGGCCGTAGAGTTGACGGGGACAGCCATTCCCTCCCGGACTTCGCCGAGAAAGGTCTGGGCGTAGATCGAGCCCGGCCCTCGCGGCTTCTCCGACCATATCCAACGAGGAACGAAAGCAAGGACCGCGGCGGCGTAGGTCGATCCCCAGAGCGGACCACCCATCAGGTGGTGACCTTCCCAGATTACCGGCACGGTCGATTGCACGGACCGCCGAAGGTCAATTTCTTCCTGGGCCTGGCTCAAGATATCGCGGGTATTGGTCCCCTGAATCGCTTCCGCCGCGGTTTCGCCGACGAGACCCGACGACCGGATGATGTTCAGCGCTCCAAGCGACAGAAAGAAAACGGGCATCATGATCAGCGCGATGCGCCAGGGGATTCGCCGTGTCCGCAATGCCCAGGTGAGGCCGACGAGCATGAAGACTACAAACGCGGAGGTACGAGCGCCGTTGCTGATGAACTGGGCGACGGCAGCACCAATCATCAGGATGAGGAAGATCGGCCGTTTGACATCATTAGGCCGCGCCGCCACCCAGACGATTAGGGCGATAAGACCCAGGTCGACCGCTGCGACGAGTGGGCCGAGCCCGGCCATGGAGCGAAACCGGCCGCGAGCCATGTCCGCCAAATGCAGAGCAAGTCCGCCGCGGAGCGAGATCAGGACCAGAAGGACGCCCACGCTGACGGCGATGAGGCCGATTGCCAGTATGCGGAGACGCTTGCCGTCGAACTCCTTTTTCACCCCCCGCGTCGCGCTATTGGCCGCGATCACGCGGCGGTCGCGGACCAGGGAATATCCGACATAAATCGACAGCAGCGCGATCAGCTCGCACAGGTTGGACCACGCCACCGCCTGCCAAATTTCTGGGCCCGGCAGCCATCCCAAACCCGAATAAAAGGGTGGGCCAACCTGTTCGCCGAGCAGCAGTCCGCCAAATCCGCCTAGCTCCTCGATGGTTCGAGGCATCGCGACCAGCAACGGCCAAAGGACCGCCGTCAGGATGAGCGGATGGAGGATCCCGAGCGGATGTCGGGCATAATAGAGAAGTGGAGCAATCCGAGCGAGGTCAGTCGCGACGGCGATGACAGTGGCCGCGGTAAACGCCGCGTCCCCACCCCCTTGAAGGCCGAACAGCGCCGCCTGAACGCCTTTGACGAGCTCGCCGGTCAACAGGACATAGGCTATTAGCACCACCTGAAAGACACGCGGGACCGACTGCGTGTCGACGGCGGCTGCGCTTCGCAATGTCCACGATGGCCTGGGAGACGGGCGTGTGCTCATGGTTTGATCATCAACCGGACGGACTGGGTCACATAGTGCAGCCAGATGGGCTGCCCGGCAAAATATTCGTCAACCGCTTTGCGGGCTCCGGCCCATTCGCCATAATCGTCCACAATCATCACTCCGCCCGGCGACAGGCGAGGGTAGAGAATGTTCAGTTCCGCCTTGGTGCTTTCATAAAAGTCGGTGTCCAGGCGCAGGATCGCGATGCGCTCTGGCAGGTTTTCTGGTTTCGCCAGGGTCTCTTCCACCGGGCCCTTGATCGTTTTGAGATCGCGGTTGCCGACGCGGGCCTCGAAGTTACGCAGGACCTCCTCCTCGGACGCAAGGCACCATTCGTTCCGATCGCCCCGGTCCAGGGTGGCGTACTTCCTTTTTACGTCCAGATCTTCGCCCGGTTTGAAGTCGGCCTCGCTGGGCGCGGTCATTCCGGCAAATGTGTCGAACGCCCAGATTTGACGGTCGAAGCCCAGGCGCTGTCTCAGCAATCCGGCGATGACGAGATGTCCGCCCCGCCACACGCCGCACTCGACGATGTCACCGGCGATGCCGTTGGCCTCGACGTGGCGGATCGCCTGGATGAACTCCCATCGCGCGATCGGCGAGGTCATCGACAGCCCGCGAGCGGCGGCCAGCAATTCCCTGTCGTCTGGCCCGAGTTCGGGGATCAGCCCCTGAAGCCCGGTGAATTGTTGCCCTAAAGTCGTCAGGTGACGGGCGAGGAAGGAACGCATACGCTCGCGCGGCTCCAACTTGAACTGGCTGCCCGGGAAAAAGGCACGGCGGGGATTGGCGGGGGGCTTCATCACTTGCCTTGGCCTTGTCAAGCCACAGGGTCTTGCGGCCCCAGGAGCCGATCTCCATAGGCTGGCGCGAAGGGGTCTGGAGTAATTCGACAATGGCGCGAGCGGGATACAGCTTACGCAAGTGGGTGATGGTGACGGGGGGCGCTGGCTTTCTCGGCTCGCACCTGTGTGAACGGCTGGTCGATGAGGGCCATGAGGTTCTTTGCGTCGACAATCTGTTCACCGGGACCAAGCAGAATGTCGCCCACCTGCTCGGGCAGCCGCACTTCGAGTTCCTGCGGCACGACGTCACCTTCCCGCTGTTCGTCGAGGTGGACGAAATCTATAACCTCGCCTGCCCGGCCTCCCCAATCCATTACCAGCACGACCCGGTCCAGACGACCAAGACCTCGGTGCACGGCGCGATCAACATGCTGGGGCTCGCCAAGCGCCTCGGCTGCAAGATCCTCCAGGCCTCGACCAGCGAGGTCTACGGCGATCCCGCGGTCCATCCTCAAACGGAGGAATATTGGGGCAATGTGAACCCGATCGGCCCGCGTTCCTGCTACGACGAGGGCAAGCGGTGCGCCGAAACCCTGTTCTTCGATTATTTCCGCCAGCACCGGCTGCGGATCAAGGTCGCGCGCATCTTCAATACCTACGGGCCGAGGATGCACCCGGCCGACGGGCGGGTGGTCTCGAACTTCATTATCCAGGCGCTCAACGGCGAGCCGATTACCATCTACGGCGACGGCGAGCAGACCCGCTCCTTCTGTTATGTCGACGATCTGATCGATGGACTGATCGCGCTGATGCAGTCGCCCAACGACGTCACCGGCCCGATCAACCTCGGCAATCCCGTGGAATTCACCATTGCGGAACTTGCCCAGCAGGTGATTGCGATTACCGGTTCGGACTCCGACCTGGTCCACGCCAAGCTTCCGGCCGACGACCCGCGGCAGCGCAAGCCCGACATCACCAAGGCCCGCACCCTGCTTGGGTGGCAAGCTCGGACTCCGCTCGAGGACGGGTTGCGCCACACCATTGCCTATTTCCGGGAGCTGGCCGCGGCCGCCGCGCCCGCCTAGTTCATCGATACGTTGCGCTCGAGCGGCGGATCGATCGGCGGCGTCACGCGCTCCTCGGGCATTCCTGGGTAGCCCGGAACCAGCAGACGAAGCAGATTCATCGCATTGTCTTCATGACCCTGATCAATCGCTTCGCCGAGCTTCTGCAGGCGCTGCTGAAGATGAAGCCAGTCGATCATCGACTCCCGCGCCCGGACGATCCGCGGATGCGAAGTCGGATGTCCGCCCTCCTGGATCAGCAGCTCCTCGTAGAGTTTCTCTCCCGGGCGAAGACCGATTTCGGTGATCTCGATGTCCCCGTCCGGATTGGATTCATCGCGGACCGACAGGCCGCTCAGCTCGATCATCGAGCGGGCAAGATCGCGGACCCGGACGGGATCGCCCATGTCGAGGAGGAATATGTCGCCGTCCTCGGCCAGGGCCCCGGCCTGGATAACGAGCTGTGACGCCTCGGGAATCGTCATGAAATAGCGGGTGACGTCCGCGTGGGTGACGGTGACCGGCCCGCCCTTCTCGATCTGCCGCCGGAACAGCGGGACGACCGAGCCGCTCGAACCGAGCACGTTGCCAAATCGCACGCCGCTGTAGGTCATTGCCGGCTGGGCTTTGGCCCGGGCCTGGATGATCAGCTCGCAGATCCGTTTGGACGCGCCCATGACGCTGGTTGGCCGAACCGCCTTGTCGGTGCTCACCAGGATGAAGGTGCCGGTCCCGACCGCTTCGGCGGCCAGGCAGACGTTCAACGTCCCGAACACGTTGTTGCGGATCCCCTGGAGGGGATTTCCCTCGATCAGTGGAACATGCTTGTAGGCGGCGGCATGGAACACGGTGTCCGGGCGCCACATTTCAAAGGCACGAGTGCATTCGGCGGGCAGAGCCACATCGGCCAGTTCGGGCACGGTTTGCACGTTCAGGCCTTCGCGCTCCTTGAGCTCCCTGAGTTCGGCGTCGATCAGATAAAGGGCGTGCTCCGACCGCTCGATCAGGACGAGCGTTTGCGGTTGCTGGATGATGATCTGCCGGCACAGCTCGCTGCCGATCGATCCGCCGGCCCCCGTGACCATCACGCACTTTCCAGCGATGTTGCGAACCATCAGATCCGGATCGGGGGCGACCTCGTCTCGACCGAGAAGCTCCTCGATCTGGACGTCGCGCAGGTCGTTGATCGAGACCTGCTCGAAGGCGATCTCGGAGATGCTTGGAAGCATCCGTACTCGCACGGTGGGAGCGCTGACCCGAAGGCGTTCGACGATCTGGCGTCGCGTCGACCGGCTCGCGGTCGACAGTGCAAGGAAGACCTCGTCGACATCCTCAAGCGCGAGGATTCGCTCGAGCTCATCGGTGTGCCAAATCGATTTTCCCTCGACCGAACGGTTGGACAGGAACGGATTTTCATCGACAAACCCGATCACCCGAATCTGCGGATCCTCGCGGACCGAATTGGCCAGCTGCTGCCCGGCCGAACCGGCGCCGTAAATCAGGACTCGCTTGCGCTTCTGCCGCAGCGGCCCGCTGTAAAGCGCTTGAAGCAGCAGCGAACTGAGGCCCAGCCGGCTGCCGGCCAGCGCCAGCATGAAGACCAGCGGATGCAGCACGGCGAGCGTCCGCGGGATGCCTTGCACCCGCAACGGCACCAGGATCACCGCGAGCACGAGCGACATCAGGCCACAGCGAATGGCCAATTGCCGGATGGTTTCGGCGCCCGAAAACCGGACCAGCGACCGGTACGTCTTGGTGCTGATCGCAATTGTCAGCCAGGTCGGGATCGCGATCGCCAGGAAAATCAGGACCGGCTCGTCGAACAGGTACCACTCGCCAAGCCGCAGCCAGAAGGCAAACAGCGCCGCCGCCGTGCACAGGACAATGTCGATGAGTGCCACCAGGGCCGCTCGCGCGCCGCGCGGCAGCTCGGCAGTCCGCCGGATGAATTTGAGGACGGGGTTCACTCGAGTTTCGCCTCTTTCTCAGGATCTCGGCGGCGCGAACCTATCGGAGCCGCTATACCGAGGCAATGACGGCCGCGTGACAAATCGGTTCCACTTCTCCGGCCAGCTGTTGCTCGTCCGCATCAGCGCGGCCGCGCAGGGAGCCGGATCTGGAATGGTGCACCATTCGTTTATCCGCTCGCCGAGACGCGTTCGATACTTTGTTGGTCCCAGACGCAGTTATCCCGGAAATCCGCACTTGTCTCGCGAGAAGCCGGGTCATTTTTGAGGCCGGAGAGCCACGTCCGTCGTTCGCAGCAATAAGCACCCTATTTTCGCAGGCCTCGTGTGCGATCCCACATCGGCCAAAAATTGGCCGGATGGGGGAACACATCCGCGAAGTTGGGCTATCGGCTTTGCAAGCTAGATGGAGGGTGCTCCGCCGACCCCGGCAACAGTAAATTGCTGTATACCGCGCGCGGCGTTCCGGCGCTCATCCCCGCCCCGCCTCTCCGCCCGGTTCCCCTTGCACCCGCGTGCCTCCGGTGCCCAGCAACCCGGCATACACGTCCGTGATGCCCTGGACGAAGGCACGGAGCGAGAACCGCTGCTCCGCCATCGGGCGCGCCGCGGCACCCATCCGCGCGCGCAGCTGCGGGTCGCGGATCAGCGCTTCCAGCGCCCCGGCCAGGGCTCCGGCATCCCCCGGCGGGACCACGGTTCCGTTTACGCCCTCGATCACCAGCTCGCGCACGCCGCCGATGTCGGTTGCTACCAGTGGAAGGCCGAACCACATGGCTTCGATGTGGCTGACCGGCAACCCCTCGTTCCCGCGCACGTCCAGCACCCGGCTGCCCATGGCCAGCCGGGCCGAGCGAACCGACGGAAGCACGCACAGGTCCGCGCCTGCGTAGAATCCGAACGGATCCGACTGCCAGCCCGCGAACACCACGTTGTCCAGCTTCCGCTCCGCCTTTTTACGGAGCAGCCACTGCTGGTACTCCCCGTACTCCTCCGGAAAGTCGCCCACGCAGACGAAGACGGCACGGTCGCGCAGGCCGCGCTCGTTGAGCTCGGCCACCGCGTCCAGCAGGTACGCATGCCCCTTGAAGGGCACCACGGACGCGATGCACGCCACGACTACCCGGCCGTCGGCCCGGTATGCGGCCAGGGACGGAGCCGGGGCGACTCCCTCCGCCACGTCCTCGGTCCCGTAGTGGACCACCGTCGTCTTGCGGCGGGCCGCCGCGGGAAGTCCGGCCGCCACCGCATGCGCGCAGGCGACGATCCGGTGCGACAAATGGAGCAGCGGGAGCACCCCGATTCCGCTGAACGGAAGGTCGCCGTGCACGTGCGTCACCAGCGGCCGCCCGGCCAGCCGCGCGGCGGCGCCCACCAGCAGCGCCGAGCGCCCGTCTGACGCGTGGACCAGGGCGATGTTCCTGGCGCGCATGAAGCGCACCATTCGCAGCGTATACGGAACCAGCTCGGTAGCGGCCGCCTTCGCGGTCTGGCTCGCGGACCACTGGAGCATGGCTTTTCCGTACCGGCTCAGCATCGGCCCCGGGTTGCGGACGCAGGTTTCCACGCCTGCTTCACGAAACTCGTCCGCCGCCATTCCCTCGCCCGTCAGCACCACGACGGGCTCGTATTCCGGTGGAAGGTTCCGCACCAGACGGACCATTGCCCGGTTGGCCCCCGCCAGGCGCTGGGGATAGGCCATGTGGTACAGGACCCGCTTCGCGGACATGGATTGCATGGTTATCAGCGCGTGCTGACGGCTTCGAAAAGGTCCACTTGGGTGATGTTGATCGACCGGGCGTTCATGCGACCAGCCCTCGCGCCTCGAGCTCGGCGCGGGCCTGGTCGACCCGGTCGTCGGCGGTCTGGCTGGCGACCCACTCGGCAAGCTCGGCGAGACCCTGCTGGAAATCCACCCGCACGGTGAAACCGAGCTGCGCGGCGGCCTTGCTGCCGTCGCAGAAGCAGTGGCGGATGTCGCCGATGCGCGACTTGCCGGCGATCTCCGGCCCAACGCCGTCGCAATTCATCGCCTGCGCGAGCGCGCCCGCCACGTTCGCGACACTGCGGTCGTTGCCCGAGCCGATGTTGAACACCTCGCCATCGGCATGCGGGGAGACGAGCGCATCGGCAAACGCCCGCGCGACGTCGCCGACATGGACGAAGTCCCGCCGCTGCTCGCCATCCTCGAAAATCAACGGCGGCTGGCCGTTCAAGAGCCGCGAGGCGAAGATCGCAAGCACGCCGGTGTAGGGGTTGGAAAGCGCCTGGCCCGGACCGTAGACATTGAACAGGCGCAGGCACACGCCCTCCATTGCGTAGGCGCGGGTCATCATCAGCGTCTGGCGTTCCTGCACATATTTGCCGAGCGCGTAGATCGACGAGAGGCTCGGGCGCTTCCATTCGGGCGTCGGCACCGGTCGCAGCGGCCGGCCCTGTGCGTCGAGCGGCTCCCAGCTCTGGTCGGACGAGGTGCGCGGCTGCCGCTCGGCGTCTTCGACCCGATTGCCGTCTGCATCGACGTACAGGCCTTCGCCATAGATGCTCATCGACGAAGCGGTGACGACGCGCCGCACAGGCTGCTCGATTAGCGCTTCGAACAGCACCGCCGAGCCGACTTCGTTGACCGAGGTGTAACGCTCGACCGCGTACATCGACTGACCGACACCGACTTCGGCGGCGAGGTGGACAACGCTGTCGACGTTCCTCAGCGCCCGAGCGACGATGTTCTTGTTGCGGATGTCGCCGCGGATCAGCTCGGCGTCGGCAGGCAGGTCTTGCGGGTACTCGCAGTCGCCGTGAACCTGCTCAATCAAGCTGTCGAGAACACGAACCTGGTTGCCTCTGGCAAGAAGCTCGGTGGTGACGGCGCGGCCGATGAAGCCCGCGCCCCCGGTGACCAATACTCGTTCGCCCAAAACTTGCGCCCCTTCTTCCTGTTATAGTTACGTACAAAGATGGTGCCCAGGGGCGGAATCGAACCACCGACACCGTGATTTTCAGTCACGTGCTCTACCAACTGAGCTACCTGGGCCCAACTTTTCGGGCGGCGCTGACGAGCGTGGAAGCCCGCTCGAGCGCGGCGGTCCCTAACCCTCGCCGTCTTCGCTGTCCACCCTCTCGGGGTCGGCCGGAGGACCCGCAATCCGATAGCCTTCGCCGAGCCATTTCAACAGGTCGCGGTCCTTGCAGCCGCGGCTGCAGAATGGAGCGTGCGCCTGTGCCGCGGGCTTGCCGCAGAGCGGGCAGGGCTTGGCTTTAGGCGGGCTCGGCATGGCCCGCCGAAATGGGAAGCAATGCATCGGCCCGCAACCCGACGGCGCCGCCGACTTGCCGGGCGAGTAAGGCTATCCAGTCGGAATGGCTCTCGATTACGGCGATCACTTTTGGGTGGGCCGCCAAGCGAAGCGCGCCCGTTTCGCGGCCCGCTCGCCGCAACAACGCCCGCGCCTCGAACGGGGCGCGATCGGCGGCCAGCTCGAACATCGACGCGTGCCTCCGCGGGCGAACAATTTGCAGGAAGCCGAAGCCGTTGACGGCTGTCCGCTCGAAGGGTTTGGGCAGGATGGCATCGATTGCTTCGCCCAACGCGTTGCGCTCGCTCCTGCCTTTTACAGTTGGCAGGTCGATCCCAATCGACCCGCCAATGCCATGGCGCCGGATTGCCCTCGCCGCCGCCCGCGCTCCCGCCATTGCCAACTCGCCAGGCGAAATCGCGCCGTCGACGTCGATCAAGGTCATCGCCGGAGTGACGGAAACGCGCAGTTCGCCGCCGACGAAGGGGACGATCGCCTCTCGAGCCTCGTCGAGCAAGTCCTCCCAGCCAAATTCCCCCAGCCGGTCGCGATCGGGCATGGCGACCGTTCGTTCGTCCGACTGGTTGCCAACGAAGTTCACAGCCGTGGGCCGCGCCAGCGGCCGCTTCCACTGCTCGGCGCCGGGAATCTTCTCACGCGTCACCACAATCGGGAAGGTCGCGCCCACCGTCACACCCGGTGCTCCTTCCGGCAGCAGATATTCCTCGCCCTCCGCCACCGCCACGGCGTTGCGGCCGCTGTGGCCAACTTCGATCAATTGGGCATGGAGCACCGTTCCGGCGGTGACGGTGCCTTCGGGTGCAATCCGGGCCTCTATGATCTCGCCATCCTCGACAAGGGCATAGCGGACCTCTCCAATCCCCATCTCAATGACGTGCTCAGCCAAGCGGGTAGCCCGCGGCTTTGAGCAGCAGCCGGGTTTCAGCGAGCGGCAGCCCGACGACATTGGAATAGCTGCCGGCGATGTGGCGCACATAGACCTCGCCATAGCCCTGGAGCGCATAGCCGCCGGCTTTGCCGCGCCATTCGCCGTGGGCGGCGTAAAAATCCATCTCCTCGGCCGACAGGCGCTTCATCGCGATCCTCGTTTCCACCAGGCGAGTGCGGGTCGAGCCGCCCGGCGCCGCCAGCGCGACCCCGGTCAGGACCCGGTGCCGACGACCGGAAAGCAGCGCCATGCACGCGCGCAAGGTCGCCTCGTCCTCGACCTTGGGCAGGATCCGCCGCCCGACCGCGACCACCGTGTCGGCGGCGAGCACCAGCGCTTCGGGCTGCAGCGCGGCGACCGCCTCGGCTTTCTCGATCGCCAGGCGCCGCGCATGGTCGCGCGGCAGCTCGCCCGTGGCGACCTTTTCGTCGATCTCGGCCGGGACGACCGCGTCGGGAACGACTCCGATCCGGGCGAGCAGGTCGAGGCGGCGCGGACTCGCCGAAGCGAGAATCAGCCGCATTCAGGGGCTCCTAGGGATATCCGGGCGGTCCGGCTCGGCCGGGCATGAAGCGATAGGTGATGCGCCCCTTGGTCAAATCGTAGGGAGTGAGCTCGACCAGCACCTCGTCGCCGGTCAGCACCCGGATCCGGTTCTTGCGCATCTTGCCAGCCGTGTGCCCGAGAATCTCATGGCCGTTCTCGAGCTCGACGCGGAACATCGCATTGGGCAGCAGCTCGACCACCTTTCCGCGCATCTCGAGAAGTTCTTCCTTGGCCATTCAACCTCGCTGCAATCGGTGGAAAAAAGTCGCGGAGCCTTACTCTGGCAGGTGCCAAAAGGGAAGGCGGTGGCGAAACGACGCCGGTCAAAGTTCGGGTCGCATTCGGCAGCGGCTGCCTCAGGCCGCTCCGCCGGCGAGCGCCGCGAGCAGCAGCAAGGCGACGATGTTGGTGATCTTGATCATCGGGTTGACCGCCGGGCCGGCGGTGTCCTTGTACGGGTCGCCGACCGTGTCCCCGGTGACCGCGGCCTTGTGCGCCTCCGATCCCTTGCCGCCGTAATTGCCGTCCTCGATATATTTCTTGGCATTGTCCCAGGCGCCGCCGCCGCTGGTCATCGAAATGGCGACGAACAGGCCCGACACGATCACTCCAAGCAGCAGCGCTCCAAGCGCCGCGAAACCCTGGTCGCGGCCGGCGATCGCGGCGATTCCGAAGAAGACGACGATCGGGCTGAGGACCGGAAGCAGCGAGGGGACAATCATCTCGCGGATCGCCGCCTTGGTGACGAGGTCGACGGTCCGCGCGTAATTGGGCCGCGACGTGCCGTCCATGATGCCGGGATTGGAGCGGAACTGCTCGCGCACGTCGAGAACGACGTTGCCGGCCGCGCGGCCCACCGCGGTCATGCCCATGGCGCCGAACAGATAGGGCAGCAAGGCGCCCAGCAGCAGGCCGACGACGACGTACGGGTTGGACAGCGAGAAATCGATTCCACCCGCACCGACTCCGAGCTCGCTCGCATAATGCTCGAGGTCGGTGGTGTAGGCGCCGAACAGCACCAGGGCGCCAAGCGCGGCGGAGCCGATCGCATAGCCCTTGGTCACCGCCTTGGTGGTGTTGCCGACCGCGTCGAGCGCGTCGGTCCGCGTTCGGACCTCGTCCTCCATGCCCGACATTTCGGCGATTCCGCCGGCGTTGTCGGTGACCGGCCCATAGGCATCGAGCGCAACGACCACTCCGGCCAGCGCGAGCATGGCCGTGGCGGCGAAGGCGATGCCGATGAGGCCCGCGAGCTGATAGGAAAGGATGATGCCGATGCAGATCACCAGCGTCGGCAGAGCCGTCGATTCCAGGCTGATCGCGAGCCCCTGGATGACGTTGGTTCCGTGGCCCGTCTGCGACGCCCTGGCGATCGACTGGACCGGCCGATAATTGGTGCCGGTGTAATATTCGGTGATCCAGACAATGAGTCCGGTGACCGCAAGCCCGACGATCGAGCACCAGAACAGGTCCCAGCCGTTGAAGCCGCCCTCGACCGCTTCGCGGGCAACCGTCGGATCGACGTCCGCCCCGGCGGCTTCGCGGGCGCTGCCGATCACCGCGCCGAGATCGCCCAGGGTCAGGGCCATCACCGCCCAGATGGCCACGACCGACAATGCAGCGGTGATCCAGAAGCCCTTGTAGAGGGCGCCCATGATCGATTCTTTCCGGCCCAGGCGGACGAAAAAGGTGCCGGCGATCGACGTCAGGATGCACACGCCCCCGATGATCAGCGGCAGCGTCATCAGCGCCAGCATCTGCGCCGGGCTGGTGCTGACGAGCAAGGCGATTAGCACCATCGTCGCGCCGACGGTAACGACGTAGGTTTCGAACAGGTCGGCCGCCATTCCCGCGCAGTCACCGACATTGTCGCCGACATTGTCCGCGATCACCGCCGGGTTGCGCGGGTCGTCCTCGGGGATTCCGGCTTCGACCTTGCCGACCAGGTCGGCGCCGACGTCGGCGGCCTTGGTGAAGATTCCGCCGCCGAGACGGGCGAAGATCGACACCAGGCTCGCTCCGAGCGCCAGCGCGGTCAGCGCGGTGACGACCGCCCGGTCGTTCGGCTCATAGCCGCCCGGGCCGGTGAGGAACCAGAACAGGACCGAGATGGCGAGCAGGGCGAGGCCGGCAACCAGCATTCCGGTCACTGCTCCGGCGCGAAAGGCGACGGTCAATCCGCGTTGCAGGCTGGTGCGCGCGGCTTCGGCGGTGCGCACGTTGGCGCGCACCGAAATGTTCATGCCGATGAAGCCGGTGACTCCCGACAGGAACGCGCCGATGATGAAGGCAATCGCCGGAAGCACGCCGAGGAAGCCGAAAACGAGGCCGGCAACGACGACGCCGACGACGGTGATCGCGGTGTACTGGCGGCGCAGGTAGGCGGACGCGCCTTCCTGGATGGCGCCGGCGACGTCGATCATCTTCTGGTTGCCCGGCGATGCGGCGAGCACCTGGCGGCTGGTCAGGATGCCGTACAGCACAGCGACGACGCCGCAGGCGATCGCGATCAAAAGCAGGTCCATTGGTAATCCCCGTTTGGCGGCAAATCAGAAAAGCCGGCGATGCTGGAGCAGCCGGCGGATTCGCGCCCCTTTATGTGGGGAAATGGCGGGTTGCAACCTGCCCGAGAAGCGGGCGAGGGTGCCGGACTGTCAGTTGATCAGGAGCGCGACGGCCATGCCCGAAGCGAGGCCGCTAAAAGCGACCAGCCACTGGCGAAGCGGGATTGCCGCGATGTTCATGACCAAGCACCTCCGGCAGCGCGACGGGCTCACTTCCGCTGACGATCCGAAGGATTTCGCCGCCAGCCTCGAGATTCCCGATGGCGCGGATGCTGGTCTCCAAAGGTAAAGAAAGAGTTAAGGGGTCGAGCCCGTCCGGCAGCGCTGCGAGCAACGCATAATCGTCGCCGCCGGTCGCTGCGAACAGCCGCGCCTCGAGCCCATCGCCGCGTTCGGCGGTGAAGGATTCCGACAGCGGCAGGGTGTCGAGATCGATCACCGCGCTGCAGCCGCTCGCCGCGGCGAGCCGCCGGGCGTCGAGCAGCAGGCCGTCGGATACGTCCATCATCGCGCTCGCGTGCGGCGCCAGTGCCTGGCCCGCCGCCAGTTGCGGGATCGGCTGCCGATAGCTGTCGACAAGGAGTCCGGCGGCTTTTCGATTTTCGAGGAGCTGCGCCAGCCCCAATGCCGAATCCCCGACCGTGCCGACCAGCCACAGCCGGTCGCCCGGGCTGGCACCGCCGCGCGACGGAGTCCTCGGCCCGGCGCGGCCGATCGCCGTCAGGCCGAACACGCGCGGAGCCTGATCGGGCAGGGCGATGGTGTCGCCGCCGATCAGCGGCAAGCTGTAGCTGGTGCAAGCGGCTTCCACTCCGCTGAGGAAGGCTTCGTCCCAAATGCTGTCGCTGCTGATGGTCAGCGACAGAACGGCGGCGGCCGGCGTCGCCCCTTTTCCAGCGAGGTCGGACAGGTTCACGGCGACGAGCTTCCATCCGACGCTTCCGGCTGGATCGCCGGGCAGGAAGTGCACGCCTTCCGCAATGCTGTCGTGGGTGATCACCAATCCCTCGAACAGCGCCGCATCGTCGGCGAGGCCCCGTGCCGCGGGATCGGTCGCGAACCGCCGCAGCCGCTCGATCGCTTCGGCCTCGTTCATCAGCTCGCGGGAGCGGCCCGCGCTTCTTTGGCGATCGCGTCGAGCAGTCCGTTGACGAAGCCGCTCTCGCGCTTGTCGTAGAAAGCGTGGGCGACATCGACATATTCGGAGATGACCGAGCCGACCGGGACGTCGCGCCGGGCGAGCAGCTCGTAGGCGCCGGCGCGTAGGATCGCGCGCATCGGGCGGTCGAGGCGCTCGATGCTCCAGCCGGCCGCGAGGCGGGCCGAAATGGCCGCGTCGATCTCGGCGCAGCGCGACCCGACCCCAGTCACCAGATCGTCGAAGAACTCGCGCTCGGCGTCGACATATTGCGCGTCCTCGATCATCGCGCCGAGGCGGTGGTCGTGGAATTCCTTGAGCAGTTGCGCGACCGGGGTTCCCTCCATTTCCTGCTGGTACAGGGCCTGCACGGCGGCCAGGCGGGCTGCGGAACGCGAGCGGGAACGGCCAGGGTTGCTCATCGGACAGCGCTGCTCATCGGATGGGCGCTGTAGCGGCGGGTTCGCGCTCGAGGAAGTGCTCAAGCGCCTGCGCCACCGGCTCCGGCGCTTCCCACGGCGCGAAATGGCCCGCGTCGGGCAGGCGCACGACCGTCAGATCCTCGACTAGCCGCTCGAGCCCTTCGAGCTGGACCGGGAGCAAAGCCCGGTCGCGCATGCCCCACACGACGAGGGTCGGGATTCGAACCTTCGGGAATGCAGCCAGGACCCAATCGGGAATCGGCACCGTGACCAGCGGCGGCGGGACGACCAGCGGCGCCGCCCGGTACCAGTTGAGCATCGCCGTCAGCGCCCCGGGCTGCGACCATTCGGCGATGTACTGGCGTTTCTCGGCTTCGGGGATCAGCGCCAGGTCGACATGGGCGCCGAAGCTTTTCTCAAAGAATTCGTCATAGCCCATCGCCTCGACCAGTTTCTCGAAGCCCGGGGCTCGGAAGGCGTTGATGTACTGCGACGCGGAGCGCTGCTCGGCGCTTTCGATCAGGCTCTTCTGGAAGATCACCGGGTGGGGCGAATTGACGATCGCGAGGCGCTCGATCCGCGGATTGCCGCGGATCGCCGCCGCCCAGGCCGCCGCCCCGCCCCAGTCGTGGCCGACCAGCGCGAATCGCTCGATCGACAACGCGTCGGCGAGCGCGAAGATGTCCTCGACGATGATCTTCATCTGATAGGCGTCGACCTCCTGCGGCCGGTCGGATCCGGCAAAGCCGCGCAGGTCGGGCATCACCAGGCGGAAGCGGTCCTCCAGCAGCGGCGCGACTCCCCGCCAGGTGCGATGCGATTCGGGAAAGCCGTGGAGCAGGATCACCGGCTTCGAGTGCGGGTCGCCGGCGAGCGCGACGTTGAGGGTCACCCCGGTGGCCAGGCGGATTCGGCGGAATTCGGCGCTAAAGCCCTCCCCCTCGATGGGGGAGGGTTGGGTGGGGGTGGTCTCTCCGGAAACGCTGCGCGACATGACCTTACTCTACGTCGAACGCCACCCCACCCCAACCCCTCCCCATCGAGGGGAGGGGCTAATTACGGATAGCTGACGGTCGTCGGCACGGCCGGAAGCGGGATGAACTCCTCGTCGTCGCCGGGGATCAGCGGGAAGCGCATCGCTTTCCAGTCTTCCTTGGCCTGGTTGATCCGCTCGCGCGACGAGGAGACGAAATTCCAGAACACGTGGCGCGGAGTGGCGAACGCGCCGCCGCCCATCAGCATCGCTCGGGCCTCGCTCGAGCTCGACAGCCGCGCCGAGTGGCCCGGCGCCAGCACGTAGAGCGCGTACGGCTCGAGCGGCACTCCGTCGAGCTCCGCCTCGCCGCCGACCAGCATCAGCGCGCGCTCGTCGGCGTCGGCGTCGATCGGAATGCTGGCCTGGGCGGTGAGGACGATGTCGGCGTAGATGGTCGGCGAGTGGCACGGAGTCGCCGCGCTCGCGCCCCACAGCGTGCCCATCAGCACTCGCGCCGAAGCGCCGCCTTGTTCGACCAGCGGGAGCCCGTCGCCGGGAACATGGTCGAACGCCGGGTCGACCTCCTCGCGCCCGTCGGGAAGCGCCAGCCAGGTCTGCATCCCGTAGAGGCTCGGGCCGGCGGCGCGGCTGTCGGCCGGCGAGCGCTCGGAATGGACGATCCCCTTGCCCGCGGTCATCAAGTTGACCGCGCCCGGCTCGACCACCTGGCGCGAGCCCAGCGAGTCGCGGTGTTCGATCGCTCCGTCAAACAAGTAGGTGACGGTGGCGAGATTGATGTGCGGGTGCGGCCGCACGTCCATCCCATGGCCGGGCGGCAGGCGCGCCGGACCGAACTCGTCGACGAAGATGAACGGACCGACCATCGTCCGCTCCCTGGTCGGAAGCGCGCGCCGGACCTTGAAGTCGCCAAGGTCGTGGGTGACCGGAGCGATGGTCTGGAGCACAGGGGTATCGACCGTCATGTGCCTGACTCTTGCTCGTCGGTGTTGCCCATGCGTCGCCGCCACCAACTTCTAACAGCGAGCATCGGGCGAGACCGCCACAACAGCATGAGCAGGGCCAGCAAGATGGCCCAAGGCAGAAGGGCTCCGATCACCTTGAGCAGCACGCTCACCATGACCACGAAGCTCTCCACCATCAGACGCCAGGACTGCTCGATCGGGTTTTCGTCAAAGCCGGCGATTCCGCCCTCGCCGAAATAATTGAACGTCATGGGCGTGTTGGCTAGCCGCTGCTGCCCTCCGGCAATCTGCGCCCGTCCTTCGCTCAGCTCGCGGCGGAGCTGCTCGAGTTGTGCTTGCAGTTGCGTGGCCTCTCGGTCCCCAGCATTCAGCGATGCAAGGCGCCGTTCGATTTCGGTGATGCGAGCCCGCAGGTCCGCCTGCCGCTCTTGGGTGGTGCTGATTTGCGAGCCGACATCCTCGCCGTTGAATTCGGCGGTGACCAGCTTTCCGTCATTTTGCTCGACGGTGGCCGTCGCCTGCTTGCCAAACTGGCGTGCAATCCGCGGATCGAGCTTAACTTGCAGCATTCCACTGACCCGGTCCTCATCGTCGATCTGATAACGAAGACCGGTGATCCGGCATCGAGCAACGCCGAGCTTCTCGCAGGCGGCGGCATGGGCTTCCTGCACCTTCGAGATCATGCCATCGTCGAGGGAGTAATCGTAGCTGAACCTGAAGGCGACGCCCGGCGCAGCGGTCGGGGAAACCTGCGGAGAGGCAAGATCTTCGTGCGTGGCCTCTTCGCCCCCGGGGCCGGAACAGGAGACAAACGCAAGGCTAGCAGCGAGGCACAATCCGATCTTCGTTTGCATTGGATTTAACTCCCCTCATCATCCTCGGTTGGCACCCGAGCCGTGATCGACAGCGCGTGGACGCGCTCGTCGAGCAGGTCGCCGAGCGCCTTGTGGACCATGCGCTGCCGCTCGAGGCGCGACTTGCCGGCAAAGACGGGGCTTTCGATCCGGAGCGTGAAATGGCTTTCGCCCGACGGGTTGTAGCCGCCGTGGCCGCGGTGCTCCTCGCTGTCGTCGACCAGCTCGAGGCGGCTCGGGGAAAGGGCGGCTAGCCGGCGAAGCATTTCGCTTGCCACCGGACCGGTGGAAGGTGCGTTCATTTCGCCTATATAGGCCGGCTGAGGAAGTGAGGAAGCTGGGACGGTCGGTGGCGTCGCGCAATCAAAGAATGCACGGGCGGGTCGAGGGCGCGAGGGATCGCTGCGCGGTCGCGGGCTGCGGCGAGCCCGGCGAATATAAGGCGCCGCTCGAGCCGGCCAATTTCAACGGGCCGGGCAATTGGCGCTTCCTGTGCCTCGACCATGTCCGCGAGCACAATTCGGCCTACAATTATTTCAACGGCATGAGCCCGGAGGAGATTTCGGCCGCCCAAACCCCCTATGGCGGCTGGGAGCGCTCGGTCAGGGCTTTCTCGCCGACGGCCGGAGCCACCCCCGTGTGGAGCGATTTCGCCGATCCGCTCGACGCGATCGCGGCGCGGTTCCGCCATGCTCGCGAAGGGAGCTCTCCCCGCTTCTCGAAGCCCGAGCGGCGCGCTCTGTCGGTGCTCGGCCTGGGCGAGGATTGCGACCGCCACGCGCTGCGCAACCGCTATTCGAAACTGGTCCGCCGCTACCACCCCGACAAGAATGGCGGGGACCGAAGCCACGAAACCCGGCTCGGCGAGGTGATCGACGCCTACCAGCTGCTCAGGAAAGCGACCGCGTTCGCCTGATTCCTTGGCGCCTGATTCCGTGCCGCCCGATCATTTCTCGGCGAGCGCGAAATCGACCCGCACCTGGACCTCGGTTATGTTGACTCCGGGACTGAACGGCGCCGCCTCCTGAGGCGGTGGCGGAGCGGCGGTCTGGGCGACCGCGTCCATGCTGCTGCCGTAGCGCGCATAAGGCGGCGGCACATTTCTCTCGCCGCCGTCGTAAATCGCCAGCACGCGCGCGATCTCGAGGTCGGCCGCCGACGCATAGGCCTCGGCTCGCGCCCGCGCGGCCTTGTAGGCTTCGGCGTAGGCGGACCGGTTGGCGGCTTCGCGGTTCGACACCCGAAGGTCGGGCCCGGACAGCACGTTGGCGCCGGCCTCGGTGACGGCCGTTACCGCATCACCCACCTTGGTCATGTCGCGAAGCATGACCTCGACCGTGTTGTAGGCTCGGAATCGGCCGCGCTCGGGGCCATGATCGATCCGTTGCAGGCTGAGATTGCGGGTCTGGATTGCTTCGGACTTGACCCCGAGGCGAGTGAGCTCGGCGGTCACCTTGTCCATCTTCTCGCGGTTGCGGCGGCTCGCTTCGCCGGCGCTGCCCGCCTGCGACTGGACCCCGAGCTGCAGCCGCGCCTCGTCGGGGCGGGTGTCGGCTCGGCCGCTGGCGCTGACCGTCAGCAGGGTTTCGTTGCGGCCCACTCCGCGTGGATCGGGTGCCGCCCGGTCGCAGGCGGCCAGGGATGCGGCGGCAAGGGCGACGACGACGACGATGCGCATGGCAAGCTCCCCGAAAAGCCTGCATGATATAGTGTAACACGGGGTGGTCAACCGCTGCCGATCATCAGTCGCGGTCAGGCGCTCCAAACGGGAAGAAGGGGCGGTAGGGGCGCGCATCCTCGACGCAGCGCACCACCTCCGGCAGGGCAAGCAGCTCGGTGCGCAAGGCGGCGAGGCGCGGGCAGTCGCCGGGGATCGGCTCGATCCAGTCGGCGTAGAACAGCGATGGCGCGGCGGCGCAGGTCACGAGCGAGACGTGCGGCGGCAGCGCGTTTTCGGACAGCCACCGCTCGAGCCAGGCATAGGCCCGCCGAAGCCCCGCCTTTCCAGCCGCAATCTCGGGCGCGAACGGCTCGTCCCTCATCCCGCCCGCTGCAGGATCGTCCTTGTCGACGAAGTAGGCCGCGATGACCCGCTGCATGTTGCCCATCACATATTGGTCGAACACCCGGTCGATCATCCGCGCCACCGCGGCCTTGGCCGGATCGGCCGGGATAAGCGGGGCGGGACCAGGGTGATGGACCGCGAGGTGCTCGATGATCGCGCTCGTCTCGACGACGACCGCGTCGCCGTCCGCCAGCACCGGGAACTGGCCCGACGGATGCGCCTTGCCGGTGAAGCTTTCGTACTTCGGCACGGACGGATCGATTTCGCGGAACTCGAACGGCGTGCCGTTGGCGTAAAGCGCGACCAGCGCCTTCCAGGTGTAGGACGAGAAAGGGTGGCCGTAGAGCGCGAGCGTCACCAGCTGCCCGCCTCCACCTTCTCGCGCCGTTCGAGCTCGGCCGCGGAGGGGTCGGGCGATGCGAAGCTGCCGGTCTCGACCTCGCCGTCCGGTTCATAGGTGGCGATGATGTTTCCGTTCGCGGAGGCTTTGTGGTCGACAATTTTCATTGTCCGGGCCGGGGTGCCCTCGCCGAACAGGCGTTTCCCTTTACCGAGAACCAGGCGGAAGCTCATCAGCGTCAGCCGGTCGAGCAGGCCGGCGGCGAGCAGCTGCGGATAGAGCGTGCTGCTGCCCTGGATCACCAGATCCGGCCCCTCGGTTCGCTTGAGCTCGGCCAGCGCATCCAGGCTCTCGAGCCTATGGCTGTTCTGCCACTCGAGTGGGGCGCCGCTGCGCGTGACCACATATTTGCCGATGCGGTCGAACATCTCGCCCATCGGCTTGCTCTCGCCTTCCGCATAGGGCCAGTAAGCGGCGAAGATGTCATAGGTCCGGCGGCCGAGCAGCAGGTCGAACGGCTCGTGGAAAATCCTGTCGATCGCCTCGCCGGTTTCTTGATCGAAGAACGGCGCCAGCCAGCCGCCTTTGTCGAACCCGCCGGTCGGGTCCTCGGTCGGACCGCCGGGTGCCTGCATGACCCCGTCCAGCGAGACGAACGCGGCGCCGATGATCTTACGCATCGACCGCTTCGCCGCGCACCGCCGCCTCGATCTTGGCGACGTCGATCTTGCGCATCGTCATCATCGCTTCGAACGCGCGCTTGGCGACGGCATTGTCGGGATTGGTGGTGGCGTCGATCAGAACGCGCGGCGTGATCTGCCAGGAAAAGCCCCATTTGTCCTTGCACCAGCCGCAAGCGCTTTCCTCGCCGCCCTGACCAACGATCGCATCCCAATAGCGGTCGGTTTCCGCCTGGCCGTCGGTCATGACCATGAAGCTCACCGACTCATTGGCCTTGAAGTTGGGGCCGCCGTTGAGGCCGATGAATGGCCGGCCGAGCACCGTGAATTCGACCGTCAGCTCCTCGCCCTGCTCGCCGCCCGGAAAGTCGCCGGGCGCGGTGTTGACCTTGCCCACGCGGCTGTCGGGAAACACCGATGCGTAGAATTCGGCGACCTTGCGCGCCTCGCCCTTGTCGAACCACAGGCAAGTCACAAGCTTGTCGGACATGTCTCGTCTCCTTCGCCCGAGCGGGTCAGGCGTGCGCCAATTGCGCCTCGGCGGTGTCGTGGATGGTCTCGAAGCCGCCCCAGAACATGCGCTGGCCGGAGAACGGCATCTCGCCTTCGGGCTTCAGGCTCTCGTCGGCCATGATCTGTTTCCAGGCCTGGTCGCGGATTTCCTTGTCGGGCCATTCGATGAAGGAGAAGACGATTTTCTCGCCGTCCTCGGCCTTCACGGCGCGATAGAAATCTGTGACTTCGCCCTTGGGGACGTCGTTCGACAGCGCCTCGACGATGCGGGTCGCGCCGAAATCCCGGAAGACCTTCGCCATTCTCGAGGCGAGCTCGCGATAGGCGTCGACCTTGCCGTCGGGGACCGGGACGACGAACCCGTCGACATAATCGCCGCGCTCGCTGCCTTCCTCGACAATGGCCTCGAAGCCACCGTAGATCATGCGCTTGCCGTCGAACGGCATGGTCTCGCCCATCTCCTTCATGCGCGGATCGCTCATCATCTTCTGGTTGACCGAGTCGCGAACTTCCTTCGACGGATATTCGAACCAGGCGAAGACCACTTTCTCGTCCGGCTTGGCGTTCACCGCCATTCGAAAGTCGGTGACCTTGCCTTCGTAAATATCGCTGTCCCAGGCCTCGACATGCCGCTTCACTCCGAACTCCTGGAAGATCGGCGCCGCGTCGGCGGCATGCTTGCGATAAGCCTCCTTGTTGGCCTCGGGGACGGGGGCGATGAATCCCTCGAAATAGGTCATGCTGCTGCTCCTTCCGGTTGGTGTTGCTTGAAGACTTCGAGCTGGTCGGCGAGCGCCCGCTGGAACGCCGGGCGCTGCTGGCTTCGCTCGAGGAACGCCGCGAGCCTGGGCTGCTCGGCGACGAGGTCGGTGTGGCGCAGGTTCCGAAGGACGGTCGCCATCATCAGATTGCCGATTGAAAAGCGGCCCTCGAACCAGTCGCGGTCGCCGAGCGCCTCGGCGAGCAGCGCGAGCCGCGCTCGGATGCGGTCGAGAACCTGCGGCCGGCGCTCTTCGGTCCACGCCTGGCCCTTGTTGAAAATGTCGATGTTGATGAGCTCGAAGAACATCGGCTCGACGCTGTTGAGCGCCGAGATCAGCCAGGCGATGCCGCGCATCCTCGGCTCGATTGCCGTCGGCAGCAGCCGCTCGTCCTTCAGGCCGAGGTGGATCAGAATGGCGCCGCTCTCGAACAGCTGGACTTCGGGATCCCGGTACGCGGGAACCTGGCCGAACGGCTGTTCGAGATAATATTCCGGCGGCCGCTCGCCGTGGAGCAGGCGCACCCGATAGGGCAGGCCGATCTCCTCCAGCGCCCAGCGGACTCGAAGGTCGCGGACCAGCCCTTTGGCGAAATCCGGCACCCAGGCGAAGGCGGTGATTTCAATCTCGGCACTGGGATCGACGGGCATTGGCGTGCTCCTCAGTGGCGATCGGCGGTGGCCATGGTCTCGTCGAACGCCGACGCGCCCTGCTCGGCGGCCTTGGAGTCCATCCACATCGGCTCCCAATGGTGGCCGTCCGGATCCTCGAAGCTGCG
This sequence comes from Sphingomonas sp., assembly GCF_013812825.1. GTDB lineage: Bacteria > Pseudomonadota > Alphaproteobacteria > Sphingomonadales > Sphingomonadaceae > Sphingomicrobium. Next base: position 2,328 of record NZ_JACCSU010000035.1, on the reverse strand, counting down.
GCCGTACATCAGCCCGGCCATGTCCTGCTTCGGGCCCGGGTCGGCCTTGCCGCCGGCCGACACCGCGGCGTCGACCATTGCGTCGACCGATTCCCGGCTGTCGGCGGACAGCGCCAGGATCACCTGGCTGGTGCGATTCGCGTCGGCGATCGGCTTGGCCGTGAAGGTCGCATAGAAGTCGCGGGTCAGAAGCATCACGTTGATGCTGTCCGACAACATGATCATCGCCGCCTGCTCGTTGGAGAATTTCGGCTCCTTGCGGCCGCCGATCGCCTCGTAGAAGCGGATTGACCGGGCCAGGTCGGTGACCGGCAGGTTGATGAAGATCATTCGGGACATTGGCTTCCCCTTCGTGCGACTCGATTCGCTTGCCTTTTGGCGGCGTTGCTCCTAAATTGCAACCGTGCAGTTAGATAAACTAACCGAGGAGCGGCAAAGCGAGGCAAAGCGCTGCTATGACGACGCCTGCGGAACCGCCCACGCGCTCGATCTGATCGGCGAGCGCTGGGCGCTCTTGGTGCTGCGTGAACTGATGCTTGGACCCCGGCGCTTTTCCGAGCTCAAGGCCGACCTTCCCGGGATCAGCTCGAATGTGCTCGCCCAGCGGCTGGTCGAGCTCGAACGGCGCGGCCTGGCGCGAAAGTCGCGGCTGCCGCCGCCGGCCTCGGTCCAGGTTTACGGGGCCACCGACTGGGGGCTCGAGGCCGAGCCGATCGTCCAGGCGCTCGGCCGCTGGGCGGCGCGCTCGCCGCGGCACGACCCGACTCTGCCGATCAGCGGCGTCTCGATCCTGCTGTCGTTCCGAACGATGATCGACCGAGACAACGCCCGCGGCATCGACGCCCGGATCGGCTTCCGCTTCGGCGAAAGCGGCTATGTCGCTCGCCTGCATGACGGGGAAATCACGGTGGAGCGCGGTCCGCCCGACGGCTGCGACGTGGTCTTTACGGCCGCCCCGACCGCTCTCGCCGCGGTGGTCTATGGCGGCGCTCCGCTTGACTCGATCGGGGTCGAGGGAGACATGGAGCTTGGGAAGCGTTTCACAACGCTCTTCCCGCTGCCGCCAAAGGTAGGCTGATCCCACATTGAGGCGCCTTATTGAGGCGTACGCTTGTTGAGGCAAAGGCGCCCCTGGCTTAAGGCCCCGAGTCATGAACGATCTTTCCAACGTCGATCCCGAGAGCCGAAGCGACACCGTGATGGCGTCGCCCGACAAGATCGCAAAGGTGCGCGACCTGTTCGGGATCGACAGCGACATGGAAGTGCCGGCGTTCAGCGAAGCCGACGAGCGAGTCCCCGACCTCGACCCGGCCTATGTGTTCGACCCCGACACGACGCTGGCGATCTGCGCCGGCTTTGCCCGCAACCGCCGGGTGATGATCCAGGGCTATCACGGCACCGGAAAGTCGACCCACATCGAGCAGGTCGCGGCGCGATTGAACTGGCCGACCATCCGAATCAACCTCGATGCCCACATCAGCCGCATCGACCTTGTCGGCCGCGACGCGATCATCCTCAGGGACGGCCAGCAGGTGACCGAGTTTCGCGAAGGGCTGCTGCCATGGGCGCTGCAGCATCCGGTCGCGCTGGTGTTCGACGAATATGACGCCGGCCGCCCGGACGTGATGTTCGTCATCCAGCGGGTGCTGGAGGTCGAGGGCAAGCTGACCCTGCTCGACCAGAACCGGGTGATCCGCCCAAACCCCTGGTTCCGGCTGTTCGCGACGACCAACACCATCGGCCTTGGCGACACGACCGGCCTCTATCACGGCACCCAGGCGATCAACCAGGGGCAGATGGACCGCTGGAACATCGTCACCACGCTCAACTATCTGCCGGCGGCGGTCGAGGCGCAGATCGTGCTCGCCAAGTCGGGCGAATATGACCACCCCGACGGCAAGGCCGAGGTCGACAAGATGATCAAGGTCGCCGAGCTGTCGCGGCAGGGCTTCATCAACGGCGACATCTCGACCGTGATGAGCCCGCGAACGGTGATCACCTGGGCTCAGAATGCGCTGATTTTCGGCGACATCGGCTTCGCTTTCCGAGTGTCGTTCCTCAACAAGTGCGACGAGTCCGAGCGGCCGCTGATCGCCGAATATTATCAGCGCGTTTTCGGGACCGACCTGCCGGAGAGCGTGGTCGGAAAGGCGTAAGGGTCGATGACCCAGCCGGCTCCACTCGACAAGTTCCGCCGAGCGCTGGCCGGCGCGGCGCGGGCGATCGCCCGCGATCCCGAGGTCGAGGTGGTGTTCGCCTCGGAGGTCGCGCCGCCGTCGGGCAAGATCGCGCGGGTGCCGCTGCCCGGGCCGTCGCTCGAGCCGCGGC
>NZ_JACCSU010000006.1 GCF_013812825.1 Sphingomonas sp. | reverse complement strand
GCCGAGACGCCCGCCGCGGGCGAGCAATCCGCTGAGGTCGAGGCCGAAACCGAGACTGGCGTGGAGCCGATCGAGCAGCCGCAGGAAGAAATGGCCGCCGAGGCGGAAGCCACGCCGCGGCCCAAGCGGCGCCGGGGCGGGCGCAAGGCCGCTGCCGAGACCGACGTCGAGCCGGACAGCTCGCCGATGGTCGAGCGGCCCCTGGCTGAGGAGCCGCCGGTCGCCGAGGTCGAGGCCGCCGGAGAACCATTCGAGGAGCCGACGCCGGTTCCCGCGGAAGCCGAAGCCCCGCGCGGCCGTCGGCGGCCGAGGGCTCGCAAGGAAGCCGCCGCGACCGCGACCGCACCGGCCGAAAGGACCTCGGCGCCGGCCAAGCCCGGCCGCAAGCGGCGCTCGAAGACCGCTTCCGAGCCCGAGCCGGAGTCGGCGGAGCCCGCTCCAGCCGCCAGCAAACCCGCGCGAGCACGCAAGTCCGTGCCGACCCCCGACAACGACCCGGCGATGGTCGATGCGGAGGGCGAGCCGCGGCGCGGCTGGTGGCAGCGGACCTTCGGCTAACAGCGCGGAAGGGCCGGTTTCATCGCTCGTTCAGGCGCGGAAATGGTAAGCGGGGGCATGCAATCCCCGCTTTCCCGCGCGCTGGCCCGTCTTGGGCGGCTGCTGATGCTCGCACTGCTGCTGGCATTCGCCGCGGCGAGGCCGGCGGTTGCCCAGACGGTTCTTCGCGACAGCGAAACCGAGCTTCTGTTCCGCGACCTCTCATCGCCGCTGATTACCGCCGCCGGGCTCGACCCCAAGGCGACCAATGTGGTCCTTTTGAACGACCCGGAGATCAACGCCTTCGTCGCCACCGGCCAAACGGTCTATATCCAGTCGGGACTGTTCCTCGCGGCAACCAACGTCAACCAGCTGCAGGGCGTCGTCGCCCATGAGCTTGGCCATGTCGCCGGCGGCCACGCGATCCGCATGCAGAGCGGCTCCAGCGAGGCGAGCGGTATCAGCATCGCGACGATGGTGCTCGGCGCGCTGGCCATCGCAGCCGGCGCCGGCGATGCCGGAATGGGCATCATGATGGCCGGCCAGCGGGCGGCGCTCGGCCGCTTCCTCGCGTTCACCCGAGCCCAGGAAAGCTCCGCCGACCTTGCCGGCGCCAAATATCTGTCGGCCGCCGGGATCAGCGGCAAGGGGAGCATCGATTTCTTCAAGACGCTCCAGAACCAGGAGTTCCGGCTCGCGGTTGCGGCAAAGGACAGCTACGACCGCACCCACCCGCTAGGCAGCGAGCGGATCAACTCCCTGCGCGAGGTGTACGAGAAGGACCCGGCGTGGAACCGGCTGTCCGACCCGACGCTCGAGGCACGCTTCCAGCGGGTCAAGGCCAAGCTGCTCGGCTTCGTCGATCCCAAGCGAGCGACGGTGAAATATCCCGAGAGCGATAAGAGCGTGCCCGGGCATTACGCGCGCGCCTACGCCTATCATGTCGGCGCCTACCCCGAAAAAGCGCTGGCCGAGGCCGAGGCTCTGCTTCGAACCAACCCGAACGATCCCTTCTTCCTCGAGCTGAAGGGGCAGATCCTTCTCGAATCCGGCCGTCCCGCAGAGGCGATCGCGCCGCTGCGCGAAGCGACCCGGCTGGCCGGCGACCAGCCGCTGATCGCGGCGATGCTCGGTCACGCACTGATCTCGACCGAGAAGCCGCAGCATTTCGCGGAGGCCAAGCAGGTGCTGAAGGAAGCAGTCAACCGCGACAACCAGAACCCGTTCGCCTGGTACCAGCTTGGCATCATCTACGACCGCGAGGGCGACTTGCCGCGGGCCGCGCTGGCGACCGCCGAGCGCAACAACCTCGAAGGCAATCCCAAGCTGGCTCTTGTAAGCGCCGAGATGGCCCTCAAGGGAATCCCGCACGGCACGCCCGACTATCTTCGCGCGCAGGACATCGCCATGGTGTCGCGCGCCGAGCTCAAGAACAAAAAGAAGGACCGCCGCGAACGTGACCAGTGAAGGGCGCAAGTCGGCGCTGATTCCAGCGCTTGCCGGGGGCGTGATCGGCGGTGCGCTGGCCGCGGCCGCGCTGCTCTTCGCAGCGCCGCAGCTGGTCGGTAGCCGGATTGTCCGGGAGGGGCTGATGGCCGACCCGCAGATCCTCGTCGACACCGCCGACGCGCTCCGCGACAAGCAATATGAGCCGACGCTCGCCACCCAGCGGGCCGCGCTGGAAACTCCGTTCGGATCGTCGTGGAAAGGCGCCGCCAAGCCCGACGTGGTGCTGGTCGAATTCTTCGATTACGCCTGCCCCTATTGCAAATCGAGCAACTCGCACATCGACCAATTGCTGAAGGAGGATAAGGGGCTCCGGGTCGTCTATCGCGAGCTTCCGATCCTGGGGCCGGAAAGCGTCGCCGCGGCCCGGCTGTCGCTGGCGGCATCGAAGTCCGGCCGCTTCCGCGAGTTCTACGACACCTTGTTCGCCGCCGGCCGGCCTGGGCCCGAGACGATCGCCATCGCCACCAGGGCGGCCGGGCTGAACACTCCGGTCCAGCCGAGCCCCGAGGCCGAGGCCGAGCTCAAGCGCAATTTCCAGCTCGCCGGAGCGCTCGGCGCCACCGGCACGCCGATGTTCGTGGTCGGCGACCGAGTGATGAACAGCGCCGTCGGCTATGCGGCGCTCAAGAAAGCGATCGCCGACGCCCGCGCCAAGGGTTAGGCCAGCTCGACCGAGCCCTCCTTCAAAATCGCGGTTGTGAACCGGCGGGACGCCGGCTCCAGCTTGTGCTATCGGCGCGACTCGTCGCTCTCCAGCGGCCCGCTCCACAGCGGCAGTTTAATTGGAGGGACACGATGAAATTCTACGACAGCTTTGGAATGAACCCGCGCATCGTCCGCTTCTTCCTGCTGGAAAAGGGGCTCGAGCTTGACCGCGAGGAAGTCGATCTCTTCACGATGGAGAATCGGCGCGAGCCGCATCTCAGCCGCAATCCGTCCGGCCAGACACCGGTGCTGGAGCTCGACGACGGCACCTGCCTCGCCGAAACCGGCGCGATTTGCGAATATCTCGAAGAAAAGCGTCCGCAGCCGCCGCTGATCGGCTCGACTGCCGAGGAGCGCGCGGTCACCCGCATGTGGTGGCGCCGGGTCGAGATCAACATCTGCCTGCCGATGCTCTACGGCTTCTACTTCGGCGAGGGGCTGGAGATCTTCCGCGAGCGGACCCACTGCCTGCCCGAGGCCGCCGAGGGCATGAAGGAGCGCGGCCGCAAAGGCATGCAGTGGCTCGACCCGCTGCTCGAGGACGGCAAGTGGCTGGCGGGCAACCGCTTCACCGTCGCCGACATCTGCCTCTACTGCTACATCGACGCGCTGAAGGGCATCGGCCAGCCAATCCCCGCCGGCTGCTCGAAGCTCGACGCCTGGTTCACCCGCGTCGGACTGCGTCCGGCAGCAGGGCCCAGCGTGTCGCAGGAGCTGCCGATCGGGCTGACCGGCTGAGCACCGCTTCGGCTGCGGTCAGTCTTGCGCGCGGCGACCCTTGAAGCCTTGCGCGACGACGTACCATTCGGATGATCCCTTGCGGCTCGCCGGCGGCTTGGCGTGTTTGACGGCGGCGAAGTGGCGCTTCAATTCGGCGACCAATTGGCTGTCGGCGCCGCCGGCCAGCACCTTGGCGACGAACGCCCCGCCGGCCCGGAGATTCTCGATCGCGAACTCCAGCGCCGCCTCGACCAGCCCCATGGTGCGCAGATGGTCTGTCTGGGCATGGCCGACGGTGTTTGCCGCCATGTCGGAGAGGACCAGGTCGGGCGCGCAGCCGAGCGCTTCGCGAAGCTTCGCCGGCGCAGCGTCATCCATGAAGTCCATCTGCAGGATCGAGACCCCGTCGATCGGGTCGATCGGCAAGAGGTCGATTCCGACGACCTTCGCGCCAGGCGCGCGGCGGCGGACGACCTGGCTCCAGCCGCCCGGAGCGATGCCCAGGTCGACGACCGACTTGACGCCCTTGAGCAAGCCGAAACGCTCGTCGAGCTCGATCAATTTGTACGCGGCGCGGCTGCGGTAATTGTCGGCCTTGGCGCGGCGCACGTAGGGGTCGTTGAGCTGCCGCTCGAGCCAGCGGGTTGACGAAGCGGTCCGGTTGCGGGCCGTGCGCACTCGCTGGTGCCCGCCCCCGCCGCCGCCCCGGCTCACAATTTATGGCCGTCGCGCGCCATCAACGACCGCAAGATGCCCTCGCGAATGCCGCGGTCGGCCACTCCGAGGCTGGGCGCCGGCCAGATCTCGAGGATCGCCTCGAGGATCGCGCAGCCGGCGACGACCAGATCGGCTCGGTCGCGGCCGATGCACGGCAGCCGCGAGCGTTCTTCGTAATCCATCTCCGCGATCATCGTGCTGATCTTCTGCATCGCCTCGGTCGGCACCTGCAGACCGTCGACCGCCCGGCGGTCGTAGGACGGCAGCGCCAGATGGACGCTGGCGAGCGTCGTCACGGTGCCGCTGGTTCCCAGCAGCCGGATGTCGGCCGACGCCTTGGGCAGCGTTTCGGCGAAGCGGCTGAACGAATGCCGTGCGCGCTCGCGCATGCGCTTGTAGGCGGCGAGCCGCTCGTTGCCGTCGATTGCCGCTCGGCCTTCGCTCTCGGTCAGCGAGACGACGCCCCACGGAGCGCTCCACCAGCTGCGGATCTTGGGCACTCCGTCGACATGGTCGATCAGCACCAGCTCGGTAGAGCCGCCGCCGATGTCGAAGATCAGGGCCGGGCCGTCGCCGGGCTCGAGCACCTTGTGGCAGCCGAGAACCGCCAGCCGGGCTTCCTCCTGCGGCGAGATGATGTCGAGGGCGATCCCGGTCTCGCGGCGCACGCGCTCGACGAACTCCCGGCCGTTGACCGCCCGCCGGCACGCTTCGGTGGCTACGGCGCGCGATAGCGAAACGTTGCGGCGGCGCAATTTTTCGCCGCAGACGGCAAGCGCGGTGACCGCCCGGTCCATCGCCTCGTCCGTCAGGCGGCCGCTCTGCGACAGTCCTTCGCCGAGCCGGACGACGCGCGAGAACGCATCGACGACGGTAAATCCGCCATCGACCGGGCGGGCGACCAAGAGCCGGCAATTGTTGGTTCCCAGGTCGAGCGCGCCATAGGTGTAGCGCTGCTGCCGCCGGTCATGCGGCTTGAATGGCAATGGCCCGCTCTGGCCGCTTTCCTCGTGCAGCAGAGCCGGCGCGCCGGCGACTGTCTGCGCCATATGGTACGCCCGTTCTATCCTTGGCCGCCCCGTTGAGGAACGGCTGACTTGAGCGCGTTTAATCACAATAAGCACGGTCAGGGCAAGTCGCGGTGCGATGGCCCGCCGTCCGGCGACGCGGTGGAGGGCTCGCGTTGACAGTGCCGGGGGGGCTTTCTATCTCGCGTGCCCGGCCGCTGCCCCGTCGTCTAATGGTAAGACTACGGACTCTGAATCCGTCAATCGAGGTTCGAATCCTCGCGGGGCATCCACCCTCTCTGAATCTTTGACGCCGCGCTGAACCGCGCTCGGCCGGCGGCGGTGTCCAAATCCGGTAACGACCATTCGGCGGCCGAAACTTTGGCAACCCATGAACCGCTCGTCGGTTTAGGAGGGTCAGCCGTTGTTTGTCGGCCGCACGACTCTTGAGGGTTTTGTGGTGAAGAGCACGGATAAGAAGCACGCTTCGGAACTGGAGCTGGCCAATGCCGAGCTGAGGCAGAGCCTCGAGCATTGCCGGGAGCTGCTGGCCGAGTGCCGAGCGAAGCTGGCTGCCAACTCGAATATTGCGTTCGCTCAAGCAGACCCTGAAGACCAAGCGCGCGAAGCCTGAACGGCGCGCTTTCTACCCCAGCTCGGGATAGCGCGAGAGGCGAGCTCAGCCGTGGTGGCCGGCGATCCAGTGCTCGATTCGGGTCTTCAGCGACGGGCGGGACGGAATGAAGCCCTTGTGCTCGCCCTGGACGTGATCGACGTGCCGGTCACCAACCGGCTCGTAGAGCGTCAGATTTTGCGGCAGCTTCGGGCGCAGCGTCTGGCGGCCGCGAAGCATGTCCTCGGCCATCGCCAGCGATCGGTGGACGTCCTCGGCGGTGAACGGCTTCATCAGGCAGCCAAGCGCCAGGTCGGGCATCGGAAAGCTCGGCGCCTTGCCGCTGACGAACAGCACCGGCACGTTGAGGTCGGCGAGCTTGACCGCGACCGAAAAGCCGGTCGAGCCGCGGGCCAGGTGCAGGTCGAGAAGGGCGATGTCGGGATCGTGCCGTTCGGCCGCTGCAATCGCGCTGTCGGAGTCGTCGGCGATGTCCACGACGCGATAGCGCGGATTGTCCTCGACGAGATATTTGAGGGTCGTCGCGAGCTGCGAGTCATCCTCGACAATCAGGATCTTTAGCACCGCAGCCCCTTCCCCAAGCCCGGAAAAACCCGTGACTTCAGCTTCGCTGGAAAAGCACCCGCTGCGAATCCCGCTTGAACCCGGTTAACGACGAAGCGCGCGGCGCGCAGGCCAGGCCGAAGCTTATGAGCGGTAGAAGATGTGCGTTCCGATCTTCTGGACGAAACTCAGTCGGCGGCCCCACGACGGAGCGACATAGTCGGCGTGGTACCACAGCACGTCGCCGGCCAGGCTCGGGACCGCGTTGCTGACCGCCAGCCGGGTGATCGCCTGCGCCTTGCGCCACGAAGCCGAGGCTTCGTTGACCGACGGGTAGTCGCCCGTGCGCGGATTGACGAACGAGAACTGCCACGGCTGCATGACCACGCCGCACCAGGTACCCGGGTATTTCCCCGACGCCGCCCGGTTCATGATCACTCGAGCGACCGCGAGCTGACCATCGAGCGATTCACCGCGCGCCTCGTGATAGATTGCGACTGCGATGCAATTGGCCTGCGGGTCGAGCGGCGCGCCGGCGCCGTAGCGGTCGACCAGGGCGTACAGCGGCCAGCCGTTGCGATACAGCCAGGCGGCTTCGCGGGCGATTGCCGGAGCGGCTTGCGAGGCTGCCGCGGCGGGCACGGCCGCGACCCGGGTGCCGTCCGCCAGCACCGCAGCTGCGGTCGTCGGCGGAAGCGCAACCGTCTGCGACGGCGCGGGCTTGGTCGAATAGAGGGCGGTGACCATCGCGCTCTGCAGCGGCGCTCCGGACGGAGCCGCGGTCGCGGTCTGGTATGCGCTGCCATCAGCGGTTGCCGGAAGCGCCTGCTTGACCGCCGCCTTGACGTCGAACGGAGCGGTCTGCGCGCTGTTCGCTACGCCGGTGGAAACGGCCTGCGCCGGAGCCTCGCTCGAGGCCGTCGCCAGCATGAAGAACCCCATCACCGCGGACGCGCCGCGGCTACCCAGAAGTCGGATCAATTTCGCTCTCTTACCCTATGCGGCCGGCTCTGCGGTGACGCAGCATCGCGTCGAATTGCAGGAAGTCCCGTCCGTCTTGCCCCGGAGCCCGGCGTCTTGAAGCGCCTCGGGCTCTCTCGCTCTCGCTTGGTAAAAGCCATGTATGTGAAAGTTTAACCGAGTCCAAGCGCTTGGCGGTGAACCGTGCGGGTGCCGGGATGGATACCGGAACCCTTTCAGATCATTCATTTTTTCGTTCGTTTTAACGGCCTTTTGCCTCCGTCTACCGTCCCGTCGCGGGACTGGCTAAAGCGAGGACCGGAAGGACCGCGGCGTGGCCTACTGGCTGATGAAATCCGAACCCGGAACCTACGGTTGGCACGACCTGGTGCGCGACGGCGGCACCGAGTGGGACGGGGTGCGCAACAACGCCGCTCGCCTGCACCTCAAGGCGATGAAGCCCGGCGACCAGGCGCTGTTCTACCACAGCGGCGATGAGCGCGCGGTGGTCGGGGTCATGCGCATCGTCGGGGACGGCCGGCCCGACGGCGAGGACGGCAGCTGGGTCAAGGTGCCGGTCGAGCCGGTGCGGCCGCTCGGGCCGGTGACGTTGAAAGCGATCAAAGCCGAACCGCGCCTGGCGAAGATGGAACTGATCCGCCAGTCGCGGCTGTCAGTTTCGCCGGTGCGCCCCGAGGAATGGGCGGTGATCCTCGTACTTTCAGAGCGCGACTGAGCACTTTCGCCCGATTTGGATTGAACGCGAAATCCGCACTGGCTTAAAGTCCTCCCAGACTGGAGCAACGGGGGCGTTAGCGTGACCAGCCTGGCGAAACAGACCCAGCGCGAGCGGCTCGCGGGACTGGTCCTGATCGCGGCTTCCGGGGCGGCGCTTGTCGCCGCCAATTCGCCGCTCGCCGAGACTTACGATCACCTGCTCCACTTCGAGCTCGGGCCGGAGCTTCCGCATGTCGGCCCGTTGACCGTGCACGCCCTGATTGCCGACGGGTTGATGGCGATCTTCTTCCTTCTGGTCGGCATGGAGGTGAAGCGCGAGTGGGTCGAGGGGAAGCTCTCCAACCCGCTGGCGCGGCGGCTGCCGATCGTCGCCGCGGTCGCCGGGATGGCGGTGCCCGCATTGGTGTATTGCGTGATCGTCGGGCTCGATCCGCGCTGGCTTCACGGCTGGGCGATCCCCGCCGCAACGGACATCGCATTCGCGATCGCCGTCCTCGCGATCCTTGGGACTCATGCCCCGCCGTCGATCAAACTGATGCTGGTCAGCGTCGCGGTCGTCGATGACGTCGGCGCGGTGGTCATCATTGCCCTCGCCTATACCGAGTCGGTGGACACGCTCGCGCTCGGCGCCGCCGCCGGAGTGGTCGCGGTCATGGCCCTGATCAACATCATGGGAACGACGAGGACATGGCCGTACATGGTCGGCCTTGCGGTCCTTTGGTGGCTGGTGCTCGCCAGCGGGGTGCATGCCACCGTTGCCGGCGTTCTGGCGGCCATGACCATTCCACTCGGTCCCGGCGCGTCCAATTCGACGCTGGAACATCTCGAGCACCGAATCCACCCTTGGGTGATGTTTGGAATCGTCCCCTTGTTCGGCTTCACGAGCGCCGGCGTCGATTTGCGCGGCTTCGGGTCATTGCTCGAGCCGTTGCCGCTAGCCGTGATACTCGGCCTGTTGCTCGGCAAGCAGCTCGGCGTGTTTGCGGCGATCCGGATCGGCGACGCCTTCGGGATATGCTGCCGGCCCGAGCGCGCGAGCTGGCCGCAAATCTATGGAGCATCCGTGCTGTGCGGCATCGGCTTCACGATGAGCCTGTTCATCGGCGCGATCGCGTTCCCCGAGCAGCCGGAATATGCGGACGCGGCGAAGATCGGGACTCTTGCCGGATCTCTCCTGGCGGCCTTTTGGGGCTGGGCGGTGCTCCGCGCTTCCTCACCGGTGCCGTGGATCGATGACGATATCGAGGCGCTGCTGCGCGTATTCGGCACCGCTCCCGGCGAAGACTCGAAACGGTCAAAGCCCGCGGGGGGAGCGCCGTGCGCCCCGTGCGCTCCGGCAACCGCGCTCGAGGCGCGGTCGGAAAGTCCCTAAGCCGCCTTCGCCCTATTGGCCCGCTTGCGCTCGTGCGGGTCAAGGTGCCGCTTGCGGAGGCGGATCGACTTGGGAGTCACCTCGACCAGCTCGTCCTCGTCGATGTAGGCGATCGCCTGCTCGAGGGTCAGGCGCTTGGGCGGAGTGAGGCGGATCGCGTCTTCCTTGGGGCCCGAGGCGCGGAAATTGGTCAGCTGCTTGGACTTCAAGGGATTGACCTCGAGGTCTTCGGGCTTGGCGTTCTCGCCGACGATCATGCCTTCGTAGACCGGCTCGCCGGGCGAGACCATCAGAGCGCCGCGGTCCTCGAGCGCGTTCAGCGCGTAAGCGACCGCCTGGCCGCCGGCGTTGGAGATGAGGACGCCCGTCTGCCGGCCTTCGATGGCTCCCTTGTACGGGCCGTAGCGCTCGAACAGGCGGTTCATGATGCCGGTGCCGCGGGTGTCGGACAGGAACTCGCCATGATAGCCGATGAGGCCGCGGCTCGGGGCCGAGAATACCAGGCGGGTCTTGCCGCCGCTCGACGGGCGCTGCTCGACCAGCTCGCCCTTGCGCAGCTGGATCTTGGACACGACGGTCGACGCGTAGGCGTCGTCGACGTCGACCACCACCGTCTCATAGGGCTCCTCGCGGCCGGTTGTTCCGTCAAAATTTGGCGGACCATCGCGGAACAGCACGCGCGGGCGGCTGATCGACAGCTCGAAGCCTTCGCGGCGCATGGTCTCGATCAGCACTCCAAGCTGCAGCTCGCCGCGGCCGGCGACCTCGAAGCTGTCCTTGTCGGCGCTCTCGGTGATGTGGAACGAGACGTTGCCCTCGGCCTCGCGCAGCAGCCGGTCGCGGATCATCCGGCTGGTGACCTTGGTCCCCTCGCGCCCGGCCATCGGCGAATCGTTGACGCTGAAGGTCATCGCCAAGGTCGGCGGGTCGATTGGCTGGGCATGCAGCGGCTCGGTCAGCGACGGGTCGGCGATGGTATTGGCGACGGTAGCTTGGGTGAGGCCGGCGATGGCGACGATCTCGCCCGCCTCGGCCTCCTCGACCGGCACGCGCTCGAGGCCACGGAAGGCCATGATCTTGGTCGCGCGGCCTTCCTCGACGACCTTGCCGTCGGGATCGAGCGCGCGGATCGGCATGTTGATCGTCAGGCGCCCGCTGCTGATTCGGCCGGTCAGCACCCGGCCGACGAAATTGTCGCGGTCGAGCAAGGTGACCAGCATGGCGAATGGCCCGTCCGGGTCCACGGTCGGCGGCGGCACATGGTCGACGATGGTTTCGAACAGGGGCGTCAGATCGCCCGACCGCACGCTGTCATCGGGGCCCGCATAGCCGGCTCGGCCGCTTGCATAGAGGGTCGGGAAATCGAGCTGCTCGTCACTTGCGTCGAGGTTCAGGAACAATTCGAAGATCTCGTCGAGCACTTCGGCCGGACGCGCGTCCGGTCGGTCGATCTTGTTGACGACGACGATCGGCCGCAGGCCCAGCGCGAGCGCCTTGCCGGTAACGAACTTGGTCTGCGGCATCGGCCCTTCGGCCGCGTCGACCAGAAGGATCACTCCGTCGACCATGCTGAGGATGCGCTCGACCTCGGCGCCGAAGTCGGCATGGCCGGGCGTGTCGACGATGTTGATGTGAGTGGAGCCGCCATCTGGACTGGGCCAATCGACCGACGTGCACTTGGCGAGGATGGTGATCCCCCGCTCCTTTTCCAGGTCGGTCGAATCCATCGCCCGTTCCTCGACGCGCTGGTTGTCGCGGAAGGTGCCGGACTGGCGAAACAGCTGGTCGACCAGCGTCGTCTTGCCATGATCGACGTGGGCGATGATCGCCACGTTGCGGAGTTTCATCGGTGGTTTCTCGGGGATTTCAGTTGCCCTGGCCGTAGCCGAAACGCGCTTTTGTTGCAACGCAACATGGCGTTGGCGCCGATCTAGGTCCCGCGCTCGAGAATCTCGACCGCCCGCTCAATCGCCCTGAGCTCGCTGTGGGCGAGGCGCCCGAGCCTCGCCTCGAGCGCTCCTCCGGTTTTCGGCCGCTGCTCGAGCTCGCGCCGTCCTGCCTCGCTGAGCCGCATTGCCAGCCGCCGCCGGTTGTCGGGATCGGGCGAGCGGTCGACCAGGCCGGCTCGGACCAGGGTCTCGACCGAGCGGCTGACCGCGGGTTCGCCGCGCCGAACCGCGGCGGCGACCTGCTTCAACGTCGCCGGCTCGCGCTCGGCGATCGCCGTCAACAGCTTGCGACGGGCGCGTTCGGCCCGCTCCGCCGGTCCGTCGGCGATGAAACTTTGGGCGACCGCGCTGAAGCGCGCTGCGAGCGCCGCCGGTGATGATCCCCCGAACATGATTGCAGAGTAACAAATGTTGGGAACGATGCAATGTTGACCGGCACAATTCGGCCCGCGATGAGGGCCCGGTGAGACCGACGCGCTCCCGAACACGCCTCCCCCGCAACGTTTGGATCCTCGGTTTCGTCAGCCTGCTGATGGACCTGTCGAGCGAGATCTACCATGCGCTGCTGCCGCTGTTCATCACCGTGACGCTCGGACTTCCGGCGCTCGCGCTGGGAGCGATCGACGGCATTTCCGAGGCGACCGCGTCGTTCGCCAAGCTGGCATCGGGGCGGATGTCGGACCGAACCCGCCGCCGCAAGCCGCTGATACTCGCCGGCTATGGCCTCGCCGCCTTGTCCAAGCCGTTGTTCCCGCTCGCGTCGGGGGCCGCCGAGGTGATGGGCGCGCGTTTCGCCGACCGGCTCGGCAAGGGGATCCGCGGAGCGCCGCGCGACGGCATGATCGCCGACGAGACTCCGCCCGGGATTCGCGGCCGGGCGTTCGGGCTTCGGCAAGCGCTGGACACGGTCGGGGCTTTCATTGCGCCGCTCGCCGCGATCGGGCTCATGATCCTGCTCGCCGAGAATATCCGCGCGGTGTTCTGGATCGCGGTGATCCCGGCGCTGCTGTGCTTCCTGCTCGCCTGGCTGGCGCTCAAGGAGCAAGCGCCGCCGCAGCCCGAAGGCGGCGATCGCCCGCCGTTTTTCGCCGGCTTCCGCGAGCTCGACAAGGCGACTCGCCGGCTGATCGCGGTCGGCTTCCTGTTCATGCTCGCCCGCTTTTCCGAAGGATTCCTGATCCTGCGCGGCTTCGACGTCGGACTGTCGGCCACCTGGTCGCCGCTGGTCCTGGTGCTGTTCAACCTCGCGTTTCTCGCCCTCGCCTACCCGGCGGGCTCGTTGAGCGACCGGATGAGCCCCAGGGCGATCCTGATGGCGGGGATGGCGGTGCTGGTCGCCGCCGACCTGATCCTCGCCCAGCCGCTCGGCTTCGCTGGCCTCGCCCTGGGAGTCGCGCTGTGGGGCGCCCACATGGCACTGACCCAGGGCATTTTCGCGCGCCTGATCGCCGACGTCGCCCCGCCGCACCTGCGCGCGACCAGCTTCGGCGCCTTCTACTTCGTCGGTGGGATCGGCACGCTGCTCGCCAGCCTCGGCGCCGGGCTGCTGTGGGATCGCCACGGCCCCGAAGCCACGTTCATCGCCGGCGCAGCGGTCGCCGCGGTGGCGATGTCGATGCTGAGCCTGCTTCCGGACGAGCGGCGCGCGCCTAGCGCGTGAACTTCTCTCCGCGCTCGGCCTTGTCGAGCAGCAGTTGCGCGAAGCCGAAGTCGCTGCCCAGCCGCTGCTCCTGGCGCTTGAGGCCCTCGACGATCGTGTTCAACCCTTCGCTGTCCGCCCAGAACATCGGCCCGCCGCGGTAGACCGGCCAGCCGTAGCCATAGACCCAGACCACATCGATGTCCGAGGGACGCTGGGCCATCCCTTCCTCGAGGATCTTCGCGCCCTCGTTGACCATCGTGTAGAGCGTCCGCTCGACGATCTCCTGATCGGGAATCTCGCGCCGCTCGACGCCCTGCCTGGCCGCGAAATCCTCGATGATCTGCTGCACCACCGGGGACGGCGACGGCCGGCGCTTGTCGTCATAATCATAAAAGCCGGCGCCCTTCTTCTGCCCCCAGCGGTCGATCGCGCAGAGCGCGTCGCGGACATTCTCGACTCGATTGGGATCGCGGTGCCAGCCTATGTCGACTCCGGCGAGATCGGCCATCTGGAACGGGCCCATCGGCATTCCGAACTCGACATGGACCCGGTCGACCTGCTTGGGCGACGCGCCTTCGAGCAGCAGCTGCGTGGCTTGAACCTGCCGCGGCATCAGCATCCGATTGCCGATGAAACCGTGGCAGACTCCGGCCACGACCGCGACCTTGCGGATCTTCTTGGCGATGCTCATCGCGGTGAGCAGCACGTCGGGCGCGGTCTTCGCCCCGCGCACCACCTCGAGCAGCTTCATGATGTTGGCCGGCGAAAAGAAGTGCAGCCCGACGACGTCCTCGGGCCGCGAGGTCGACGCGGCGATCTCGTCGATATCGAGATAGGAGGTGTTCGACGCCAGGATGGCCCCGGGCTTGGCGATCCGGTCGAGGCGGCCGAAGACGTCCTTCTTGATCTCCATCTCCTCGAACACCGCCTCGATGATCATGTCGCAGTCGGCCAAGCCTGCGAAATCGAGCGTCGGTGTCAGCATTCCCATCGCCTTGGACACCTGCTCGGTGGTGAGCTTGCCCCTGGCGGCGCTCGCCTCGTAATTCTTGCGCATCACGCCGGTGCCGCGGTCGAGCGCTTCCTGGCTGGTCTCGATGATCGTCACCGGAATTCCCGCAGACAGGAAATTCATCGCAATACCGCCGCCCATGGTGCCGGCGCCGATCAGCCCGACCTTGTGGACGTCGCGGGGCCGCGCGTCCTCGGGCAGGCCCTCGATCTTGGCCGCCTTGCGCTCGGCGAAGAAGAAATATTGCTGCGCCCTGGCCTGGGTGCCGCTCATCAGCTCCATGAACAGCTTGCGCTCTTCGATCACGCCTTCGGAGTAAGGCTTCTCGAGCGCGACCTGGACCGCCCGGATGTTCGCGTCAGGGGCCTCGAAGCCGCGGAATTTCTTGGCGTTGGCCTTACGGAACTCATCGAAGATTTCCGGTTGCCCGCGCGCCTCGACCAGCCGGTCGTCGCGCTGCGAAGATTTCGGCAGCGGCCGGACGTCCTTGACCTCCTCGGCGTAGCCGACCGCGTGAGACACCAGCTCGCCTTCGATCAGGCGGTCGACCAGCCCGCAGTCGAACGCCTCCCTGGCGCTGATCGGGGTGCCCGTCGCGCACATTTCGAGCGCCTTTTTCACCCCCGCGACCCGCGGCAGCCGCTGGGTTCCGCCCGCCCCCGGAAGCAGCCCCAGTTTGACCTCCGGAGTCCCGAGCTTCGAGTCCGGAACGGCGACCCGGTAATGGCAGCCGAGCGCGACCTCGAGCCCGCCGCCCAATGCGGTGCCGTGGATGGCCGCGACGACCGGCTTCGAGCAATTTTCGATCGCGTCGACCACCATCGGCAGCCATGGCATCACCGGCGGCTTTCCGAACTCGGTGATGTCGGCGCCGGCAAAGAAGGTTTGCCCCTCGCAGGCGATGACCACCGCTTTCACCGCATCGTCGGCATCGGCCTGCTCGATCGCCGCGACCAATCCCTGCCTGACCGCCGCGCTCAGTGCGTTCACCGGCGGGTTGTTGGACGTGACGATCAGCACGTCGCCGTGCCGTTGCGTGGAGATCGGACTGGTGGACGGCCGGTCGAGAACGTCGGTCATGGGTTCCTCCGTGGCGCTCGCTAGGCGGCGCCCTTCGGTCTTTCAAGAGCGCAACCGCCGGGCCGCCAGTGCGTATGACATAGGGTGACCCAACGCGCCGGAATCTTCCCGACCTTTTTCCTCTCGGGTTTCGAATGCTCGACGTTCGACTGGGGCGAGAAGGGCCGCCGCGACCTCAATGAGGAGCTGCAGCACTACAGCCATGCCGACGAGGATTATGCGATGCTCCCGCGCCTCGGCATCGCGGTCGCTCGCGAAGGCGTTCCCTGGCCGCTGGTCGACAAGGGCGATGGGCAATATGATTTCAGCTGCATCGACCCGTTCCTCGAAGCGCAGCGGCGCCACCGGGTGCTGCCGATCTGGGACCTGTGCCACTACGGCTACCCCGACGGTCTTGATCCGATGAGCGATGCGTTCACGGCCCGCTTCACCGCCTACGCGCGCGCAGCGGCGCGCTATGTCGCCGAACGGGCGCACCACGGCCCCTTGTTCTTCACGCCCATCAACGAGCCGACCTTCTGGGGATATATGGGCGGCGAGTGGGCCTGGTGCGCACCGTTCGGCAAGAGCGCCGACTTCCGGCGCCGGTTCACCCTCGCCCTCGCTCGAGCCGACATCGCCGCGGTCAAAGCGATCCGCGAGGATTTTCCCGACGCGCGGATGGTTCACATCGACCCGTTGATCTGGGTGGTTCCGCCCCGCGACCGGCCGGACCTGGCGGAGGCTGCGCACCGCGAAAGCTACGAAGACGCCTATATCGCCTGGGACGTGATCTCCGGCCTCAAGCACCCCGAATATGGCGGCAGCCCCGAGGCCATCGATATCATCGGTCTCAACAATTACAGCTTCGGCCAGATGGAGCTGCGCCAGCCGGGACCGCATTGCCCGCTGGAGCCCGGCGACGGCCGAATCCGGCCGCTGTGCGACCTGATCGAGGAATCGTGGAAGAAATACCGGCGTCCGTGCATCGTCGCCGAAACCTCCGGCCTGCATGGCGGGCGCCCCGACTGGCTCAACGATGTCGCGTCGGAATGCCTCGCCACCGTCAATCGCGGAGTCGACCTGCACGGCATCTGCCTGTTCCCAGCCGTCGACATGACCGACTGGCACACCGGGGAGTGGCTCCACATGGGCATCGCCGACGTCGAGCAGCTGCCCACCGGCGCGCTGATGCGAACGCCGTTCCTGCCCTACGTCGAAGCCCTGCACCGCTGGCAGCGGCGGCTCAGACGAGTCACCCAGCTCGACGAAGACCCGTTCGATGAGCCGGTGAACCTCGACGACGTCGTTGCCGCGGCCGAGGAGCTAAGCCCCGAGGCCGACGCCGACTGGCACTAGCCCTGCTCGCCGCCGCTTCGGTCGAGCAGGAAATTGAGCCGCGCGGTGGCGATCGGGCTCGACCGCTCGGTCTGCCAGGCGGTCGCCTCGACATTGGCGATCCGGGTTCCGAGCCGCTGGATGTCGGCGGTCGCGAAGGTGTCGCGGTCGGTCCCGCCGCGCATGTAGTCGACGGTGACGGTGATCGGCTTCATCGTCACCGCCGGGTCGTCGATCGCGCGGGCGAGGCTGATGAAGGCGGCGAACTCGAGCAGGCCGGCGATCGCTCCGCCGTGCAGGTAGCCGGGCCGGCCGACCACATCCTCGCCGAACGGCATGACGAAGCGGCACTCGCCGTCGCTGTCGTCGATTCGAAGCTCAAGCAGCCGAGCGTAGGGCGGAAGCTCTTTCACCGGCGACGCTGTAGACGCGCGGAGCGAAGCGCAAAAGGGCGCTAGCCCTTGTTCTTGTAACCGCAGATCATGCCCAGGATGAACGAGGTGAACAGCGCCAGCTGGACCTTTCCGACCGGATCGCTCCAGCCGAAATATTGGGCTCCCCAGCCGAACAGCGTGACGAACATGGCGAGTGCGAGCCAGACCATCCGCTTGTCTCCCCTCCCGGGCCGATTCCCGGACGCCACAGGATGCTCCGTAAACGGTAAACGGACCGTAAAGCTTGCCCGACTGGGCCCCCGCCGCCATAGGAGCGCGCATCATGAAAGCCCGCGTTTTCATCACCCTCAAGCCCGGCGTTCTCGACCCCCAGGGCAAGGCGATTCATCACGCGCTCGAAGGGCTCGGTTTCGACGGCGTCAGGAACGTCCGCGCCGGCAAGCTGATCGAGCTCGAGCTCGCCGACGGCACCAGCGATTCCGACATCGAAGCGATGTGCCGCAAATTGCTCGCCAACACGGTCATCGAGAATTTCCGTATCGAGCGGATGGAGTCGGCACCTCGACTCGGCTCGGTACAGGCGTGAAAAGCGCGGTGATCGTCTTCCCCGGCTCCAATTGCGGCCGCGACGTCGCGGTGGCGATCGAGCAGGTAACCGGGCGGGCGCCGGCGATGGTCTGGCACCGCGACGGCGAGCTCCCGCAAGGCACAGACCTGATCGCCTTGCCGGGCGGCTTCTCCTACGGCGACTATTTGCGCTCAGGGGCAATGGCGGCGCGCGCGCCGATCATGCGCGCGGTCGGTGAAGCGGCGAGCCGCGGAGTGCCGGTGATCGGCATCTGCAACGGCTTCCAGGTGCTGACCGAGGCGGGCCTGCTGCCCGGAGCCTTGATGCGCAACGCCGGCCTCGCGTTCGTCTGCCGGCCGGTGGCGCTGACGGTCGAGAACAGCCAGAGCCTGTTCACCGCCGGCTACCGGTCCGGCGAGACGGTCACCTTTCCCGTCGCGCACCACGACGGCAATTACCAGGCCGACCAAGCGACCCTCGACCGGCTCGAAGGCGAAGGACGGGTCGCCTTCCGCTACGCCGAGCCGGTCAACGGGTCGGCGCGCTCGATCGCCGGAATCCTCAACGATTCCGGCAATGTGCTCGGGCTGATGCCGCACCCCGAGCGGGCGTTCGAGCCCGCCCATGGCTGCACCGACGGCCGGCGGCTGTTCGAAGGGCTGCTCGAAGCGGTCGCCTAGCTTTCAGAACCCGCGTGAATCGTGCCAGCGCAAACAGCACGACGGGCCAGAACAAAGTGTTCCAGACGTCCTTCCAATTGCCCCGCAGCCGCACCGGCTCGCCCTGTACCAATGTGTCGATCAAATCCCATGCTTCGCCGGCGAGCGCCGCGACGCCGACGGCGGCGAGCAGCCGCCAATCGCGGAGACCCTTTCGGAGCACGATTGCACCGATCAGCATCACGCCGAGTCCGACATAGACGTGCAGCGCATCCTTGCTGAGGCCGGAGACCTGCATGACCATCATCTTGCTGCTCTGCAGAATGCTCATTCCAGCCTTCCCAACTGCCTCGCCGCCTCGCGTAGCGCTGTTCCGCTGACGGGCAAAGCACGCTAATTGAATGGGCCGCGCGCCCGTAGCTCAGCTGGATAGAGCACGAGCCTTCTAAGCTTGAGGTCGCAGGTTCGAATCCTGCCGGGCGCGCCAGTTTTCTGCGACGCATTGGGTTACCTGGTCCACTTAACACATAGGAAACAAGCATGGACAGCGTCCCACAGGGACGTGCCCGAATACGGAGCAACCCGCTCACTCCATCCGAGGTGGTGGCGACCGGTTCGCCTGGTCGAGTCGGTGATGGAAGAATGTAGCGGTGCCAACTAGGGCAATGCCCATCGCGAGACAGGCAATTAGAAGCCAGAGCTGGTCGAAGTAGTGGTCGCCACGGACGAACAGCCCGGAGAGCAGAAAAATCAGCGCTCCCGTGACGAAGCCAACCAGGATGGCTTGAGTGTAAGACAAAGGATGCACGAACATCAGGGGGACTGCTTGTCTAAGTCTGCCTCACGTAACAGATTAGAAATTCTTTTCTGATCTTTGGCAGACAAGCGCCCGTTAAAGTACTCGATAAGCTCGTCAGAACACGGGAGAGCTCTGACCCGGGGAGTCCGCCATTGTTTCTTGCCAAATGGCATGGTGTTTTCCAACAGACTCGGCGAGTCACATGGTGCAGCGCAAGTGTCTGTTATGTCAAGTTTAATCTTGTGCAGACAGAAGTCGCCTTAACTACTTTGCGTTTACTAGTGGCTATTCGAACAGAGTTAAACAAAGTTCAACGCTGATCTAGATGTCTTTTTCGATGGGCCACGAGGCGCGGTGTCGCCACGGCGAGCGGTTCGCAAAATGCGTTTTGTCCGAAAGCAGATTAGAGTGGAGGTAAGATGACCATCCGCGCGGCCTTGTTCCACACCGGCCGCATTTGAGGCGAGCTTGAGCCGATCGCAGCGGCCCCCCTCCGCACAACTTCACCATCGCCGGCCCGTCCACTGTTCTGGCTGATCCGCAGCTCCCGCACTCAATCTTCACGCTGGCGCCGAACCTCACCAGGTCGGCCGCAGTATCGATGTGCTTGGTGGACATTGCCGCCGCATAGGACGGTGAGAACAATTCGGGAAAATCGGCCGCATCAAATTTGGACGGATGGACGCATCTAATTGGTTCAACTTGGGTTTTTACACTCGGTCCCGAACCCAGGGACCAGAGCCGGGAAAATCAGGCTCCCGGAACGGGCTGAGGCTCGAGTATGCGTAAATACCGCCTTGAATGCCTCAACGTCGATAACGGGCACATGGAGTTCGTGCGCAGCTTCGAAGCAGTAAACGACAGTGCAGCAGCTGAGCTAGCTCAGCGCTGGCGAAAAGGGCGCGCGGCAGAGCTTTGGAGATCCTACAGGATCATCGGGCGATGGGAAGCCGGGTGAGACCCGCCGGAAGGATTTCGCCCACTGTTGCCAATCAAGCGACGAGCAACGGGCCTCGCGGCTCATGTGGTGCCATTTGGCGGTGATACAATGAGTGCCTACTCGTCATCGATTTCCGGATCGTTTTCCTCGCCATCGGTCGAACGGCTGCTCCTTGTCTGAGTAGTGTGGGCTTTCCATGAGCAGACACTCGATGCCGGGCAGGATCGTAAGCCACGCCTCGGCTGAATCTGCTTTCAGCGCGGATAGGCAGCCAGAGCAGTGCGTTGAATCGCGGTCTCGCCCGACGGCACGGAGCAAGCTGTCAACTTGTCGTGGTCAACAGACTTAAGACGAAGGACGCATGGCCGGCGAAATCTGGACTAATGGCGGCAACACGGAGCTGGAAGCTTGGGTTGCTGGCCAGAGCCGACGGGTGATCGTCAGGAGAGAAGCCATCGATGGCTATCTTCGATCGCACCCGAACGAGGGTGCCGCAATGTCGGCTGCGGATCGCCGTGAATTCGTCAGGCTCCATTTGCGTGAGATCATCGAGGCCGCCAACAGAAAGCTCGCAGCTACGAGTGAGACGGCGCACATTGTGAAGATTGAATCAGGCGAGCTGTAACGCTCTTGCCCTGGTGGGTGCGCAGGTCTCGAAGGTCGGATTCGCCGCATCCCGCTCCTGCCGAGCTGGGCGACGAGCTTCGCTAAGCGTACCCAGCGACGGCAAGAACCGCCGCAAGCAGCCGTTGCCGACCATACCGGTTATGATACGCTGCGGCTGTGGAGGGGGTGCCATGAACCGGGTGCGACGCATCATATTGTTCGCAAGCAGCCTGTTTGTGGCGGGTTGCGAGAACGATTCCAGAGTCATCGCAACCAATCAAATGAGTAACGGGAATGCGGCCGAAAGCTCGGCGTCCGCACCGGGAGCGAGAGCGTGGACCATTCCCATGCAGATCGCCGGCACGAACGAGGCCGTCAGCTGTGCGACCGCATTTTCGACCGAAGCGAGCGAGAATGCGGTTGCGAGTTGGCTGACCGGATATTGGTCGGGCTTGAATGTCGGGCGGGGTCTGGCCGTCGGCAGCACCACCGACTCGAACGGAATCCTGCGCGAAGTCAAACTGGACTGCCAGAAAACGCCGTCCGCGACGCTCCACCATTCCGCGCATCAGACATACAATCGAATGAGGGCGAACAAGCGCTAGCGGAAGCCTCTCAAGGCGCGTCCGCTCCCCGATCCTTGATCACTCGGGCAGCTCGCTCCGAAAGCTCGTCGAATTGCTCACCAAGGCCCTCACACTCGTCGGCTCGCCGATCGAGCTGCTCGGCAAGCTCCCGGTGGATCCGGGCAAGGTAAACCCGGTCAGCGGTTTCGGCTCGGCCGCGCTCTTCACTCGCTCGCGCGCGGTAGTATTCGGAATCGTGAGGCATGGCGGCAAAACGAGCGCCAATCCTGTTAGGTCCGTTGCCCCCAGCCAAAATTTGTTGGCGCGGCAGGCTCGTTAGCCCGACGTTCCTTTTGGACCGCACAAACCTCGCCGAGCGAGGACCAGCGGAACCCGCTTACGACCCGCCGAGTTGAAGCAAGCTCCCCTCCCTGTTGCGTTCCGGTGGGTATTTCATGTCCGACCTTCTTTGCCGGTTTTTCGGCCACCGACGAAGCGCGCGTGATCGGCATCGTAGCGAAGGCATTTGGCAAAGCCGGTGTGTGTCCTGCAAGGCGCCGCTCGTGCGCCTGGCCTCCGGGCAGTGGATCGAAACGTCCTCGCCCGCCGGCAAGGAATTCATACGGCTGTCAGCACAACCCGCTTTGCGGCCGTCGCCTGACAGCGACCAGGATCGAGCTTAGCCCCCTCGGCGCCAATGAGTCGGTCAGCTGGCCGGTGATTCGCGAAAGCTGCTCGGGCGGATTCCGGTCCAGCGCTTGAACGCGCGCGAAAAGGCCGCGGGGTCGGAGAAGCCGAGCTTATAGGCGGCCGCCTTCACCGAGCTTCGATCGAGGCGCAGATAGCGGATGGCGAGCTGCCGGCGCTTGGCGTCGAGCACTTCCTCGAACGTTGTGCCTTCGGCTTTCAGTCGCCGGTAGAGCGTCTGGCGGCTCATCCCAAGCTCGCTCGCGACCCGGTCGATGCTGACCTCGCCCGAACCGAGCAGCGGCTCGATCGCCTGCTCGACCTCCTGCTTGAAGCAGCGTTTCGTCCCGGCCGGCTGGGCAAGCGTTTCCACCACTTCCCCCAGAAAGGCGAAGAAGCCGGCCGCGCCGTTCGATTTCTCCGCGCGCGGCGGCGCGAACGCCTGCTGCCAGCGGCCCGCCGGGCAGACTGTGCGGTTGTCGCAAGTCGCGCAGGCGCCAGCGCGCATCCGCTCGATGCAACGCGCAATCATGTCTTTGATGCCCATGGTTATGCCACCAGCTGTTGCACTAAACTAATACACCACCACAGTTAAAGGCGCAAGTTCAAACCTGGAGAATAGACATGCGTCGGAACGCGATGATGGTGGCAGCGACCGCTGCAGTGATGGTTCCCCAGCCGGCGATGGCCGACACCGTCACCGACTGGTGGGAAATCGCGGCCAAGTTCAACTTCGCGCAGCAGGTGGCGACGATGCCGGCGCCGCCGGAGACGCAGCGGGCGTCCGCGCGAGCGGCGCTCGCTGTTTTCGAGGCGGTCAACGCGATCGACCGTCGCTACCAGAGCTATCTGAATTTCCCCGCCGCCGGAGCGCCCGCGTCCCAGGATGCGGCGGCGGCGACCGCGGCCTTCAAGGTGCTCCTGCAGCACTACCCGCAGAACAAGAGCCACCTCGAGGACGGCTTTGCGCTGACGATGGCTCAGATCCCCGATGGGCCCGCGAAGCAGTCCGGAATGGCGATCGGCGAGCAGGCGGCGCAGGCGGTGATGCAACTCGGGTCGATTGATCCCGCGGTCGAGCAGTCACCCTACCGGCCGCGAACCACTCCAGGCGAATGGATCGGAGCGTCGCCGCCCTCGCTCGAGCCTTACTGGGCCGCGTTCAAGCCCTGGGTGATCAAAAACGTGGACACGGTGATGGTGCCGCCGCCTCCCGCGCTGACCAGCGCGACCTGGGCCCGCGACTATGAGGAAGTGCGGCGGCTCGGAGCGCGCAACAGCAAGGACCGCACCCCGGTCCAGACGCTGATCGCGAAATATCGTCAGGGGTACGACCTGTCGCCGACGGTGCGCTACATCACCGACCGGCCGGGGCGTCGGCAGGTCGACAACGCGCGCCTGCTCGCCCTCTATCAACTGGCGATGGACGATGCCGTGCAGGCCATGATCGTCGCCAAGCAGCGGTACAATTTCTGGCGGCCGATCACCGCGATCCGCAATGGCGACCGCGACGGCAACGACGCGACGCAGCTGGACGCGGGCTGGCTGCCGCTGCTGCCGACTCCCAACTTCCAGGAATATCCATGCGGCCATTGCACGGCGGTCGCGGTGCAGGCCGAGGTGCTGAAGCTCGCCGGCGGCCTTCCGGCGAATGTGCCGGTGCGGATCGCGGCCGGCGGCAATCCAAATATCGTCGTCCAGACGGTCAGGGGCTGGGACGAGGCCGTCCGCCAGGTTTCCGATTCGCGCATGTACGGCGGGGTCCACTACCGTTTCTCGAACGACGCCGGCGAGGACATCGGCCGCCGGGCGGCACGGATCGTCGTCTCCTCGGTGCTACGGCCGCTGCCGGCGGCGTCAAGGTCCCGCCGCTAGCGGACCAATTTGCCCGGGTTCATAATGCCGAGCGGGTCGAGCGCGAGCTTGATCGCCTTCAAGGCGGCGATCCGGCCCGGGGGCGCGAGGCGCTCGAATTCGTTGAGCTTCATCTGGCCGATGCCGTGCTCGGCCGAAATCGAGCCGCCGGCCGCGGTGACCAGGTCATGGACCATTCGAGTGATCGCCGGACCCTCGCTCGTCAGCCAGTCGGGCGAAGCGCGGCTTCCGGCGCGGACGTGGAAATGGACGTTGCCGTCGCCCAAATGGCCGAACGCGCTCGGCTCCACGCCTGGGAATGCACGCTCGAGCTCGGCGGCAGTCGAAGTCATGAAGCGCGGCATGTCGGCGACCGGGACCGAGATGTCGTGGGCGATCGACCCGCCCGATGCCCGCTCCGCCTCCGAGATCGAATCACGGATCCGCCAGAACGCGTCGGCCTGCGCCTCACTGGACGCCATCGCCGCATCCGCGATCCGACCCTGCAGGAGCGCTTGCCCAAGCATCCGCTCGAGCTCCGCTCCGGGCGGGTCCGACGAATCCGCCGACGTCGCCTCGACCAGCACATGCCAGGGGTGGCTGCCCTGGAGCGGGCTGCGCGTTCCCGGAATATGCTCGAGCACCAGGCCGAGCGAGCTGGCGGGGATGATCTCGAAGCCCTCGACGATGTCGCTCTGGCCCTGCATCTTCCGAAGCAGGTCTAGAGC
>NZ_JACCSU010000097.1 GCF_013812825.1 Sphingomonas sp. | reverse complement strand
GGCGAGGTCCGCTCGAAGGTCGCGCTGGCGAGCGCCGAGGAATTGCGCGCCGCCGTCGAGAACGCCAAGGCTGCGCAGCCGGCCTGGGCCGCCGTCAATCCCCAGCGCCGCGCGCGGGTGATGTTCGCCTTCAAGGCGCTGGTCGAGGCCCGAATGGACGAGCTCGCCGAGATCCTGTCGTCCGAGCACGGCAAGGTGATCGCCGACGCCAAGGGCGACATCCAGCGCGGGCTCGAGGTGATCGAGTTCGCCTGCGGCATCCCGCACGCCCTCAAAGGCGAGTATACGGTCGGCGCGGGGCCCGGCATCGACGTCTATTCGATGCGCCAGCCGCTCGGTATCGTCGCCGGAATCACCCCGTTCAACTTCCCCGCGATGATCCCGATGTGGATGTTCGGGGTCGCGATCGCCTGCGGCAACGCCTTCATCCTCAAGCCCTCCGAGCGCGACCCGACCGTCCCGGTGAAGCTCGCTGAGCTGATGAAGGAAGCCGGCCTTCCCGACGGCATCCTCAACGTCGTTCACGGTGACAAGGAGATGGTCGACGCGATCCTCGACCATGACGACATCAAGGCGATCAGCTTCGTCGGCAGCAGCGACATCGCCCATTACATCTACTCGCGCGGCACCGCGAACGGGAAGCGGGTGCAGGCGTTCGGCGGCGCCAAGAACCACGGCATCGTCATGCCCGACGCCGACCTCGACCAGGTGGTCAACGACCTGGCCGGGGCGGCGTTCGGCTCGGCCGGCGAGCGCTGCATGGCGCTGCCGGTGGTGGTTCCGGTCGGCGACAAGACCGCCGACGCATTGCGCGAAAAGCTGGTCCCGGCGATCGAGGGCCTGCGGGTCGGAGTGTCGACGGACCCGGACGCGCATTACGGCCCGGTGGTCAACGCCGCGCACAAGGAGCGGATCGAGAACTACATCCAGATGTGCGTTGACGAGGGCGGCGAGCTGGTCGTCGACGGCCGCGGCTTCACCCTCCAGGGCCACGAGCAGGGCTGGTTCATCGGGCCGACCTTCTTCGACCGGGTGAAGCCCCACTTCCGCTCCTACCAGGAGGAGATTTTCGGCCCCGTGTTGCAGATGGTCCGCGCCGCGAGCTTCGACGAGGCGGTGCGACTGCCCTCCGACCACCAGTACGGCAACGGCGTTGCCATCTTCACCCGCAACGGCCACGCGGCGCGCGAATTCGCGGCTCGGGTCAATGTCGGCATGGTCGGAGTCAATGTGCCGATCCCGGTGCCGGTCGCCTATCACACGTTCGGCGGCTGGAAGCGCAGCGGCTTCGGCGACATCAACCAGCACGGCATGGAGGGCGTCCGCTTCTGGACCAAGACCAAGACCGTCACCCAGCGATGGCCCGACGGTTTTGCCGAAGCGCCCAACAAGGATGCGTTCGTCATTCCGACCATGGGGTGATCGCGCGGAGGCCGCGGCCGCGTCCAAATCCGCCGTTGCGCGTTCTGCACGCATGAAATTTGTCCAGACTGGCCTGCTCGCCGTCGCTTTCGCCATGGCCGGGTGCGGCGGCAATGACCCGGTGGCCAAGGAAGCCGAGAACACGGCCGGCCTGCCGTCCGTCGACAATGTCGCCGGCGGGCGCGACGGCGCGCCGAGCGCCGACGGTGCGCCGCCTCCCAATGGGGCTGCGGCGCCGGCCGCGACTACGGTCAATCAGGCTCCGGCCGCTTCGATTCCGGCCGCCCTTCAGGGGCGCTGGGGCATGGCTCCGGCCGACTGCACCACGAAGCGCGGCGACGCCAAGGGGCTCCTGATCGTCGGCGCCAACGGGCTCCGATTCTATGAATCAAGGGCTGTTCCGGTGAGCAATGTCGAAGTCAGCGATGACTCGATCGGAGCCGATTTCGCTTTTGCCGGCGAAGGGCAGACCTGGACCAAGTTTCAGACGCTGACGCTCGAGAAGGACAAGCTGGTGCGCACCGAAAGCAGTCCGATGGCGAGCTTCACCTATGTACGCTGCGACTAGGATTCTCCTGCTTCTGGGCGGGTTGGCGCTGGCCGCGTGCGGGGATTCACAGCAGGCCGGGAACGAACCGGCCGCCGCTGGCGCGAAGGCGGACATCGAGACCCTGCCGCCCGATGAAAGCATCGCCACCCCGTCGGAGGATCTTGTCGATGGAGCGATCGACAAGCCGCTTGCGAAGACCAGCGCCTCCGCCGCCGGCCGCTTGCCGCCGGCGCTTTACGGGCGCTGGGGACTGACCCCGGCCGATTGCGCGTCGGACCAACCCAACCGCGGGGTGATGACCATCGCCGCCAACGGCGTTCGCTTCTTCAACAGCCTGGCGAAGCCGACCGGCACCGCCACGTCCGGGCCGAACGGAGTGCGCGGCGAATTCGCCTTCTTCGGCGAGGCCGGCCGCACGTGGACCGGTCCGCTCAGCCTGACGGTGCAGGACAACAAGCTGACTCGAATCGACAGCGAAGCGGACTCGCGCCAGGTTTACACGCGCTGCATGTGACCGCTGACTGACCGCTGTCTGGGGGCTGGCCGACGCGGGGCACGCAAGCTAGAGGCGCTGGGCGATGTCCCAGTTCGACCTCACCGACGACCAGCTGCAGATCCAGGACATGGCGCGCAAGTTCACCGCCGACGCGATCGCCCCGTTCGCGGCGGAGTGGGACGAAAAGCACGTCTTCCCGCGCGATACGATCCGCGAGGCGGCCGAGCTGGGCTTCGGGGCGATTTACGTCAGCGAGGAGTCGGGCGGGATCGGCCTTGGCCGGCTCGAGGCGGCGCTAATCATGGAGGCGATGGCCTACGGCTGCCCGTCGACCAGCGCCTTCATCTCGATCCACAACATGGCCGCCTGGATGATCGACCGCTACGGGTCGGACGAGGTCAAGCAAAAATACCTGCCCTCGATGATCCCGATGGAGCGGATGGGCAGCTATTGCCTGACCGAGCCGTCGTCGGGCTCCGATGCCGCGGCGCTCAAGACGAAAGCTGTGCGAGCCAATGATTCAAAGCGGGGCGACCATTATGTCGTCTCCGGCTCCAAGGCGTTCATCTCGGGCGCCGGCGAGAACGAGCTATACGTGACGATGGTCCGCACCGGCGAGGAGGGCCCCAAGGGCATTTCCTGCCTGGTGATCGAAAAGGACACGAAGGGTGTCAGTTTCGGCGGCCAGGAGAAGAAGCTGGGCTGGCACTCGCAACCGACTGCGCAGGTCAATTTCGACGAGGTCCGGGTCCCGGTCGCAAATCGGGTCGGAGCGGAGGGCGAAGGCTTCCGGATCGCCATGGCGGGACTCGACGGCGGCCGCCTCAATATCGGCGCCTGCTCGCTGGGCGGCGGCCAACGCTGCCTCGACGAGGCGATCCGCTACACCAAGGAGCGCAAGCAGTTCGACACTCCAATCGCCGATTTCCAGGCGACCCAGTTCACGCTCGCCGACATGGAGACCGAGCTCCAGGCGGCGCGCTATCTGCTCTATGTCGCGGCCGCCAAGGTCACCGCCAACGCTCCCGACAAGACGCGCTTCGCGGCGATGGCCAAGCGCCTCGCGACCGATACCGGCTCGTCGGTCGTCGACCGGGCGCTGCAGCTGCACGGGGGCTACGGCTATCTGATGGACTATCCGATCGAGCGCTTCTGGCGCGACCTTCGGGTCCATTCGATCCTCGAGGGCACCAACCAGATCATGCGGGTGATCGTCAGCCGGGACCTGCTGCGCCAGTGAGCGATGCCATCGTGATTTCGGATGATGTGCTGGTTTCGGCGGAGGCCGGGATCGGGCGCATCCGCTTGAACCGCCCGCAGGCGATCCACGCGCTGACCCGCGAGATGTGCGACACCATGTCGCAAGCCCTGCTCGACTGGCGCGCGGACCCGACAATCGAGGTCGTCGTCATCGATCACGCCGAAGGCCGCGGTTTTTGCGCCGGCGGCGACGTCGTCATGCTTGCCAGGAGCGGAGCCGCCGGCGACGACCAGGCGGCCGCGTTTTTCCACAGCGAATATCGGCTCAACCATCTGCTGTTCACCTATCCCAAGCCGACGATCGCCTTGATGGACGGCATCACCATGGGAGGCGGCGTCGGCATCGCGCTGCCATGCACCTATCGAATCGCGACCGAGAACACTCGCCTGGCGATGCCGGAGACCGGCATCGGCCTGTTCCCCGACGTCGGCGGCGGCTGGTATCTTTCGCGCCTGCCGGGCCGAGTCGGACAATTCATGGTGCTGACGGGGGCTCGGCTCGACGGCGCGGAATGCCATTATCTCGGCCTCGCCACGCATTACCTGCCGCAATCGTCGCTCGCGGAACTGGTCGATCGGATCGCCAAGATGCCGTCGCGCCTCGCCGGCGCGCTGGGCGCCGAATCCGCCACTGCTCCCGAGGCCAAGATTGCCGCGAACCAGGGCCCGATCGCGCGGACCTTCGCCTCCGACCGGCTCGAGGGAATCGAGGCGGCCCTCGAAGCCGAGGACAGCGACTGGGCGCGGTCCGAGCTGGCGACGATTCGAGTCAAGAGCCCGCTGTCCTGCAAGGTTTCGCTGCGGTTGCTCGCCGAAGGCGCGACGCGCGGCAGCTTCACCGATGAGATGGCGGCCGAATATGCGCTCGCCACTCGCGTCGTGCGCACCCACGACTTTCGCGAAGGCGTGCGGGCGCTGCTCATCGACAAGGACAACGAGCCGCAATGGGATCCGCCGACCCCCGAGGAGGTCACCGACGAGACGCTCGACGAACTGTTCGCACCGCTCCCCGAAAAGGAACGATGGACGCCATTTCCGGAGACCGGTGAATGACCGAGTACAATACCATTCTGGTCGAGCAACGCGATGCGGTGACGCTGGTCACGCTCAACCGCCCGCAGGCGCTCAACGCCCTCAACAACGAGGTCCTGGACGAGCTGATCGCGGCGTTCGCAACCTATGAGGCGGACCCGTCGCAGCGCTGCCTTGTCCTGACCGGCTCGGAGAAAGCGTTCGCGGCCGGCGCCGACATCAAGGAGATGCAGAGCCAGGGTTTCGCCGACATGTATTCGGCCAATCACTTCGGCGGCTGGGAGCAGGTCACCGCCACCCGCAAGCCGTGGATCGCCGCGGTTGCCGGCTTCGCGCTCGGCGGCGGGTGCGAAGTGGCGATGATGGCCGACTTCATCATCGCCGCCGACACCGCCAAGTTCGGCCAGCCGGAGATCAAGCTTGCAGTGACTCCCGGGATGGGCGGGTCGCAGCGCCTGACTCGGGCGGTCGGCAAGGCCAAGGCGATGGAGATGTGCCTGACCGGGCGGATGATGGATGCTGCCGAGGCCGAGCGCTCGGGCCTGGTCGCGAGGGTCGTCCCGGCCGCGGATCTGGTCGACGAAGCGATGAAGATCGCGGCGCAAATCGCGTCGATGGCGCCGCTGGCGGCGATCGCCGTCAAGGAAATGGTCGACGCCGCGTTCGAAATGCCGCTCGGCCAGGGAATCCGCTTCGAGCGGCGGCTGTTCCACGGACTGTTCGGGACGCAGGACCAAAAGGAAGGGATGGCCGCCTTCGTCGAAAAGCGCCCCGGGAAATGGAAGAGGAGATGACTCTCGCGCTGATACTTTTCGTTGGTGGGCTTCTCCAGACCACCTACGCCGTATGGGCTATCCGCACGGATGATGCGAAAAAGAACATCAATCTAATCGAAGCTGCCGTGCACAAGGTGGCCGGTAGCGAGCCTCTTCCAAAGAGTCGTCTCGGATTAGCATTTGATCGCTCGATGGAGTGGGCAGTCCTGCTGTTGGGGCTGGTGTTTCTCGCTTTCGGGTCACTCTTATTGTGGGCGGAGATTTTTTGATGGCGAAAATAGCCTTCATCGGTCTTGGCCACATGGGCGGCGGAATGGCGCCCAACCTCGCCAAGGCGGGTCACGACGTGCTCGCATTCGATCTTAGCCAGGAAGCGCTGGATCGCGCTGTCGAGCGCGGCTGCACCGCCGCCGTTTCCGCCGCCGGGGCGTGCAAGGACGTCGAGGCGGTCGTGACGATGCTGCCGGCGGGCAAGCACGTCGCCGAAGTGTACCGGGCATCGGTCTTCGGGGCGGTCCCCAACAGCGCGATCCTGATGGACTGCTCGACCATCGACATCGCCACCGCCCGCTCGATCGAGGAGGAAGCCGCGGCGGCCGGGCTGACGATGGTCGACGCGCCGGTCTCGGGCGGGATAGCGGCGGCCGAGGGCGGCACTTTGACCTTCATGGTCGGCGGCTCCGGCGAAGGTTTCGCGAAGGCCAAGCCGTTTCTCGACAAGATGGGCAAGGCGGTGATCCACGCCGGCGGGCCCGGCTCCGGCCAGGCGGCGAAGATCTGCAACAACATGCTGCTGGGCGCGACCATGGCCGCGACCTGCGAGACGTTCGTGCTGGCGCAAAAGCTCGGCCTCGACCTGCAGACCTTCTTCGACATCGCGTCGAAAGCGTCGGGCCAGAGCTGGTCGATGACCTCTTATTGCCCGGTTCCGGGCGTCGGTCCCGAAACTCCGGCCGACCGCGGCTATGAAGGCGGGTTCGCCGCCGCTCTCATGCTCAAGGACTTGAAGCTGGCGATGGAAGCGGCCGAGCAGGCCGGAGCCTATACGCCGATGGGCGGCGAGGCCGAGGAACTCTACCGCCGATTTGTCGATTTGAGTGGGGGCGGGAAAGACTTTTCCGGAATCATCAAGATGATCGACGACAGCTGGAAGCCGACCGACGGGGACCAAGACTAGATGGAGAAATTATGCGAACCGCTTTGCTTGCCGTCGCCGCCCTTTTACTGCTCGCGGGTTGCCGCGAAGCCGCTGACGACCCGGCAATCAACAAGGCTTCGCCCAAGGACGCCCCCGTTTTCCCGGTAACCGACGACAACCCCGCGGCGAGGACCCCGGCCGCGGCTGCTCCGGCGACGAGGGAGGAAGCGCTCAAGCTGATGCACGAGCGGCACGAGGCGATGGAGGACATCGGCGACGCCACCAAGGCGCTGGGCCGCGAGCTGAAGGCGAGCGCTCCCGACCTGACCGCGGTCCGGACCCACGCCGCGACCATCGCGCGGCTTGCACCGGAGGTCTCGCGGTGGTTCCCAACCGGCACCGGCCCTGACGTCGGCAAGACGCGCGCCAAGCCGGAGATCTGGCAAAAGCCGGAGGATTTCGCGGCCAAGACCCGCGCGTTCCAGGCTGCGGCGCGCTCGTTCGACGCGACCGCCAGGGCTGGCGACGTGGCCGCGATCAAGGCGAGCTTCGGCGAGCTCGGCAAGGCCTGCAAGGCCTGCCACGACCCCTATCGTGCACCCAACGGCCATTGAGGCCGACCAGGCCCGCACGCCGCAGGCGGCACCATTGCTGCCGGTCTGGGACCTGCCGACGCGGCTGTTCCACTGGACGCTCGTCGCCCTGATCGCCTTCAGCTGGTGGACGGCTGAGGAAGGAGAGCTCGAGCTCCACATGTGGTCAGGCTTCGCGATCCTGACCCTGCTGCTGTTCCGGTTGCTGTGGGGTTTCTTCGGAGGCTCGACCGCACGGTTCCGCAATTTCGTGCGCGGCCCGGCAGCGGTGCTCGGCTATCTTCGCGACACCAAAGGCTGGCGGGCCGCCGGCCACACGCCGTTGGGTGCGCTAAGCGTCGTCGCGCTGCTCGGAGCGATCGCGATCCAGGTTGGACTCGGCCTGGTCTCGGTGGACGAAGACGGCCTGAACGAGGGCCCGCTCGCTTATCTTGTCAGTCTCGACCTTTCCGAACAGCTTCGCGACCTTCACGAGGATTTCTTCAACGTGCTGCTAGCGCTGATCGGGCTGCACGTCGCGGCGGTGCTATTCTACCGCCTGGTCATGGGGAAGAAGCTCACCGCCCCGATGATCGTCGGGCGTGGCGTGCTCGAGCCGGGCGTCGAGCCGATGCGCCCCGCTGGCGGCTGGGTGGCGATTGTCTGCCTGCTGGTCGCGCTCGGAGTCACCCGATGGATCGTCGCCGGCGCGCCGCTCGGCACTTGATCGCCCGTGCCGGCGGGGCCACATCACCGTCATGCTGATCCGAACCGAGCAGACGCCCAACCCGGCGACGCGCAAGTTCCTTCCCGGCGAGCCGGTGATGGAAGCGGGCACACGCGACTTCGCCGACCGCGATTCGGCGGAAGCCTCGCCGCTCGCTTCGACCTTGTTCGCGACCGGCAAGGTCGAAGGGGTGTTCTTCGGCCGCGACTTCATTTCCGTCACCGCCGCGCCCGGCATCTCCTGGGATGAGCTCGAGCCGGAGGTGGTCGGCATCCTGCTCGACCATTTCGTCAGCGGCGCGCCCTTGTTCAACGCCGGGACCGCCGCCGGAATCGAGGTCGCCGCAGCGCCCGATTTCGAAGAGGATCCGGCCGATTCCGACATCATCGCGCAGATCCGCGAGCTGATCGAAACGCGGGTCCGCCCGGCGGTCGCCCAGGACGGCGGCGACATCGTCTATCGCGGCTACAAGGACGGCCGTTTGTACCTGGCGATGCAGGGCGCCTGCCAGGGCTGCCCGTCCTCGGAGATGACCCTCAAACGCGGGATCGAGAATCTGATCCGCCATTATGTGCCCGAGGTCGAGACGGTCGAGGCCGTCTGATTGGAGCGACAATTTCGCTTGCCCGTGGAGCGCGGCTGTGGCCCACTCGCCGACGCGCAACCAAGGCGATGCGATGCTGCTTGCGATCGACACTTCGACGGCTGCCTGCACTGCGGCCCTGTTCGACCGGGCGGGCCGCTGCGTCGCGCAACGCGATGAGCTGATCGGCCGCGGCCATGCCGAGCGGCTCGTGCCGATGATCGAGGAGCTTCTCGAGAGGCGATCGGCGCTGCGCATCCTGGTCGGCGTCGGGCCCGGCAGCTTCACCGGGATCCGGGTCGGAATCGCCGCCGCGCAGGGCCTCGCCATCGGCTGGGAGGCCGAACTGTCCGGAATGTCCTCGCTGGCGCTGCTCGCCTGCGGCGCAGCGTCCGGATCTCCGGTCGCTGCGGCGATGCAAGGCGGCCATGGCGAATTGTTCGTCCAGCAATTCGACGGCGAGCCGCTGGCGACCGCGACTCCGCTGCTCAACCTGCCGCCCGACGAGGCGGCCGAGCGGATTACGGCAGAGACGGTCGTCGGTCCGGGGGCGGCCGCCCTGGTCGCCGCTCGCGGCCGCGGCGAGGCGATCGAGATGTGGCCGAGCGCAGCAAATTCGCTGAAGCTTCCGGACGAGCTGCGCTCGCTGCCGCCGCGGCCGCTTTACGCGCGGGCTCCGGATGCTCGTGCCCGGGAGGCGGCGTGATGAGCAGCGTCCCCGCCGCCGAGGCGATCCGGCTGCTCGACGGCAAGTCGACCGATCTCTCCGCCGTGATGACGATCATGAACGGCGCCTTCTCCGAGCGGTACGGTGAAGCCTGGACCCGGTCGCAATGCGCCGGGATCCTGCCGATGGCCGGAGTCTCGCTGGTACTCGCCCAGGACAATGGGCACGAGCAGCCGGTCGGCTTCTCGCTGTTCCGGACGGTCGCCGACGAGGCCGAGCTGCTGCTGCTCGCGGTCGCGCCCGATCACCAGCATCGCGGCGTCGGCCGACTGCTGCTCGAGCAATTCGTCGAGCGGGCGCGCGGCCTCGGAGCGAGCCGGGTTCACCTTGAAGTGCGCGACGGCAATCCCGCGGTGCAGATGTACCGCCGGGCCGGATTCAAGCCCGTCGGCCGGCGGCCGAACTATTACCGGGGAAGCGACGGGCGCCAATACGACGCAATCACGCTCGCTCACGCACTGTAAAAGCCTGACAGTCGGCCAAGGCCTGCATCTATTGCGCCAAGTCAAGTCGCGGCCTAGTGCTGGAACACCTGGCTGCCGAAGCCGCCAGAACTCTGCTCAATCTGGGAAATAACCGATGGTCGACAACGAAGGTGCCGAAGACACTTTACTCGCGCTCACCGCTGACATCGTCGCAGCGCACGTCAGCAACAATAGCGTTGCCGTCAATGACTTGCCGAACCTCATTCAGAATGTTCACGCCGCTCTGAGCACCATTTCCGATAACCGGTCGGCGCCCGAAGCGAAGCCGGAGCCAAAGGTTCCGATCCGCTCTTCGATCAAGCCCGACTACATCGTCTGCCTCGAGGACGGCAAAAGACTGAAGATGCTCAAGCGGCATCTGATGACTCATTATCAAATGACCCCCGACCAGTACCGGCAGAAATGGGGGCTCAACGCCGATTACCCGATGGTCGCGCCCAACTATGCCGAGCAGCGGCGGGCGCTTGCCAAGTCGATCGGCCTTGGAACCAAGCGGCGCAAGACCCGCGGCGCGCGAGGCTAGGCGGGAGACGGGAGCGGCCGGATAACCCGCTCCCCTTTTCTTTGACCGGGCCGCGCCCAGTGCCTAACTAAGCGCCATGCACCGCAACATCGACATCGAAGCCCTGTGCGCCGACAAAGGGCTGCGGATCACCGAGCAGCGCCGAACCATCGCCCGAATCCTGTCCGAAGCCGAGGACCATCCCGACGTCGAAACGCTTCACGAGCGCGCGGCGGCGATCGACCCGAAGATCTCGATCGCAACCGTCTACCGGACGGTGCGGCTGTTCGAGGAGGCGGGGATCCTCGAGCGGCACGAGTTCGGCGACGGCCGCTCGCGCTACGAGGCCGCGTCGGACGCCCACCACGACCATCTGATCGATGTCGAGACCGGCAAGGTCATCGAGTTCGTCGACGAGGAACTGGAAGCGCTGCAGCGGCGAATCGCCGAAAAGCTGGGCTTCCGTCTGGTCGACCATCGGATGGAATTGTACGGCGTCGCGGTCGACCGCGGCCGCTGACATGAGCGCGCGCCTGCGCGTTGCCGCGCGCCTTGCCGGCCTCACCGCTCTGTTCCTCGCCTGCGTCGTCCCGCATTTGCTGTCGAAGCTGGCGCTCGGCCGCTCGCGCGTGCCGCCTTTCTTCCTCGGCGCGGCGGGCTGGATCGCCGGCGCGCGGGTCCGCACCGAGGGCGAGCCGGCGAGGCCGCACAGTCTGCTCGTCGCCAATCATCTGAGCTGGCTCGACATCCTCATTCTCGGCGGCGCGACCGGCTGCGCGTTCGTGTCCAAGGATGCGCTCGGCAACGGCTTCGTCCACTGGCTCGCCGACCAGAACGGCACGCTCTACGTCAAGCGCAGCCACCGCAAGGGCGCAAAGGACCAGGCCGCCGCGATCGCCGCCGCGCTCGAGCGAACGCAGCCCGTGACCCTGTTTCCCGAAGGCACGACCGGCACCGGCGACCGGCTGCTGCCGTTCCGCTCGACGCTGCTCGAGGCGGCGGCGGTGGCGCCCCGCGCCATTACGGTGCGGCCTGTGGCGGTCGATTATGGCGCGGTCGCGAGCGAAATCGCCTGGCATGGCGAACCCGCGCGCGACAATGTGCTGCGGATGCTCGGGCGGCGTGGCGGCCTGCCGGTGAC
>NZ_JACCSU010000092.1 GCF_013812825.1 Sphingomonas sp. | reverse complement strand
GCTCGAAGCCGTCGAGGTAGGCCGACAGGGCCAGCGCCCGGGCGCGCTCGCGGTCCCCGGCCTCGTAGGCGGCGAGGCTCTGCCGGAGCCGCTCGCGGGCCAGCGCCAGGGTGTCGGCTCCGGCCGGAGCGGCGAAAGCGTCGGGACTGGAGCGCAGATAGGCCATCACCGCGGCCGCCCTCGCCTCGCCGATTTCGCCGGCGAGCGCCGCGGGGGTCAGGCTGGCCAGCGCCTCGAGATCGGGGATTCGGCGGCGCAGGGCCGGGTCGGACTCCCACAGGCGCCTGCCCTCGGCGGCGAGGGCCGGCGGGTAGGCGAAGCGGGCGGAATGGAAGGCGAGCGCCCATTTGTCGGGCTCGGACAAGTGGCGGAAGCTGGTCATCGCCGTGCCTTCGAGGCCCTGGTCGATCACCTGGTAGAGCGCGAACGGGCTGCGCTCGCGGGCCCGGGCGCGGTCGGTGAAGGCGATCGGCGGCGGATCCATGGTCCTGGCGACCGGCACCTTGGCGTCGCCGTTGGAGCCGTGGCAGGACGCGCAATTCTGGGCGTACAGAGCGGCGCCTCGGGCGAGATCGGGCGCTTCGGAGGGCGCGAGCGGCACGGGATAGGCGGCCAGCAGCGCTGAAGCGAGCGAGCGCGCCTGCCGATGGATGTCGTCGGGTGAGGCCTTGGCCGCGATCGACCGCCGCAACGCGGCGGCGCCCAGAGACAGCTGCGCTTTGGCCGGCTTGGCCGGGAGCGCCTTCAGCCGTTCGCTGACCGAGGCCGAAAACTCGGCCATCTCGTCATACTCGAGCTGGTTCTTAATGCGGCCCCCGGCGACTGCCTCGCGATAGTCAACCGCGATGTAATCGAGCAACCGCCATGTGGTTTCTACGTGCCCTTGAGTCGTCCGTATGGTCGCCGATGCGGGTGCGAGAGTGCCCAACAACAAGGCCACCCAAACCACGCTGTGCAGGCTCGCTCTTGCCATACCGCGCGCATAGCATGATGCGAATGATTATCAATAACAGTAGGACGCTCAGCGGGGCGGGTAGCGCAGCCGGCCGAGGAACCGCGAGACGCTCAGATGCCGGTCCGAGCCGCGCCACTGCGCTTTCCATTTCTCGATCCGCATCACATCGTCGATGCGCCGGTCGAGGAAGCCGGCGGTCTCGGTCCATCCTTCGCTGTTGTCGTCGAGCCAGGCCAGCAGGGTCGACGCATAGACCCCGCCGAGCATCATCCGCTTGGTGTAATGGTTGAAGTCGGTGCTGGTGTCGCCGGCGATGCGCCACATCAAGTCCGCCGTGCGCCAGCCGATGCGAAGGCCAAGCGGCAGGTTCTGCGGCTGGGCGAGGATCGCGACCCCGCGGCGCATCGCCTCGCGCGCCGGGGCCATGATCTCGAGCCGCCTCCAGACCAGCGAGCGGATCTTCTCACGGATCTTGAGGCCGGCCAGCCGCTCGGCTGTGAAATGCTCCTCGAGCGCCCGGTCGACGCCCTGGATGTAGACGTCGACCATTCCCGCCTGGGTCTTGGGCATTGCCAGGCGCGCCTGGGCGCGATCGATCCCGAGCCGGTCGGCGGCCGTATCGACCGCGGCGCGCGACCAGCCGTCGAACACGGCATTCTCGCCGACCGCCAGGGCAAGGCGCCGGCGAAGCTGTTCGAGGGGACTCGGCTCGTCGATCGGGTCCATAACCGGCTAGGTGGGCCGCTCTTCCGCCTCGCGCAAGCCCCGGTCGGGAAGCCGCACGAGCACCAGCGCCAGCGCGATCGCCGCCGCTCCGAGCCAGTCAAGGGGCGACAGGGTTTCGCGATAGGCGACCCAGCCGATCAACGCCGAGATCGCCGGCTGGGTGAGCAAGGCGAGGCCGACCACCAGCGGCGGCAGAGCCCCGATCGCATAGACCAGAAGCCCCTGGCCGAGCACCTGGCTGCCGAGCGCCAGCAGCAGCACCGGGGTCCAGTCGCCGGGGATCAGCCGCTCGCCCAGCGCCAGCGACAAGGGCAGCAGCATCACCGCCCCGAACGCGCTCGCCAAGAACAGCAGCGGCAGCGCGTCGAGCTGCCCACGTCCCCGTTCGACCGCGATCAGATAGCCGGTGTAGAGGAGGCCCGCGGCCAGCGCGAACAGGTCGCCGCGCAGGTGGCGCGCGGACAGCTCGGCGCTGCCGCCCATCAGCAAAGCGGCCCCGACGGCGGCGAGGAGCAGGGCGGCCGACTGCAGCGCCGACGGCAGCCGGCGCGCGAGCCACAGCCCCCAGGCGGCGAAGGCGAAGCTCGAGATGTTGCCGAACAGGGTCGCGTTGCCGAGCTTGGTCATGTGGATGCCGGTGTGCCAGGCGGCGAGATCGGCGGCGAAGAAGAAGCCGGCGAACGCGGTCAGGATGACGAGCGCGCCTTTGGGCCAGTGCACCGGCGGGCCGATCACCCGGGCAATCAGGAACAGGAACGGAAGCGCCAGCGCCAGCCGCCAGAACCCGGCCGCGACCGGGCCGACTCCGGCGAGGCGCACCAGCCACGGACCGAACGCCAAGGAGCAGCTGCCGATTAGCAGAGCGGCGAAGGCGAACGGGTAAGTTTTGTTCGTCGTGTCCGGCACTGGATTGCTTCGCTTCGCTCGCAATGACGAGAATGGAGGCCGTCATTGCGAGGAGCGCAGCGACGAAGCAATCCAGTTATGGCGCGTATTGTCTTTCCAGCTCGAACAGGGCGAGCGCCGCGCGGGCCGCGTCGCCGCCCTTGTCGCCCTGGGCGGGATCGGCGCGGACCAGCGCCTGGGCCTCGTTCTCGACGGTCAAGATGCCGTTGCCGACCGAAAAGCCGTCGAGCGTCAGAGCGAGCAGGCCGCGGGCGCTCTCCTGGGCGACGACCTCGAAGTGAAAGGTTTCGCCGCGGATCACGACTCCAAGCGCGACAAAGGCGCAAAAGCGCCCGCTGCGCGCCGCCAGCGCGATCGCCGCCGGCAGCTCGAGCGCGCCCGGGACGGTGATGGTTTCGTGGCCGTGGCCGGCGGCCTCGATCGCCGAGCGCGCACCGGCCAGAAGCAGGTCGTTGAGGTGCGGGTAGAAGCGCGCCTCGACGATCAGGATGGTCGCCACGGCCTCAGCTCCCGGTCGCGATCGGGCGTTCCTCGACGATCGCCAGCCCGTAGCCGGACAAGGCGACCGGCGAATGGTGGGTGTTGGTCAGGAGCACCATCTCGTGGATCCCGAGCGCGGCGAGGATCTGGGCGCCGATGCCGTAGTTGCGAAGCGCCTCGCCGCCCGCCTCGCTGCTCTCCGGCGGCTTGCCCGAGCGGAGGTCGGTGGCGCGCGACAGCGATCCGGGCGAGGCGGCGTGAAGGGCGACGATCACTCCGGCGCGCTCGGCCTCGATCATCGCCATCGCGCCCTGCAGCAGGCCCGAGCGCTCGCTCGACTCGCCGAGCACGTCGGCGAACAGGTCGAGGCTGTGCATCCGCACCAGCACCGGCCTGTCCGGGTCGATGGCGCCGTGGACCATCGCCAGCTGCTCGGCGCCGGTCGCCTTGTCGCGGAACACCTGCGCCTGCCATTGGGCGCCGCTGCGGGCGGTGAATCCGGTCGAGGCCACCGCCTCGACCATGTGGTCCTTCTTGAGGCGATAGGCGATGAGATCGCGGATGGTGCCGATCTTGAGCCCGTGAGCGGCGGCGAAGCCCATCAAATCGTCGAGGCGGGCCATGCTGCCGTCCTCGCCCATGATCTCGCAGATGACGCCCGACGGGTTGAGCCCGGCGAGGCGGGCGACGTCGACCGCGGCCTCGGTGTGGCCGGCGCGGACCAGCACTCCGCCGGGCTGCGCGACCAGCGGGAACACGTGCCCCGGTGAAACCAGAGCGTCTGGGCCGTTGGCGGAATCGATCGCCACCGCGACGGTTCGGGCGCGGTCGGCAGCGCTGATCCCGGTCGAAATGCCCTCCCGGGCTTCGATCGAGACGGTGAAGGCGGTGATGTTGCGGCTTCGGTTCGAGCCCGCCATCGGCTGCAGTCCCAGCGCCTCGACGCGCTCTTTGGTGAGCGCCAGGCAGACCAGGCCGCGGCCGTGGCGGGCCATGAAGTTGATCGCGTCCGGAGTCGCCATTTGCGCCGGGATCACCAGGTCGCCCTCGTTCTCGCGGTCGTCGTCGTCAACCAGGATGAACATCCGCCCGTTGCGCGCCTCGTCGATGATCGCCTCGGCGCCGACCAGGACGTTGGTGTTGCCGCGCTGGAGCAGTTTTTCCAGTCGGCCGAGGGTGTCGGCGGTCGGGTTCCAGTCGGGGGAGCCGAGCTTGCGCAGCGAATTGGGGTGGAGGCCGGCGGCTCGGGCGAGCGCGGCGCGGCTCACTTCGCCGGTTGCGATGACGGCGCTCAGCCGCTCGATCAGGGTGGTGCTCATTTCCGGCTCAGTATCACACTACAATGTGATGGCAAGCTGAAACCTATGCCGTGGAATGTGCTCTGCTAACCATTATTCGCTCGAGATAGCGGGCGATCACGTCGATTTCCACATTCAACTGTCGTCCGACGGCGATGTCGGCCAGGGTGGTGATCCTGGCCGTGTGCGGGATGATGTTGACCGAGAAACGGGGCGAGCCGTCCTCGGCATCGGTGACGTCGTTGACGGTCAGCGAGACTCCGTCGATCGCGATCGAGCCCTTGCGCGCGATATAGGGGCCAAGGCCGTCGGGCGCTCGCAGCTCGATGCGCGACGAGCCTCCCTCGGGCGTGACGCTGGTCACTTCGGCGACCCCGTCGACATGGCCGGCGACGATGTGGCCGCCGAGCTCGTCGCCGACGCGCAGCGAGCGCTCGAGGTTGAGGCGGCTGCCTTCGCTCCACAGGCCTTGCGCGGTGCGCGACCGGGTTTCGCCCGAGACGTCGACCGCGAACCAGGAGTCTTCGCCCTCTGGGCCCTTGTCGACCACCGTCAGGCACACGCCCGAGCAGGCGATCGACGCTCCCAGGTCGACGGTGGCCATGTCGTAGCCGCAGGCGATGGCGACTCGAAGGTCGCCGCGCTGCTCGGCACTGCGGACGGTGCCGACATCGGTGGTGATCCCGGTGAACATATTGCTCCTTGTGCCGGGCGTGCGTGTCTCGACTTCGCTCGACACGAACGGGTTGGATTTCCCCTTAGCCGTTCGTCCCGAGCGCAGTCGAGGGACCATCGCCCTCCCGCACCCGCTCGTAAACTTCGAGCCGGTCGACCCCGAGCGCGCGACCGTCGCCCG
Organism: Sphingomonas sp.; assembly: GCF_013812825.1. Taxonomy (GTDB): domain Bacteria; phylum Pseudomonadota; class Alphaproteobacteria; order Sphingomonadales; family Sphingomonadaceae; genus Sphingomicrobium. The sequence goes on along the minus strand of NZ_JACCSU010000092.1, from coordinate 1,685 downwards.
AGCGCCAGCGGCCGTGGGCGCTGGCGATTCCGTCGAGCCCGACGTAGCCGAACGAGGACTTGCCTTCGCCGACGATGATCGGCGCCCGGTAGATCAGGATGCGGTCGACGAGGTCCTCGGCGAGGAACGCGGTCGCCGTCGCCGAGCCGCCTTCGACCAGCAGGTCGTTGACGTCATGAAGCCGGTAGACATCTTGCGGGGAACGCAGGATTTCCCAGCCGTCGACCGCCTCCCCCCGGGTCAGCAACGCCCGCCTCGGCGAGCGGTCCTCGAGGCCCGGAAGGCGAACGTCGAGCCGGGGAGTGTCGGCGAGGTAGGTGCCGCGGCCGACCAGGATCATGTCCGAGTGGGCGCGCTCGAGATGGACGTGGGCGCGCGCGTCCTCGCCGGTGATCCATTTGCTCTCGCCCGACGGCATCGCGATCTTGCCGTCGATCGACAGAGCCAGCTTCAGTGTGACCCGCGGCCGCCCGAGGCTGGTCCGGGTGAGATAGCCGGCCAGCGAAGCCTTGGCGGCCGCGCGGCCGGCGCCGAGCTTGACCGTAATTCCGGCCTCGCGCAGGCGTGCGATGCCCTTGCCGGCGGTGCGCGGGTCGGGGTCCTTGAGCGCGATCGTCACCCGGGCCGGCTTGGCGGCGACGAGGAGGTCCGCGCAGGCGGGGCCCCGCGGGCTGTCGTGCGCGCACGGCTCGAGGGTCACGTAAACGTCCGATCCGGCGGCCTTGCGCCCCGCCTGCTCCAGCGCGACGGCCTCGGCGTGCGGCCGCCCGCCCGGCTGGGTCGCCCCGCGGCCGACGATCTCGCCCTCTGAGACGATCACGCAGCCGACGTTGGGGTTGGGCGCCGTTCGCCCGCGCATCGCCTCGCCGAGCGCGGTCGCCTCGGCCATGAAGCGAGCCCCATTGCCCCGGGCCTGGCTCACATCCCGAGCTGTTTCTCGAGCTTCTGGAACTGCCTTTGCCGCTCCTTGGCCGCCGCCTCCTTTTCCGCCTGGTGCTTCTTCTGGTCGGCGATGATCTCGGCGTCGGTTCGGTCGGCTCTCCATTGCTCGACGTAGACCATCCGCGGCGGCGGCGCGGTGTTGATCTGCGAGTCGACGAAGAATTCGATGACGATGATCATCGTCACCAGCACGGCGAGCGCGGCGCCGATCCAGTGCTCGCGCTCGCGGTGGCGAAGGAAGGCGCGAAAGTCGGCCAATGCGGCGCGCGGGCTGACCGGACTTGGAAACCAGGACATGGCGGCAAGATAGGACTGGCGGTTCCGGACCGCTAGTGCCGTATCCCGGACCTGATCCGGGATCCAGCCCCTGTACCCATGGATGCTGAAACAAGTTCAGCATGACGGCCTGTCGGGGCCGTCAGTCGAGCTCGAAGCGCAGGGTGATCACGGTCGCGGAGGCGATCGCCCGCCCGTCCTCGGTCGCGGGCTTGTAGCGCCAGTGGGCGAGCAGATGGCGGCGGGCGGCGGCGAGGAACGCCGGATCGGCCCGGCCGACCGGTTCGACCGCGACCACTCGGCCGCGCGGGTCGATCGACAGCTTGAGCTTGAGCACCGCCTCCTCGTCGCTGGCGATCTTGGAGGCCGGGTAGGGCGGCCGAACGGCATCGGCCGGAGTGGCGAAGCGCGGACCGACGCGCACCGGCGCGCTGGGCGCCGGGTCGAGCCCCGGCTGCGGCACGGGC
>NZ_JACCSU010000075.1 GCF_013812825.1 Sphingomonas sp. | reverse complement strand
GGCGATCATCACCGCATTGTCGGTGCACAGCCACGCGGGCGGGACGGTGAAGCGGCGTCCGTGCCGCTCGGCCAGCTCGGCGAGCGCGGTTCGGACGGAGCGGTTGGCGGCAACCCCGCCGGCGACGACCAGGGCCGGGGCATCGCTGGTTTCCAAAGCGCGGGCGGTGCGGTCGACGAGGCAGTCGATCACCGCCTGCTGGAAGCTTGCCGCGATGTCGGCCGGCCGGTGCTCGCCCGCCGCGACCGAGCGCTGGACCGCGCTCTTCAGGCCGGCGAACGAGAAATGCGGCTCGGGCGAGCCGAGCAGCGGGCGCGGCAGCGGCACCGCGGTGGAATCGCCGTCGGCGGCGATCGCTTCGAGCGCCGGGCCGCCCGGATAGCCGAGGCCGAGCAGCTTGGCCGCCTTGTCGAACGCCTCGCCGACCGCGTCGTCGATGGTCGTCGCCAGCCGTCGGTAGCGGCCGACTCCCCGGACCTCGAGCAACTGGCAATGGCCGCCCGACACCAGCAGCAGCAGGTACGGGAACTCCAGCTCCGGATCGACCAGCCGCGGCGACAGCGCATGGCCTTCGAGATGGTTGACCGCGATCAGCGGCTTGCCGGTCGCCAGCGCCAGCCCCTTGCCGGCAAGCAGCGCGACCATCACTCCGCCGATCAGCCCCGGGCCGGCGGTGGCGGCGATCGCATCGACCTCGTCGACGGCAATCCCGGCCTCGGCGAGGACGCGGCGGATCAAGGGCGGCAGGATCTCGACATGGGCCCGGGCGGCGATTTCCGGGACGATTCCGCCGTAGGGCTGGTGGGCGGCGTTCTGCGAGACGACCGCGTGGGCGAGGATCCGGCGGTCGCTGCCGACCAGCGCCACCGCGCTGTCGTCGCACGAGGATTCAAGGCCGAGGATCAGCGCCACGCGCTGCCCTTTGCCTCAACCCGCCTCGATGCACTAGAGGTGGATCATGAACGGCGGACTCAGACTGGGCACTCGTGGATCGCCGCTCGCTCTGGCGCAGGCGCGCAAGGTCGCGGCGGCGCTCGAGACCGCGCAGCGCTGGCCCGCGGACTATGTCCAGATCGTGCCGATCAAGACGACCGGCGACGAGGTCCAGGATCGGCCGCTCGCCGAGATCGGCGGCAAGGGCCTGTGGACCAAGGAGCTCGACCGGGCGCTGCTCGCCGGCGAGGTCGATTTCTGCGTCCATTCGATGAAGGACGTCGAAAGCGAGCGGCCGCCGGAGATCCACATCGCGGCCATCCGTCCGCGCGGCGACTATCGCGAGCGGCTGATCGGCGCGGAATCGCTCGACGCGCTGCCGCAAGGCGCGCTTGTCGGCACGTCGTCCCCGCGCCGGGCGGCGCAGTTGCGTTCGATCCGGCCGGATCTCCGCATCGTCCCGCTGCGGGGCAATGTCGAAACTCGGCTCGAGAAGGTCCGCTCGGGCGAGATCAACGCCACGCTGCTGACATCGGCCGCGCTCAAGCGGCTCGGGATGCCCGACGTCGGAGTCGCGGTGCCCGTTGAAGTGCTGCTGCCGGCGCCGGGGCAGGCGGCGCTCGGAATGGAATGCCGGACCGACGACAATGTCACCCAGAGCGTTCTGACCACGGTCAATAACCAGATCACCTATTCCGCGGTGATGGCCGAGCGGGCGTTCACTCGGGCGCTCGGAGCGTCCTGCAATTCGCCGGTCGCGGCCCTGGCCATTCTCGACGACGGCGAGCTTGGAATGCGCGCCCAGATCTTCTCCGAAGACGGCAGCGAGATGATCCAGGACAAGGCGAGGTTCGACTGCGGCGATGACAACACGCCGCAGAAGCTCGCCGAGCGGATGCTCGAACGCGCTCCGCCATCGATCCGGAGCCTGTTCGCCCCTGCATGACCAGGCCGGCATGAGGCGGCTGGTGATATTGCGCCCCGAGCCGGGCGCAAGCGCGACCGTCGAGCGGGCCGAAGCGATCGGGCTGGAGGCTGTGGCGATGCCGCTGTTCGAGGTCGAGCCGGTCGAATGGCAAGCGCCCGACGCGGGGTCGTTCGACGCTCTGGTGCTGACCAGCGCCAATGCGGTGCGGCTTGGCGGGGACGGATTGAGCCGGCTGCGCGGCCTGCCGGTGCACGCGGTCGGCGAGGCGACCGCGGCCGCGGCGCGCGAGGCGGGTTTCGACATTGCCAGCAGCGGCGAGGCCGGTGTCGAACGGCTGCTTGGCTCGGTCGAGGCCGGCGTCCGACTGCTGCATTTGTGCGGCGAGCACCGCATCGAACCCCACGCGGCGCAGGCCATCACCGCCGTTCCCGTCTACCGGTCGAGCGCCCTGCCGCCACCGGCGGACTTGCGCCGGATCGAGGGCCAGGTCGCCGCCGTCCATTCGCCGCGCGCCGGCCAGCGCCTGGCCGAGCTG
>NZ_JACCSU010000096.1 GCF_013812825.1 Sphingomonas sp. | reverse complement strand
CCTGGACACCATGCGGCCGGTGTGGCGTGAGCGGCGGTCGGGCGCGTGGATCGCCCTCGGTGTGTCGGTGGGCCTCCTGGTGCTGGAGGCCGGCGCGCTGCTCCTGGTCGTCCGGGACGGCACGTCGGACACGATCGGCGTGGGCGCCACCATCGTGTATGCCCAGGCCGTGCTGGCCATCGCCATCCTCGGGCGGTTCGACATGGACGACCTGCGTCTGGAGGACGGCCTTGTGTCGCTCCGGGTGCTGCGAGCGTTGCAGGACGCCGTCCCGGTCGCCGTCGAGAGCATGGGCGGCCACCTGCCGGCCGGCGGCCTGCCCGAACGGGTCATCCGCTTCGAGGGGGTCAGGTTCGGGTACCCGGGGCGGGACGAGAACGTGTTCGAGGGCTTGGACCTCGACATCGTCGCCGGTCAGTCGCTGGCCATCGTGGGCACGAACGGCGCCGGGAAGACGACGCTGGTCAAGCTCCTGGCCCGTCTCTACGACGTCGACGGCGGGCGCATCACCGTCGACGGCACCGACCTGCGGGACATCGACCCGGCGGCGTGGCAGCAGCGGGTGGCGGCGATCTTCCAGGACTTCGTCCAGTACCCGGTATCGGCCCACGACAACGTGGCCTTCGGCGCCCTGGCCCGTGCCGGGGACCGCGCCGGGGTCGAGACCGCGGCCCGGCGGGCGGAAGGCTCGGCCGGCCGGACCGACGCGCTGGTGGTCGCGTTCGCCGCGCGCCGGGCGATCGATCGCGGAGTCCAGCTCGGCTATCTCGAAACCCTGCTGGTCGACCGCTTCGGCAATCGCCACCCGCGCGCCGTCGCCACCATCGTCACCGCGTCGCGCTCGCCGGTCCGCCTCGACGATCTGATCGCGCAATATGACGAGCTCGGGCCGCAGCTTCGAAGCGGCGGGCCGCGGAACAGCTGGTGGTCCAACTTCCAGCGCGAGCTCGGCTCGCTGGTCAACGTCCGCCGCGCCGACGTTCCGTCGACCAAGCCCGACGCGCGCTACCGCCGAGCGCTGAGCCGCCTGGAAGCCGGCGACGTCGACGCGGCGCTGGCCGAGACGATGCGGCTTCCCGGCGCCTCGCGGGCCGGCGACTGGGTGGCAAAGGCGCGGCGCTATGTCGCCGCCCACCGGGCGCTGGACGAGATCGAATCCTCGGCCCTGATGGCCGGAAGCGGCGCCGACCGCTGACCCTGTGAGGATAGGCAGCGGCGCCGACCGCTGACCCGATGAGGATAGGCAGCGGCGCCGACCGTTGACGCTTGAAATTCTTGCGAAAGGGGCTTGGCAAGCGGACTCGCGAATGCGAATCTTGGCCGTCTGCTGCACAGCGGGGGTTCAGTTGCAGCTCACTAAGATGTTGGCAAACGGGCAAGAATCTGGGGAGCGGAGTAGTCATGACGTCATTGTGGAGCCGCGTTGGACTGACGCTGGTGGTGGCCGGACTGGCGCAGGTCGGCGCATCCGCGGCGAGCCAGTACGCACCGCCGCCGGCGCCCGCCCCCGCGCCGATCATTCGTCCCGCGCTGCCGCCGCAGGCCCCGGCCTATCTCCGCAACCGGATCGACGCGCTCGGGAACCAGTTCAACGGCCGCGTCGGGATCGCGGTCAAGTCGGTCAACGAAGGCTGGTGGACCGGCTGGAAGGCCGAGGAGCTCTACCCCCAGCAAAGCGTGAGCAAATTGTGGGTCGCGATGACCGCTCTCGACGCGGTCGACAAGGGTCGAGTCAACCTCAACCAGCGAGTGACCCTGACCCGCAGCGACCTGACCCTGTTCCATCAGCCGGTCGCCGCGAAAATCCTCGGCGGCGGCGCGACCATGTCGCTGAACGAGTTGATGTACCAGGCGATCACCAAGAGCGACAATACCGTCAACGACAAGCTGATGCGCTCGGTCGGCGGCCCGGCCGCGGTGCGGGCGATGATCGCCGAGAAGAATTTGGGCGCGATCCGCTTCTACGACGGCGAGCGCGCGCTTCAGAGCAAGATCGCCGGCCTGATGTGGTCGCAAAGCTATTCGGTCGGCGGCGCGTTTTACAAGGCGCGCGGGGCGCTGCCTTTTTCGCTGCGCAAGGCGGCGTTCGACCGTTACGTCGCGGACCCATATGACGGCGCCTCTCCGCGGGCGATCGTCAATGCGCTCGCCCGGCTCAAGCGCGGCGAGCTGCTGTCGCCCGCCTCGACCGCCCGGCTGCTGTCCGTGATGGGCAACACCAAGACCGGCGCCAATCGCTTGAAGGGCGGCCTCAAGCCGGGCTGGAGCCTCAGCCACAAGACCGGCACCGGCCAGGTGCTTGGAGCGGTCCAGGCCGGCTACAACGACATCGGCATCGTGACCGCGCCCGACGGCCGCAGCTACGCGGTCGCGGTGATGATCAAGCGCACCTCGACTCCGCTGCCGACGCGCATGAGGCTGATGAACAATGTCGTCCGGGCGGTGATCGCCCAGCACGAGATGAGGCACGCCGCTGCCTACACGCTCTGAGGCGCCGGCAACGGCGGCCGCGACCGCCGAGCGGCTCGGCTCGAGGCCCGGCGTCCAGCGCGTTCCCAACCCGAAGCTCGAGCTGTTCGTCGTCCGCAATTTCCTGGGTCCCGGCGAGTGCGATGAGCTGATCGCCCGAATCGACGCCCAGCGCCGGCCGTCCGCGATTGCCGACGACCAGGGCATCGACGCCTTTCGAACCAGCGAGACCTGCGACCTCGACTGGCGCGACCCGGTGGTCGCGGCGGTCGACTCGCGGATCGCGGAGTTGCTCGGCTTGCCGCTCAACCTCAGCGAGCCGCTGCAGGGCCAGCGCTACGCGCCAGGGCAGGAGTTCAAGCCGCACACCGACACCTTCGAGCCGGGCGGCGCGGCCTATTTCGAGCATTGCGCGGAGGCCGGCCAGCGGACGTGGACGGCGATGATCTATTTGAACCGGCCCGAGGACGGCGGAGCGACCCGGTTCAAGCTGATCGGCAAGACCGTGCAGCCGGAAACCGGCAAGCTGCTCGCCTGGAACAACCTGCTGCCCAACGGCTCGCCCAACCCGGCGACCCTCCACCAGGGGATGAAGGTCCGACGCGGGACCAAGTACATCCTGACCAAATGGTTTCGCGAGCGAAGCGCGGGGTGAACTGCGGAACCGCCGGCGCATCGCGGCATTGACCCATATTGGAATCGCTCGGCCCTGAAGGAGGAGAGCATGCGAACCTTGATCACCGCGGTCGCCGTCGGCGCCTTGTCGCTCGGCGTCGCCGCCTGCAATAATTACGACGAGACCAACGAGGCTTACGCGAACGAAGCCAACGCCGCCGATTATGCCGACAATGCGGCCGGTGCCGGCAACTACGACACGGCCACCACCACCGGCGGCTCGTGGCCAGCCGGAAGCCGGATCGTGGTCGAGAATGGAGTCACCTATCGGCTCGAGCCCGGCGGCGCCCGAGTCGCGCTTGGGCCCAACGACAGCCGGATCGTCGTCGAGGACGGCGTCTCCTACCGGGTCGACCCCGGCGGCACTCGAGTGCGGATCGACGACACCGGCGCGGTGGTCGACGTCAGGCCCGGCGGAGTTGACGCCACGGTACCGGTCGGCGGCAACACGTCGGTGACGGTCAACACCAACTAGCGGCGTGGGAAAATCTGGAGCGGGCGAAGGGATTCGAACCCTCGACCCCAACCTTGGCAAGGTTGTGCTCTACCCCTGAGCTACGCCCGCTCGTGAGCTGAGCCGGTCGGCCATCTGGCCGGTCGGCTGAGGTGAGGCGCGCGCCTAGCATGAGGCTCGCCGGTCCGGCAAGTGCGTCAGCTTTGGCTTGTGGCGGACAAGCCTGCCGCCCATATGGGCGCTTCACAAACCACCGCCAGCGGGAGCGAAACGAGCGTGGCGACCTTGGGTCACAGCGAAGCCGAGCGCGAGGCGATCGAGCGCTTCGAGCGCGACGTCATCCAGCCGTCGATGGACGCGCTCGTCATCCTCGACTTCTGGGCCGAGTGGTGCGGGCCGTGCAAGCAATTGGGCCCGGTGCTCGACAAGATCGCCGGCGATTATGCGGCCAAGGGCGTCAAGCTGGTCAAGATCGACGTCGAGAAGGACAAGCTGATCGCCGCCCAGTTCCGCGTCCAGTCGATCCCCACCGTCTACGCGTTCTTCCAGGGCCAGCCGGTCGCCGACCTGACCAATTACCGGACCGAGGCGCAGATCAAGCAGGTGCTCGACCAGCTGCTCGCCCAGATCAAGGTCGCCGGGGACGAGGCGGCGGCGGCCAAGCCCGAGATCGAGCCGCTTGTGGCCATGAGCGAACAGCTCCTCGCCGAGGGCGACGCTCCGCGAGCGGTGTCGGTGTTCCGCCAGATCCGCGAGCTCGCGCCCGACGATCCCGAGGTCGCCGGCGGGCTGGTGCGGTCGCTGGCCGCGGCGGGTGAGCTGGCCGAAGCGCAGAGCATCCTCGGCGAGCTCGCGGACGAGGCCGCCAAGCATCCGGCGATCGCCCGCGCCCGGGCGGCGCTCGAGCTGGCGTCGGTGCCGCCGGTCGACACCGCGGCGATCGAGGCCCGGATCGCGGCCGACCCCGCCGATCTCGACGCCCGCTTCGAGCTGGCCGGGGCGCGGATGGCGGCCGGGGATCGCGATTCGGCCGCGGACGAATTGCTCGAGATCATCGGCCGCGACCGCGACTGGGACGAGGGCGCGGCGCGCAAGCGCTTCCTCCAGCTCCTCGAGGCGCAGGGGCTCGAGGACCCCTGGGCCCGAAGCCAGCGGCGGCGGCTGTCGGCGCTCCTGTTCACGTGATGCCGCGCCGCATGCGGCCCTTTGACATGACGCCCGCCGCAGCGTGAAGGAGGCGCTGATCCTGCGGGTGCCGATCTTCCCGCTCGCCGGCGCGATCCTGTTCCCACGCTCGCAGCTGCCGCTGCACATCTTCGAGGAGCGCTACCGCGAGATGGTCCGCGACGCGCTCGACGGAGCCGGGACCATCGGCATGATCCAACCCGTCAGCCTCGATCCCGTCAATCCGCCGCTCTACGCGGTCGGCTGCGTCGGCGAGATCGTCGGAGTCGAGGAACTGGAAGACGGCCGCTACAATATCGTGCTCGGCGGATCGGGCCGCTTCCGGCTGGTCGGCGAGGCCGAGATGGAAACGCCCTACCGCAACGCCGATATCGATGTCGCCGCGTTCGACGACCGCGAGCCGCCGCCGCTGCCGCTCGCGCTTCGGGCCGACGTCGAGCAGGAAGCGCGGCGCCTCGGCGACGTCCTCGGGCTGGCGGTCGACTGGTCGGCGGTCGGCCGGCTCGACGACGAGATGCTGGTCAACGCGATCGCCCAGGTCGCTCCGTTCGACGTCGGCGCCAAGCAGGCCCTGCTCGAGGCCGAGAGCCTGGACTCGCGCGCCGACCTGCTGGTCCAGCTGATGCAGTTCCAGCGGATGGCGACCAGCGCCGGCGCCGATATCGAGCCGACGATTCAGTAGGTTGGAGCGCAGCTCGTCCGGGGGACGAGCGAGCACCGGCCTCGGTGGCGGACCCCTCCACCATCCAATCTTCGTTGGATGGTCCCCCTCCCCGCCGCTCACG
>NZ_JACCSU010000088.1 GCF_013812825.1 Sphingomonas sp. | reverse complement strand
GCCCTCGCGGGCCCCTGCGGTCGTCGCCGCCGGCTGGCCTGTCTCGCCGCTCGCGCTCCGGAACCCGGTCCAGCGGGCGCGAGCCATGGCCCTGGGACGGCGCCACCGCATAGCCTTCCTTGAGCAGCTGGGTGAAAGCCGCGCGGACGCTGGCGTTGATCGCATCCTGTAGCTCCTTGGGCAGATCGGCGAAGGTCGCATTGCGATGCACCGACTGGATATCGCGCAGCATCGTGTTGGGCACACCCTTCGACGCGGCCTTGAGGGCGTCGAAAGCATCCGCGACGGCGGAGAAAATGATCGATTGCATGACGTCGGTTGCGGCTTTGGGCATGCTGGCTGAACTCTCGCTGGTGGACTTGGCTCCGGGCGCTGCCTAAGTGCCCCCGCGACCGATGACCCGAACCTTCCACAAGATGCACGGCCTGGGCAACGACTTCGCGATCTTCGACGCTCGCGACGAGCCGCTGGCGATGTCGGAGCCGCTCGCGCGGGCGCTCGCCGACCGCCACGGCGGCATCGGCTGCGACCAGCTGATCGTGCTCGAGCGGTCCGACAAGGCTGACCTTCGAATGCGGATCTGGAACCACGACGGCGGCGAGGTCGAAAGCTGCGGCAACGCGTCGCGCTGCGTCGTCGCGCTGACCGGAGCGAAGAGCATCGAGAGCGGCGGCGGAATGGTCGCCGGAGCCGCGGATGGGAAGGAAGTCGAAGTCACAATCTCCGAGCCGCGCTTTGGCTGGGACGAGGTGCCGCTTGCCTACGCGATGGACACGGCGGCGCTGCCGATGGCGTGGGGCGAGCTCGAAAAGCCGATGGCGCTCAGCGTCGGCAACCCGCACCTGGTGTTCTTCGTCGAGGACGCCCAAAGCGTCCCGCTCGACGGGCTCGGCCCGCTGATCGAGCACGACCCCGCCTTTCCCGATCGGATCAACGTCAACGTCGCGCAGGTCGCCGGCGGCGGCATCCGGCTGCGAACGTGGGAACGCGGCGCCGGTCTGACGCTCGCCTGCGGCACCGGCGCATGCGCGTCGGGAGTCGCCGCGATCGCCTCGAAGCGCGCCGGGTCGCCGGTCGAGGTGACGATGCCGGGCGGGTCGCTGACCATCGCCTGGCAGCCCGGCGAGCCGATCCGGATGCGCGGCTCGGCGATCCATGTGTTCAAGGGCGAGATCGACCTCGAGAAGTTCGCGTGAGCGTCGAGACGATCACGCTCGGCTGCCGGCTGAACTTCGCCGAGAGCGAGGCGATGGCGCGGCAGGTGCCCGCTGATCAGCAGTGGGTGATCGTCAACAGCTGCGCGGTGACGTCCGAGGCGGTTCGGCAGACTCGCCAGGCGATCCGCCGAGCGCGGCGAGACCGCCCCGGCGCCAAGATCCTCGCCACGGGCTGCGCGGTGCAGCTCGAGCCGGACCGATTTCGAGCTATGCCGGAAGTGGACGAGGTGCGGATCCGCGACTTCGCGGCGCCGCTGGCCGTGCCCGCCGGAGCCCATACCCGAGTCCGCAGCTTCGTCGGCATCCAGACCGGCTGCGACCACCGCTGCACGTTCTGCAGCATCTGGCATGCGCGCGGGCCGAGCCGCTCCTTCCCCTTCGAGGCGATCCGCGACGCCGTCGCCCGCGAGATCGACCGCGGCGCCAAAGAGATTGTCCTCACCGGTGTCGACATCACCGATTATGCCTGTCCCGAGCGAAATCGAGGGGACGGACTTGGTCAACTGTGCCGGCGGCTGCTCGATTCCGAGCCGCGGCTCCAGCGGTTGCGGCTGTCGTCGCTCGACAGCATCGAGATCGACGACGAACTCTTCGCACTGATCGCCGGCGAGCCGCGGCTGATGCCGCATTTTCACCTCTCGCTGCAGGCCGGCGACGACCTGATCCTCAAGCGGATGAAGCGCCGCCACTCGCGCGCCGACTCGGTCCGTGTCGTCGAGCGGATCAAGGCCGCCCGTCCCGACGCGACGATCGGCGCCGATCTGATCGCCGGCTTCCCGACCGAAACCGAGGACATGGCGCTGAACAGCCTGCGCTTGCTCGACGATTGCGACGTCGTCGCGGCACACGTCTTTCCGTTTTCGCCGCGGCCCGGCACCCCGGCGGCGCGAATGCCGCAGGTCGACCGCGAAACCGTCAAGGCGCGCGCGGCGCGGCTG
>NZ_JACCSU010000018.1 GCF_013812825.1 Sphingomonas sp. | reverse complement strand
CGCGTAGCTCGCGCGGGCAATTGTACATCTGCCCCATCGACCGGATGATTCCCGAATCCATCGCCATCGCGACAGTGAACGGCTTGAACGTCGAACCGAGCTCATAAACGCCGAGCGTCGCGCGGTTGAAGCGCGCCTCGGCCGAGCCGCTGCCGGCATCGTTGGGATTGAGTTGCGGCAGCGAGGTCATCGCCAGCACTTCGCCGGTATGAATGTCCATCACCACCCCGGCCGCGCCCTTGGCAGAGAAATGGGTCATCGCGGCGAGTAACTCGTGCTCGAGCGCCTGCTGCAGCCGGCTCGAGATCGACAGCGTCAGCGGCTGGCCGCGGGTCGCGGCATCGCTCAACTGTTGGTTGAATGCCCGCTCCATCCCGGCGGTGCCGTGGCCGTCGACGTCGGTGTAGCCGATGACGTGCGCGGCAAGGCTGGTCTGCGGATACAGCCGGTCGGGCTCGCGATCGATCGCCAGCCCCGGCTCGCCAAGCGCGTTGATCGCTTCGACCAGGCCGGGCGAGGCACGGCGGCGCAGATAGAAGAAGCGCTTGCCCGAGGTCAGCATCGCGAAATAGCTCGCTTCGTCCCGCTCGGGCATCAGCCGGCTCAGCGCCCGCGCCACGTCGAGCTTGCTGCCGATCACCTTGCCGGGATGCAGGCCGATGATCCACGCATCGATCGTCCGCGCCAGCGGATTCCCGTCGCGATCGACAATGTCCCCGCGCTCGGGAACCAGCTCGATCAGCCCGACCTTGCGCCCGGCATGGTCGCCGAACGCCGCGAGATAGAGGATGCGCACGACGATCAGCGCAATGACTCCGCCGTACAGCAGCATTCCGAACATCAGCCGCTGGTGCATCAGCGCCAAAATCTGGCGGCGCTGGCCGACGAGGCGAAGCCGCTCGGGCCGATGGGCGACGAGGGCGGCGGTCGGCGCGTTCATGGCGTGCGGGCCGACTCCTTGGCCGAAGCCTTGAGCGGCGTCGCGGACGCGAGCGTCTTCGGTTTCTTCGCCGCGCCGGCCAACGGCGCCAGCGGATCTGCCGCAGCGGACTTCGCCTTCACCGGCGGCTTAACGGACTTGGCGGATGCGATCGCAGCCGGTTTGGCCGCAGCCTTCGTTGCTGGCGAGGTCGCTGTCCTAGGCTGAGGCGCAGCGACGGGTGGCTTGGGCAGCACGACAACTGCGCGCTCGCGAACTGGAATATCACGCGTCAGGCTGGTCTGGTGGAGCAGTGCCGAGGTCGGCACGCCGACGTCTTCCGCGTCATGCCTGGCGGCACCATCGACCTGCGGGCGCGGCGCATCGGCTGGGGCCGAAGCCAGCACTACCGGCGCCGCGAGCTCGTCCTTGTGCGGCGGCCGGATCAGCCTGGCGAGCTCGAACCCGCCGCCCAAAATCTGTTCGGCCGATGGCGCCGACAATGCCAGCACCTTGACGTTCCAGCGCTCGAGCTGGGCGAGCCGGCCGCGGGTGCCGATCTCGGTCTGGAGCAGCCTGATGTCGCGCTGGGCAAGCACGATCCTGGTCTCGACCTTCTCCAGCGCGGCGCGCTCGGAAGCGACCCGCAGCGACACCAGATAGCAGCCGAGGGCGGCCCCGGCGCAGCTGGCGACCATGAACACCGAGCGAAAGCCTCTCGCGCTCATTGATCCCTCCCTTTCGAGGCAGGAGCCCAGGCTGGAGCCGAGGTGCGAACCGCGCTCCGCAGCCGGGCCGAGCGGGCGCGCGGGTTGGCGGCGGTCTCGCGCTCCGAGGGCACCACCGGCCTGGCGACCCGCTCGAACGTCGGCTGGTCGGGATCCGTGAGCACTGGCCGGTGGCGCGAGCCGGCCGGAGTGGCGCCGCTGCGTGTCCGCAGGAAGCGCTTGACGATTCGGTCCTCGAGGCTGTGGAACGTCACCACCGCGAGCCGGCCGCCGGGTTTGAGCGAGCGCTCGGCGGCGGCGAGTCCGTCCTCGAGCTCGTCGAGCTCGGCGTTCAAATGGATTCGAATCGCCTGGAAGGTGCGGGTCGCGGGATCGGTTCTCTGGCCCGGGCGGAAGCCGGCGGCGCGGCGGACGATCGCGGCGAGCTCGGTGGTCCGTTCGATCGGGCGGGCGGCGGCGATCGCTCGGGCGACGGCGCGGGCGCGCGGCTCTTCGCCATAGTCCTTGAGGATTCGGGCGATCTCGGCTTCGTCGGCCTGGTTGAGGAATTCGGCGGCGGTCAGCCCCGATTTGCTCATGCGCATGTCGAGCGGACCGTCGGCCTGGAAGGAAAAGCCGCGGTCCGCCCGATCCAGCTGCATCGACGACACGCCGATATCGAGCGCGATCCCGTCGACCAGACCAATTCCCCGCTCGGCGAGCACCCGGTCCATTTGCGAGAATCGCTCCTCGACCAGGGTCAGTCGCCCAGTGCTGATGGCGTCCGGAACGAGTGTCGGTCCTTGCGCGATCGCATCCGGATCGCGGTCGAAACCGATCACTCGTCCCGCCCCCGCCGCGAGCATGGCGCGCGTATAGCCGCCTGCCCCGAAAGTGCCGTCGACCAGGGTCTCGCCACGGGCAATGGCGAGGGCCTGGACGACTTCATCGACCAGCACCGGCAAGTGGCGGGGACCGGAGGAAGCGCGCGTCATGCGCCGAGCCCCCTTTCCTCGAGCCGGTAGCGGGCGATGTCCTTCATGTCCTCCGGGATTCGATCATCCTTGAGGAGCAGCGCCGGGTTCCAAATCTGGAAGGTCTCGCCGGCGCCGAGGAACAAGGCGACCTCCTCGATCGAGCCCTTGCGACGCATCATCGGCGGGAGGACGATCCGGCCGGAGCTGTCGTAGGGCACTTCCTCGGTGGCGGCGAAAGCCATCAAATTGCGTTGCTGATATTCGAGCTGGGCCTGGGCGCTGGTCTCTTCCTTCTCGAGCAGCCGCTCGAGTTTCGAATGCTTCAGCGCCGCGTAGGCGGGGTCGTAGGCGCTCAGGCAAGGGAAGCTCTCGTGCTTGGCGAGGACGATGCTCTTGGCGTCGCCGCGGCGCTCGACGACGCTGCGCAGGAAAGCGGGAACGGAGACGCGGCCCTTGGCATCGACCGCGTTCAGCGCACTGCCCTGGAACAGATGCTCTAGCGCCACGTCCTCTCCCCGTTCGCAGCGCAAAGCGGTCCCGTTCGCGGGCGCGCGGATTTGCGGCGCTCCCCGCGTCAGGGTCCATCGTGATGGGTCAGCCCCGCGCTACAGTCGTTGTTGGTAACTCAACAATGTGGGGGATACAATGGGTTTTCATGCCATAATTGGGGGAATTCGTGCCAAACAGCGGAAAACCGCGACATTTTGACCGCAGTTCTTGGCGATGTTCTTGAACTGTTCTCGCCGTCTCCTCTGTGGATAACTCTGTGCACCACTCCCGCGCACCCGACTCGGCGTGCCGAGTCTGTCACCGTTCGAGCGCGGCCAGCTCGGCCAGGACCGCATCCAGGTTGTTGTCGGTCGGCCCGTCCAGGTCCTCAACGTTGAGCAAGTCCGCGTCGGCGACGATCGTCGCCTCGCCCTTGCCGATCCGGCAATGGGCGACGAGGCCATCGCGGCTGATCGGGCACCGGCCGGCCAGCGCGCCCGGCGAGTTGGTGAGAACTTCCTGGCCGCCAAGCTTGCGCAGCTTCGGCCCGCGCTCGTCCGGAGCGTCGAGCCCCAACCCCCAATGCCGAAGCAGGCCGGTGTCGGCGAACGCCGGCGGCGGGCGGAGCGGGTCGCCCAGCGGCCGTTCGCTGGGCCACTCGAGCGCCGGGTCGGCGAGCAGCAGCAGCCGCCCGCCCTCGCGCACCCAGCGATCGAGGTCGACCAGGGCTTCGGCCGGCTGGGCGATCGGGTGGGCCATCAGCAGAAGCCGGCCCTGCCGAAGCGTCTCGGCGTCGGTGACCCCGACCGGAGTCACGGTGTAGCGGGTCTCGAGCGCCTTCAGCGCCGGCGAACCGCCGCCTTCGAGGCCGAACTGCTCGCCGAAGACCAGCGGCAAGGTCGTCAGCAGCATCAGCGCCGGCTTGGCCGATGCAGCGACCGGGTCCGCCGCCTCCTTGCGGTCCGTCACATAGGCGAGCCCCGCCGCGGCAATCAGTCCGGCGCCAAGCATCGCCGCGGCGCGCGCGCGGGCCGCGCCGCGAACCCTTGCCGCCCGCCGAACGGGCGCGTCGGTCACTGCTTGTCGCTGCTGTTGTTGGCCAGGCTGTCGCCGCCCGGCGCGACCCCGAGCTCGGCCAGCGGCTCGTTGGGAGCGGCATTGGCGGCCGCCTGCTCGGCCGCGTTCGCCGCGCCCTCGTTGCTTCCCGACCGGCTGATCACCGAGCCGAGGAGGACGAGCAAAAAAGCGAAAGCGAGGCCGGTCAGGCCAATGCGGATTCGCTGCGCGCTGGTGCCGGCATTGTCGACCATGCCGGCCGATAGCTATGGCCCGCATCGAGACAATGCAAGCGGGCCATCTTGACGCGGCCCCACGGCGATGCGCAATGCGCGACTATGACTCGGACCCCGCTCATACTGTGCCTGGCCGCGGCCGCCGCGCTAGCCGGCTGCGACCAGGAAGCCGTCACCGTCAACACCGGCCTCGAAGACAATGTCACCACCAACGACGTCGTCCTCCCGCCGTCGATCTCGGCCAGCAAGATCTACCGCTGCAAGGACAACAGCATCGTCTACATCGACTGGCTGTCGGACAATAAGTCGGCCAACGTCCGCACCGAGCGGAACGGCCCGCCGACACACGTGGTGGCGCCGGCGGAAGGCGAGCCGATGGTGGCCGAGGGCTTCTCGCTGACCGGCACGGGAGCGGGCTCCAGCGTCACCCTGACCCGCCCCGGCAAGGGCAGCCAGAGCTGCCACGTCTGAAGACGCCGAGCGCAGCTCAGCGATTGAGCTGCGATCGCTAGCCGGGCCTGGGCCTAGGCCGGCTCGCTCTGCTTGTGCGTCGAGAACTCCTGCATGCGCCGCTGCAGCTCGTCGTCGGGCACGTCCTCGACGTGGGTCGCGATGGTCCACTTATGTCCGAACGGATCGACCAGAGTGCCCGAGCGATCGCCGTAGAACTGATCCTTGACTCCCTCGCCGTCGGCCCGGCCGCCGGCATCGATCGCCCGCTGGAAGACCGAATCGACGTCATCGACATAGATCATCAGGCTCGATGTCGCCCCGCCGCGCGCCTTGGGACCGCGAATGTCGCGCTCGGGAAATTCATCGGCGAGCATGACGACGCTGTCGCCGATCTGGAGCTCGGCATGGCCGATCTTGTCGCCCATCGGCAACCGGAACTTCTCGCTCGCTCCGAACGCGCGCGCGTAGAAGTCGATCGCCGCCTTGGCATCGTCGACGATGATGTAGGGCGTGACGCTGTGATAGCCCTCGGGAATAGGATTCGCCATCTGCTGCTCTCCTCGATTTCCCCCGGAACGCGCCTCCTTACTGCTGTTGGGCGAGTCGCTCCAAACCGGTTGGTCGACCGCTAGCCGCCGTTCGCCGACACCGCTAAGGCGCCGCGCATGGACGTCCTCGAAGCTCCCCGCATCACCCCCCAAATCGTCGCCGAGCACGGGCTTTCCGACGAGGAATATGCGCGCATCTTGAAAGCCCTCGGCCGCGAGCCGAACCTGGTCGAGCTCGGCATCTTTTCGGTCATGTGGTCGGAGCATTGCAGCTACAAAAGCTCGCGAGTCCATTTGAGGAAGCTTCCGACCGGGGCTCCGTGGGTGATCTGCGGGCCCGGCGAGAACGCCGGCGTGATCGACATCGGCGACGGCGACGCCGCGATCTTCAAGATGGAGAGCCACAACCACCCGAGCTACATCGAGCCCTACCAGGGCGCGGCGACCGGAGTCGGCGGGATCCTGCGCGACGTCTTCACCATGGGCGCCCGGCCGATCGCCAACTTGAACGCCTTGCGCTTCGGGCGGCCCGATCATCCCAAGACCCGGCATCTGGTCGCTGGAGTCGTCGCCGGAATCGGCGGCTACGGCAATTGCGTCGGAGTCCCGACCGTCGGCGGCGAGGTCAATTTCGATGCCGCCTACGACGGCAACATCCTGGTCAATGCGATGACCGTCGGAATCGCGAAAGCCGACAAGATTTTCTATTCGGCCGCCGCGGGAATCGGCAATCCGGTCGTCTATGTCGGCTCCAAGACCGGCCGCGACGGGATCCACGGGGCGACCATGGCGTCGGCCGATTTCGCGCAAGACAGCGAGGAGAAGCGCCCGACGGTGCAGGTCGGCGACCCGTTCACCGAGAAATTGCTGATCGAGGCGTGCCTCGAGCTGATGGCGTCGGACGCGATTGTCGCCATCCAGGACATGGGCGCCGCCGGCCTCACCTCCTCTTCGGTCGAAATGGCGAGCAAGGGCGGCGTCGGAATCCGGCTCGACATGAACCAGGTGCCGTGCCGCGAGGAAGGCATGACGCCCTACGAGATGATGCTGTCGGAATCGCAGGAGCGGATGCTGATGGTCTTGAAGCCCGGCCGCGAGGCGGAGGCCGAGGCAATCTTCCGCAAGTGGGAGCTCGACTTCGCGGTGATCGGGGAGGTCACCGACACCGAGCGCATGGAGCTGGTGTGGAACGGCGAGACCGTCGCCGACATCCCGCTCGGCCCGCTGGCCGACGAGGCGCCGCTGTACGAGCGTGCGTACGCGATCCCCAAGCCGCCCGAGCCCGTGACGGACTTTCCCGAAAGCACCGACATCGCGGCGGACCTGCTCAAGCTGATGGCCTCCCCCGCCCTCGCCTCGCGCCGCTGGATCTGGGAGCAATACGACCAGTCGGTCGGCGCCAACACCGTCCAGCGCCCGGGCGGCGACGCCGCGGTGGTCCGAATCCACGGCAGCCGCAAAGCGCTGGCGATGACCACCGACTGCACTCCGCGCTATTGTCATGCCGACCCCGTCGAAGGCGGCAAGCAGGCGGTCGCCGAGGCCTACCGCAATTTGTGCGCGGTCGGAGCAAAGCCGCTGGCGATCACCAACTGCCTCAACTTCGGCAACCCGCAGCGCCCCGAGATCATGGGCCAGCTGGTCGGCTGTATCGAGGGAATGGCCGAGGCTTGCCGAGCCCTCGACTTCCCCGTCGTGAGCGGCAACGTCTCGCTCTACAACGAGACCAAGAACGACGACGGAACGTCACAAGCCATCCTCCCCACCCCCGCCATCGGCGCCGTCGGCCTGCTCGACGATTGGGAGAAGTCCGCGACCATTGGCTTCAAGGGCGAAGGCGAGGCAATCATCGTCGTCGGAGGGACGGCCGGCCAGCTGGGACAGTCCGTGTGGCTGCGGGAATTCCACCGACGCGTGGATGGACCGCCGCCGCCGGTCGACCTCACCGAGGAGCGGGCCAACGGCGAGTTCGTGCGCGACCTCATATCGTTGGGACTGGCAACTGCCGTTCACGATGTTTCCGACGGAGGGCTTGCGGTTGCCATCGCCGAAATGGCGTTGGCGGGCGGACTGGGCGCTCGCATCGAAGCTGACGCCGATGGGTGCTCGGCGGCGTCGATGGCGTTCGGCGAGGACCAAGGCCGATACATCGTCACCGCCGCTGACCCACAGCCCATCCTCGACCGGGCCGAGCGCGCGGAGCGGTTTGTCGCCGCCATCGGAATTACCGGCGGAGATGCGCTCATTGGCCGGCTCGACAACAGCCCGGAGTGGCACGTTTCGGTTGCCGATCTCCGCGCGGCGCACGAAAGCTTCTTCCCCAAGCTGATGGGGGGCGAGGGCGTGCTCGGGTGACTCTCCTCCCCGAGCTTGTCTCGGGGAGGGGGACCGTGCGAAGCATGGTGGAGGGGATGGCTCCATGCTCTGCGGCCCAAAGATGACGGTGAAAAAGGCGCGCAAGCTGCGCCGCACGATGACCGCGCCCGAGGTGATCCTGTGGCACCGCCTTCGGCGTAAGCCCAGTGGCTTCAAGTTCCGCCGCCAGCATCCGGCCGGGCAATATGTGCTCGATTTCTTTTGCTCCGAGGCCCGACTCGCGATCGAGGTCGACGGCATTTCCCACGATATGGGCGATGGGCCGGCGCGCGGCGAAGCCCGCGATCGGTGGCTAGAGGCTCGCGAAGTTGCGACGCTGCGCATCCCCGCGGCGGATATCGCGCGCTCGGCCGACCAAGCCATCGAATGGATCATCGCCGCTTGCATCGAACGGAGCAATCCCCACCACCATCCGGCTGCGCCGGATGGTCCCCCTCCCCGTGCCGGGGAGGAGACAACTTGACCGCCGGTTACTCCGGAACCCCGCTCGCTCGGAAGCTGAGCCTCGAGCCGGGGCTTCGCACCTGGTGGTGCGGGATGCCGGATGGCGTCCGCGCCGAGATCGAGCGCGACGCACCGGCGCTCGTCCGGCTCGATGCGCCCGAGTCGCCGATCGAGGCGGCGCACATCTTCGTCACCAGGCGCGCGGTGCTCGAGTGCGAGCTGCGCCTGCTGCTGCCGCTGCTCGCCCGTGACGGCTTCGTCTGGGTCAGCTGGCCGAGGAAAGCCGCCAAGGTCGCGACCGACATCAGCGAGGACGTAATCCGCGACGTCGCGCTCCCGCTCGGGCTGGTCGACGTCAAGGTCTGCGCGGTCGACTCGACCTGGTCGGGCCTCAAGCTGGTGATCCGCAAGTCCGAGCGCTGATGCTGCTTCCTATTGCGAATAGGTCGCATTAGCAGTATAGGGCGCCCATGATCGTTTGCGTGTGCAACGCCATCACCGAGACCGAAGTGCGCGAGGCCGCGCGCTCGGGCGCGACCTGCCCCGACAAGGCCTACGCCTACCTCGGTTGCGAACCGCATTGCGGCTGTTGCCTGGTTTACGCGCAGGAGCTGATCGACCAGGAGCGCGCCAAGCGCCCGAAGCTGCGGATGGTTTCGGCCTGAGAGCACTGCGACTGCGACTGACAATCAATCGCAAATTTTCCGCAGATTTCCGCCAATTTAAAGCTTTCCCTGCGCCGCCCGCAAGAGTAAAGCCGGCGGCAATAGGGAGGCTTGCAATGAAGGGCGACGCCAAGGTCATCGAGCATTTGAACGAGGCGCTCAAGAACGAGCTGACCGCGGTCAACCAATATTGGCTGCACTACCGGCTGCTCGACAACGCCGGGATCAAGAAGCTCGCCGAGTTCGAGCGCCACGAATCGATCGACGAGATGAAGCACGCCGACGAGCTCGCCGAGCGCATCCTGTTCCTCGACGGACTGCCCAACTTCCAGATGCTCGGCCGGCTTCGGATCGGCGAGAATGTCGAGGAGATCCTCAAAGCCGACCTCGAGCTCGAGAACGAGGCGGTCGACCAGCTCAAGGGCGCGATCGCCCATTGTGAGGGCACCCGCGATTTCGTCAGCCGCGACCTGTTCTCGAGAATTCTTTCCAACGAGGAAGACCATGTCGACCATCTCGAGCAGCAGTTCGAAATGATCGCGGCGATGGGCCTGCCCAATTACATCCAGCTTCAATCGGAGCCTGCCAAGGACTGACGGTTTTTCATCCGTCATTCTCGCGCACGCGGGGATCCCGCTTCCTTTCTGGGATGGCCGGGTTAGTCAGCGGGATTCCCGCTTGCGCGGGAATGACGATAAGGTGGCGGAGGGGCGCGCATGACCGACACGACCAAATCCCGGATCCTCACTCTCGACATCGTCCGCGGAGTCGCGGTGATGGGCATATTGGCGATGAACATCGTCGCCTTCGCGATGCCCCCGCAGGCCTACCTCAACCCGCTCGCCTACGGCACCGAAAGCGCCGCCGACCTCGCCTCCTGGGCGTTCAGCTTCGTCTTCGTCGACGGCAAGATGCGCGGCCTGTTCTCGTTGCTGTTCGGGGCCTCGATGATGCTGGTCATCCAGCTTGCCGAGAAATCCGCCGATTCGCCCAAACGCGTGACCTTCGCCCGCCAGCTGTGGCTGCTGCTGTTCGGGATGATCCATTATTACTTCATCTGGTACGGCGACATTCTGATCGGTTACGCGCTGATCGGCATGGTCGCCTGGTTCTTCCGGGGGCTCGAGCCGCGGGCGCTGGTCCGCTGGGGAATCGCGCTGGTGACGGTCCAGCTGCTCATCATGGGCGGCGGCGCGGCCTACGCGCATTCGCTCAGCGCCGCCGCGGCCGCTCCGGGCGCCGGTCCGGAGACGCTCAAGGAATGGGCCGAATTCAGCCACGACATGGCGATCCCGAGCGCCGCGGTGCTGCGCGAGGAGCTGGCTTTGTTCCTCGGCCCCTGGACCGGGATCGTCGAATATCAGCTGACCGAAAAGGCGCTGATGCCGCTCTTCTTCACCTTCTTGTTCGGCCCGGAGACCCTCGCCTACATGCTGTTCGGGATGGCGGCGCTCAAATGCGGCTTCCTGACCGGCGCCTGGGACAATGCCCGCTACCGCGGTGTCGCCATCACCGCCCTTGCCGTCGCGATCCCCGTCTATGTCCTGCTTGCCGCCCTGCTGCTGGCTGACGACTTCTCGGTACCCGGGATCTTTACCTACTCGTTCGCCGCGACAGTTCCCTTCCGGCCGCTGATGATCATCGCCTACGCGGCGCTGATCATCCTCGCGACCCGACGCGGCGGCTGGCTGGTCGACCGGATCGCCGCCACCGGCCGGGCGGCGTTCAGCAATTATCTCGGCACGTCGATCCTGATGACCGGGCTGTTCTTCGGCTGGGGGCTCGGCTGGTTCGGGAGCGTCAGCCGAATCGAGCTGTGGCTGGTGGTCGCCGCGATGTGGCTCGTGATGCTCGCCTGGTCGAAGCCTTGGCTCGAGCGCTTCGCCTACGGGCCGCTCGAATGGTTGTGGCGCAGCCTCGCGCGCCGGCAGCTGCAGCCGTTCCGCAAGCGGCGCGCCGCAACCCCGGTCGCTGCCGGGGCTTAAAGGAACCCATCAAAGTATTACTTTGATGGGAACCCTAGAGCCGGCCGAAGCCCTGGTTGCTGGCCTTGCGCCCGAACGCGCCCTGCGGCGCGCGGGTGAGCAGCGGGTTGGTCGCCTTGTCGAACTGGAGAACGGTTTCCTGGAACAGGCGCTTCAGTTCGACCACGTCCTTGACCAGCTCGTCGGGAAAGCGCTGCGTCTCGATGCACAGCCGCGCGGTGGTCTCGATCAGCTCGGCGACCGCGGCCAGCGGCTCGGCCCCGAACTGGCGCGCCTCGCCCTTGATGGTATGCGCCGGCATCACCAGCGCGGTGGTGTTCTCGGTGTGCATCGCCATCTCGATCTGCGCGACCGACTTGGCCCCGTCCTCGCGGAAATAGCTGAGGATGCGGATGAACCCCGGCCCAAGCTCGGCTCGGGACTTCTCGAAATGCGCCCAGTCGACGATGTCCGGAGCGCCGTCGGTCGAATTGGTTGCGTCGCTCAAGTTGAAGCCGCTCCACGCTTTGCAGCCGGCGGCATGCCGGCACTGGGTCCCACGGGGAGAGAATTAGCCCGGAAAGGGTAAAGACATGCTTAGCGCCAAATCGCCTAGCGGCCGCCGACCTTCCCCTTCGGCGCGTCGAACGGGTTGCGCGATCCCCGAAAGTTCAGTCGCAGCGGCACCGGCCCGAGATCGAGGTCGCGGCGAAGCGCGTTGACCAGGTAGCGGCGATAGCTGTCGGGAAGCTCGTCGACGCGGTTGCCGAACACGACGAAGCTCGGCGGCCGGTTCTTCACCTGGGTGACGTAGCGCAGCTTGATTCGCCGGCCCTTGGGCGCCGGCGGCGGGTTGGCCTCGAGCGCCTGCTCGAACCACCGGTTGAGCTCGCCGGTGCCGACCCGGCGCGACCAGGCTTCCCGGAGCTCGAACGCGACCTTCAAAATCTGGTCGATGCCCTTGCCGGTCTTGGCCGACACGGTCAGCAGCGGCACGCCTTTCAATTGCGACAGCCCTTCCTCGAGCGCCGCCTTGATTCCGTTGAACAGCGCGGACGCGTTGTCGGCGACGTCCCATTTGTTGACCGCGATGATCAGCACGCGCCCCTCCTCGACGGTCGCGTCGGCGATCTTCAAATCCTGCACCTCGAGCCCCCGGGTCGCGTCGAGCAGCAGCACCACGACCTCGCTCCGGTCGATTGCCCGCCGCGCGTCGGCGGCCGACAGCCGCTCGAGCTTGTCGTCGACCTTGGCGCGCTTGCGCAGGCCCGCGGTGTCGACCAGCTGCACCTTTCTCCCCTGCCATTCCCATTCCAGCGCGATGGCGTCGCGAGTGATCCCGGCTTCCGGCCCGGTGATCATCCGCTCCTCGCCGAGCATTCGGTTGACCAGGGTCGACTTGCCCGCGTTGGGCCGGCCGACGATCGCCAGCTTCAGCGGGCCGCCCTCGGATTCCTCCTCCTCTTCTAGCTCTGGACCGTCCCGCTCGACGATCGGCCGAAGCGCCTCGAACAGGTCGACGACCCCCTCGCCATGCTCGGCGCTGATCGCGAGCGGTTCGCCGAGCCCGAGCGCGAAGGCTTCCAGCCGCCCCGCCTCGCCGCCGCGCCCTTCGGCCTTGTTGGCGGCGACGATCACCGGCGTCGCCCCAGTGCGAAGCCAGCGCGCGATCTCTTCGTCGAGCGGGGTCAGCCCTTCGCGGGCGTCGATCAGGAACAAGGCGACGTCGGCCTCGCGCACCGCGGCCTCGGTCTGCACGCGCATCCGCCCGGGCAGAGTCGCCGGGTCCTCGTCCTCATAGCCGGCGGTGTCGATCACCTTGAACTCGAGCCCGAGCAGGGTCGCCTCGCCCTCGCGCCGGTCGCGGGTCACGCCCGGCCGGTCGTCGACCAGCGCCAGCTTCTTGCCGACCAGCCGGTTGAACAGGGTCGATTTGCCGACGTTCGGCCGGCCGACGATGGCGACGGTGGGGAGCGGCATGGCGATGCCCTAGCAGTCCCTCTCCCCTTGAGGGAGAGGGTTACGAAGGCTTAGCGACGAAGGAGCTTAGCCGGAGTTGGGAGGGGTAGTCGCGCGACGGAGAGCCCCTCACCCTCCACCGCTTCGCGGCTCCTCCCTCTCCCTCAAGGGGAGAGGGGTAAAGCTCAGCGGAACGCGTGCAGCCGGCCTGCGTCGTCGAGCACGTAGAGCGTCGAATTGGCGACCACCGGCCCGAGCGTGACCGGGGATCCGATCGTCGTCTGGCTCTGGAAATTACCGGTCACCGGGTCGAAATTGATCAGCGCCCCGTTGGAGCCGACCAGGATCAGCCGGCCGCCGGCGAGCACCGGCCCGCGATAGGTGATCTGGCCGCGCTTGTTCTTCTCGCGCTCGAACCGCGGCAGCTGGTTGATCCACCGCACCTTGCCGCTGGTGCGCGCGACGGCGATCAGCTTGGCGTCGTCGGTGACGACGAACAGCCAGTCGCCCGCGACCCACGGGCTCGCAATTCCGGCGATGTTCAGTTCCCACATCCGCTGGCCGCTGTTGAGCTCGAGCGCGACCATCCGCCCGCCCTGGCCGATCGCGAATACCTGGCCGCTGTCGATCACCGCGTTGGCGTCGATGTCGGACAAGGAGGCGACGCTGGTCCGGATGCTGGTCCGGGCGAGCGCGTCCTGCCACACCAGCCGGCCGTTTTCGTAGCGGTAGGCGTTGAGCTCACCCGATGAGAAGCCGGCGACCACGGTCCCTTGAGCGACGGCCGGCGAGCCGGTGCCGAACACTCCGGCGATCTCGAGCGCCGCGGCGTTCGACCAGTTGGTCGTCCCGTCGGACGTCTTGAGCGAATAGATCTGGTTGTCCTGGCTGATCACGTAGAGCGTGTCGCCGGAGACCGTCGGAGCGCCGCGCAGCGGCCCGCCCGGGCGGACCTGCCAGATGACCCCGCCATTGCGCGCGTCGAGCGCGGCGACGAAGCCGAGGCCGTTGGTCGCGTAGACCCGGCCGTTGGCAAAGGCGACTCCGCCGCCGAACAGCGATGCGCTGTTGCCCCGCTCGAAACCGAACTGGCTCGCCCAGGCCTGGCCGCCGGTCTGGGCATCGAACGCCCGCACCGTCGCATTGGTGTCGATCGTATAGACCCGGCCGCCGCCGACCACCGGCGGCGATGCGAGCCGCGCGGTCAAGCTGCTGCCGTGACCGATCGACACCGAGAACGTCCGGGCAAGCGCGGTTCCCAGAGCGACATGGCCCATCGCCTTGGCTGCGTTGCCGCCCGACTGCGCCCACTCGCTATTGGCGACCGGCGCCGGAAGCACCATCGGCAGCGCGGCGGTCGCCGGATCGGCCGTGACGTCGGTCTCGCTGGTCAGAACCGCGACGCGCTGGCCGAGCACCGGCGTCTTGGGCGCTCCCTTCTTGAAGACTCCGCAGCCGCTCGCGGCGATCGCCGCAATCACCAACACTGCAATCCTAGTCTTGATCCGCTTCATTCGATTTCGTTCCTATTGAAGACAACGCCTGCAAGGCGAAGCGCCTATTGAGCGATTCCCTGGGCGATTCCCGAGATCGACGCGGTCGCGTCGACGCCCAGAGTTCCGGCGATCTGAACCGCCCGCGCGCGAATGGACTCCGGCACCTGCCGGTCGGCGGCGATGGCCGCGAACAGCCGGCCCGCCTCATTTCTCTTGTTCTGCTTGATGAGCGCCATCGCGGTCAGCTCGCCGGCGCTTCCGAACCACGGGTTGCCGGGCTTGGCCAAAGGCTCCATCCGGGCGATCACCTGCTCGGGCTTGAGTGTGTCGAACTCGAGGCTCGTCGCCCGAATGAGAGCGAGGTTGCGGTACGGCGCCGCCAAATCCTCGTCGCCGGCGATCTCGTGGAATTTGGCGGTCGCGGTCGCTCGGTCGTTCTGCTCGATCGCGACCGCCGCCCGGGTGAACAGGGCCGACGCCCGCACCGCGCCCTTGCCTTGCCCGGCGAGCGTATCGAGCCGCTGCGGAACCGTCGCCATCCGGCCCGCGCCGATGTCGGTGTAGATCTGCGCGAGCACTTCGGATTTCTCGGCGGCCTGCGTTCTTTGCCGCTCCTGCCAGTAGAGCCAGCCGCCGACCGCGGCGAGGAACAGGACCAGCGCGGCAACCAGCCAGCCGCCATATTTGCGTCCCATGTCGCGCAACTGGTCGCGGCGCAGATTCTCGTCGACTTCACGAAGGAATGTTTCGCCGCTGTCCGTTGGAACCGCCAAGCCGTGCCTCAACTCATGTCATCAGGAAATTTCGGTGCCGGGCTTCCTTCCCCACCACGGATGAACGGAAGCTGGCAAGGGCAAGCGTCTAGCCGCTCGGACCGGAAACGCAAAGGGTCAAGGGAACAAGTCATTCGGCAGCGCGAGCAATGGACGGTGCGGGGCTAACTGCGTTCCCCGCGCCGAAACGGGACGACTTCGCCGCCGTCGCCCTTGAACAGCTGGTCGGCGACGCGGCGGGCCAGTTCGCCCTGGCGGAAGGGTTTCTGGAGCCGCGGCAGGTTCGCGCCGGGGCCCTCCGCGATGTCGGAATAGCCGGTGATCAGGAGCGCCTTGGCGCGCGGCGCGATTGCGCTTGCGTGCTCGATCAAATCGACTCCGTTCATTCCGGGCATCAGATAGTCGGTGACCAGCAAATCGGGTTCGCAGCCCGAGCGCAGCAGGCGCAGCGCTTCGGCGCCCGAGTCCGCCTGGACGACGTCGTAGCCAAGGTCGCTGAGCATGTCGGCGGTTCCGGTTCGGACCAGCTCCTCGTCGTCGACCAGCAGGATCGTCGCGCGGCGCGCGGCCGGTATGATCCTCGGCGCCTCGCCCTCGGCCGGTGCCGGCTCTTCGCTCGACACCGGCAGCCAGATCGTCGCGGTCGTGCCGACGCCCGGAGTGCTGGAAAGATCGAGCATGCCTTCGAGCTGCGCCGCGAGGCCGTGGATCATCGACAATCCAAGGCCGGTGCCTTGACCCATGCCCTTGGTCGAGAAAAACGGCTCGACCGCCCGCAGCAGGGTCGGATTGTCCATTCCGACGCCGGTATCGCGGACCGAGACGCAGACATAGTCGCCCGGCTGAAGATGCCCTCCCGGCTGGACGCTTTGGCTTCGACACTCGATCGATATGGTGCCGCCGGACGGCATCGCGTCGCGCCCGTTGATTGCCAGGTTGAGGATCGCGAGCTCGAGCTGGTTCGGGTCCACGCGCGCTGCGGGAAGGTCGGGCTCGCTGTGAATTTCCACGCTCACCGAGGGGCCGATCGACCGCCGCAGCAGATCGCTCATGCCCTCGATCAGCCCGCCGATATCGACCGCCCGCGCCTGGAGGTCCTGGCGGCGAGCGAAGGCGAGCAGGCGTTGCACCAGCGTCGCCGCCCGGCTCGCCGCCTGGAGCGCGCCGTCGATCAGCCGGTGCTGCTTGGCTTCGGGCGGCAGCTGCCTTCGAAGCAGGTCGAGATTGCCGATGACCGGGGTGAGCAGATTGTTGAAGTCATGGGCGACGCCGCCCGTCAGCTGGCCGAGCGTCTCGAGCTTCTGCGCTTCGTGCAGCTGAGCCAGCGCGAACTCATGCTCCCGAGTTCGCTCCTCGACCCTCGCCTCCAGAGTCTCGTTGCCCATCCTCAGATGCTCTTCGCTCTTCTGCAGCGCCTCCAATCGGGCGCGTGCGTCATATTGCCGCCGCCGGGCCCGCAGCGCCGACCGGGCGAGGCTGATCAGCGTCGTCGGATGGAACGGCCGCTCGAGGAAGGTGACGTTGCCCAGCATATCGAGGAATCGCCCGGCGTCCGGGTTGCGCTCGAGCCCGCCGCCGCGGCGGGTCAACAGGACGAACGGCAAATCGGACCATTCGGGTTGCCGGTTGATCCACGTGGATAGCCCGCGAAGGTCCTGCCCCAGCAACGCCTCCTCCGTCACCAGGACGAAGCCGACCCCGCGGTCGAGCTGGGACGCGAGGCCCGGCAGGGTCGGGCAAATCGCGCTCTTGATGCCGGATTCGGCGAGGATCTCGGCGGCAATTGCCGCGTCCCGTCCTACCGGCGCCAGGATCAGCGCGCGTTCGGATCGCTTTTTCATTCGCCGCCCACGGGCATCAGGTTCGGATCGCCGAGGATCTCGGGAACTCCGCGAAGCACGCCCTGGAAATTCGTCAGCGGCTCGCCAAGGGTAATGCCGGACCCGCCGATCGTATATTCGCGGATCGTGTCCTCATGCGCGCTGGTCCGCTTCTTGATGATCGAGATCGCCCGGCGGACTCGCCCGGCCGCCTCGAAATAGCGCAACAGGACGACGGTATCGGCAAGATAGGTGACGTCGACCGGGGTCTTCATGTCGCCGACCAGGCCGTGCTGGGCGACCGTAAGGAAAGTCGTCGCGCCCTGGCGATTGAGGAACTGGAGCAGCTCGTGCATGTGCAAGATGAGCTGCTTCTCCTCCGGCATTGCCGCCTGGTAGCCATTGAGGCTGTCGATGACGACGGTCCGTGCGCCCAGCTCGTGAACGCATGCACGCACCCGCTGGGAGAATTCGCCTGGACTCATCTCGGCGGCGTCGATCTGCTCGATCTGCAAATTGCCTTCGGCCTGGAGCCCGGCAAGGTCGATGCCGAGGCCCTTGGCGCGCTCGAACAGCAGTCCGATCTCCTCGTCGAAGATGAACAAGGCGGCCTTTTCACCGCGCTCGATCGCCTGCACCGCGAACGTCAGGGTGAGCAGCGACTTGCCGGTTCCCGCCGGCCCGAGCACCAGGGTGCTCGACCCGCGCTCGATGCCGCCGCCGAGCAGCTTGTCGAGCGCCGCGCTCTCGCTGGTGATGGTCTCGCGCGTGAACTCGGTGCGATGCTCGGCCGAGACCAGGCGCGGGAAGACCCGCACTCCGCCGGTATCGATCACCATATCGTGATAGCCGCCCCGGAACCGCTGGCCGCGGTACTTGATGACTCGCATCCGCCTTCGCTCTGCGCCATATGCGGGCGCGGTCTCCTCGAGCCGAATGACTCCGTGGGCGACGCTGTGGACGGTCTTGTCGAGAGTCTCGGTGGTCAGATCGTCGAGCATCAAGACAGTCGCCTGGTTCCTGGCGAAATAATGCTTCATCGCCAGCACCTGGCGCCGGTAACGAAGCGAGCTCTGCGCGAGCAGCCGGATTTCCGACAGGCTGTCGAGGACGATCCGGCTCGGATGGACTTGCTCGATGGCCCCGAAAATACGCTTCGTGGTTTCGCCGAGCTCGAGATCGGACGAATAGAGCAGGCTCTGCTGCTGGTCCTCGTCGAGCAGGCTCTCGGGCGGCACCAGCTCGAACACCTCGTTGGGCGGCTCCAGCTTCCAGCCGTGCGAGACTGCAGTCTCGCGAAGCTCCTGCTCGGTCTCGGACAAGGTGATGTACAGACCGCGCTCGCCATCGGCGGCGCCGGCCAGCAGGAATTGGGTCGCGATCGTGGTCTTGCCGGTGCCCGGGCTTCCTTCGAGAAGAAAGACTCGCCCGCGCCTCAAACCGCCAAGGAGGATGTCATCGAGACCGTCGACTCCGGTGCGCGCTTTCAGTTCGGTTTCGCTCATTGCCAGCACTATCGATTAAACTCGATTAGGTTCCGGGCGAGAGAGGATATCCAGTCTATGCGCCTTTTGGCCGGCCTTTGGGCGGGTACGTCTGGTCGGCCGTCGGGAAGCTTCGCGATCGCACTTCGGCGGCGTAGGCGGCCGCGGCCTCGCCGATCCGGGCGGCGAGGTCGTCGTAGCGTTTGACGAACCGCGGGGTGCGCTCGAACAGGCCGAGCATGTCCTCGGTGACCAGCACCTGGCCGTCGCACTGCGGCGAGGCGCCGATGCCGATCACCGGCGCGGCGACGCTTGCAGTGACTTGGCTGGCGATCTCCTCGAGCACGCCTTCGACAACCATGCAAAAGGCGCCGGCCTGATCGACGGCCTTGGCGTCGGCGAGGATCTTCTTGGCCTCGGCGGTCTCGCGGCCGCGAGCGCCGTAGCCGCCGAGCATGTTGACCGCCTGCGGGGTCAGCCCGACGTGGCCGATGACCGGCACCCCGCGTTTGGACAAAAAGGCGATCGTCTCGGCCATCGCCTCTCCGCCCTCGAGCTTGACGGCCGCGCAGCCGGTTTCCTTCATCACCCGCGATGCCGACTCGAACGCCTGGCCTGGCGAGCCTTCGTACGACCCGAACGGCATGTCGACCGCGACCAGTGCGTGCCAGCTGCCGCGAACCACGGCGGCGCCGTGGGCGCACATCATCTCGAGGCTGACCGGGATGGTCGAGGGCAGGCCGTAGATCACCTGGCCGAGGCTGTCGCCGACCAGCAGCATGTCGCAGTGCGGGTCGAGCAGCTGCGCCATCCGCATCGTGTAGGCGGTCAGCATGACGATCGGCTCTTGCGTGATGCCGTCGGCCTTGCGGCCACGCAATGACGGGACGGTCATGCGCTTGCCCGGAACCGGCGTCGGAGTCGCCCGGCTGGTGCTGGTGTCGATGGTGACTTTCGACATCGCCGCCCTTTAGCGGGGCGTTGCCGGCCCAGCCACCCCCCGGCCTACCGCAGCCACCCCCGCTGCCTCGAATGGCGAGCGAACCAGAAGATCGTCCAGGTCAGTGCGGTGACGACGAGCGCTACCAGCAGGTCGTTGGCCGACATGTTCTCGCGGAGGCCGCTGACGACCAGCAGCCCGGCGAGCCACACCAGCACGGCGGCCAGCGACACCATCAGCAGGAACTCGGCGAGCCGCTTGCGCAAGACCAGCATCACGGTCCCGGCGAGCCCGACCCAGACGGCGACCGCAAAGGCCGCCGTCACCCACAGCGGTTCCGCCTCGGCGGCGACGCGCCGGTCGAGCGGCAGGTTGGCGGGATCGGCGAGCACCTGGCTCAGGTACATGAAGCACCCCAGGGCCATGAACAGCAGCGAGGCAATCGCCGCGGGCATGTACCAACCGGCCACCGGTCGCGGCGCGAGTTCCTCTTCCATCCGAATCCCTTTGTCTGACTGCTGCGTCGCGGATTTGCTCCGCCTTTGGCCGCAGCGCAACAGCAAGCCAATTCGCGCTGGTCCTGTCGGCGATCACGATCGCGACGCTGTGGCCGCTGTCGGTTGTCAAGGACAAGGTCATCGGCGCTTCGACGGGGAAACGACGGCAAAGGAACGTTTCCGCGAAGGGCAAAAATAGGCCGAGCTAGCCCTCGATGATCACCTTGGTGCCCAATTTGGTCATCCCGAACAGCCGTTCGGCGAATTTCAACGGCAACCGAACGCAGCCGTGGCTCGCCGGATAGCCGGGGTTGGGACCGGCGTGGAAGGCGATGCCCATCGAATCGTACATCTGCATGAACGGCATCGGCGCATTGTCATATTTGCGGCTGTAGCCGTGCTTCTTCTTGAGCATCACCGCCCAGAACCCGAGCGGAGTCTCCTTGCCTTTCTTGCCGCTCGAGATGGTCGAGACGCCCACCAGTTGCTCGCCGCGGTAGACGTAGAAGCGCTGCGTCAGAAGATCGATCACCACCCGCGCCTCGCCCGCCGCCGGGACGCTGGCCAGCCAGCGAAACTGGCCCGGGCGCAGATTGAGCGGACCAAAAGCGGCGAGCATGTCCTGATGGGCCTGGGGCGCGTTGCCCTGGGTCCAGCGATAGGGAAGCGGCGCGGGCGCGGGCGCAACGGCGACCGGCGGCGAGCGCCTCGGGGCCGGCGCGCTCGAGCAACCGGACAGCGCCAGCGCGCCACCAAGCATCACGGACCAGACAAAATTCTTCATCGGCATCAGTCAGTCACCGTCGGCTGAATTTCCATGATGATGTCGCCGGGCTGCAGCTCCTGCGACTGCGGGCGCCAGAAGCCGTAAGCCTTGCCGTCGCGGATAATGCGCAGGCCCAGCGTCCCGTTCATATCGCCGAGCGCCTTGCCGACCTCGTCCGGGCGGACATCGCGTTCGACCAGCCGCACCCTTCCCTTCATCTTGGCCAGGTCCGCGAGATATTCGGCGATGTGCTGGCCGGCATGCGTCGTGGCGAGGAGCAGGCCGGCAAAGTCGAGCGGATTCACGACGACATCGGCGCCGGCCAGCTTGGCGGGCACCTCGTTATCCTGCTGGTTGACGGCGAGGCTGATCCGCACGTTGGGGGCCAGGTGACGGGCCGTCAGGCACACGAGGATCGACGTGTCGTCGCGGCCCGCCGAGATGATCAGGAGTTTCGCGCGCTCGACCCGCAAGGCGCGCAGCGTCTCGTCATGGGTCGCGTCCCCTTTGAGGACGGTGCAGCCCAGCGCTTTGGCTTTTTCGAGCCGCTCCTCGTCCATGTCGACGACGACGATGTTCTGCGGCTCGGCGCCAAGCTCGAGCAGTTCCGCCACCGCCCGGCTGTTCTTGGTCCCGTAGCCGACGACGACGATATGATCGCAAAGATCACGCTGGATGCGGTTCATGATGAATTTTTCCCACGAGCGCTTGGCGACGAACATATAAGCCGAGCCAATGAAAATAAGCAGGAAGAAAATGCGAATGGGAGTGACGACCAGGGCATCGAACAGGCGCGTGTTCTGGGTCACCGGGACGATGTCGCCGTAGCCGGTCGTGGTGGCGCTGATCATGGTGAAATAAACCACGTCGAGGAAGCTGACGTGGCCGTCGAGGTTGTCCTGGAGGCCGTGCCGCTCGAGCCAGTGGAACCCGATCAGGATGCCGATGAGCCCGGCGACCGCGACCACTCGCCAGGCAAGCTGGAACCAGCCGTTGATCCGCGGCTTGCGGCGCAAGGTGAGCAATTCGCTGTCGTCGAGGGCGCCCGGCATCGGCTCACCGTAGCCGCGCTCGTGCGATCGTTCCAGCGCCCTTGCGGGAACTCCCACGACTCTCCGCTGGGCCCTGCCCAATGAACATCAGCCAGCCTGGGCGGTTGAACCGGTCCGATGCCCCCGACCGCACCCGATCCGGCCGCGCCGGGCCATGTCGTCCTCCTCGGAGACTCGATCTTCGACAACGGCGCTTATGTCGGCGGAGCGCCCGATGTCGTCCGGCAGCTGCGCGCCTCGCTCCCCGCCGGCTGGCGAGCGACCTTGCTCGCGGTTGACGGCGCGGTGATCGACAGCGTCGCCCGCCAGCTCAAGGCCTTGCCCGCGGACGCGTCGCTGCTGGTCGTCAGCGCCGGCGGCAACGACGCGCTTGGCGAAGCCTGGCTGCTCGAGCAACGGGCGGCCTCGGTGGGCGAAGCGGTGATGCGCCTCGCCGACGCGCAGGAGCGGTTTGCGCAACGCTATTGCGCCATGGTCGAGACGGTTCTGAAGCATCGCGTGCCGGCGGCGCTCTGCACCATATACGACGCCAGCTTCCCGCTGCCCGAGGGACGGATGATCGCCGCCGCTCTGTCGTTGTTCAACGACCAGATCACCCGCTCGGCCTTTTCCCACGGTCTGCCGCTCATCGACCTTCGGCTGATCTGCAGCGAGCGCGCCGACTACGCCAACCCGATCGAGCCGTCCGAGCGAGGCGGCGCCAAGATCGCCGCCGCCATCGCCAAACTGGCGACTGCGCCCGAGAGCGGCTCGCGCGTCATCGCCGGCTAGCCGGCAAAAAAAGGGGACGCCTGTCGGCGCCCCCGATGATTTTCGACAATGGCGGCCGCCGTCTAGACGATCGCGTCGATGACCGCCTGGATCAGCCGCGTCTGCGGATCCACCTGATAGATGTGGCCGTCGGCATACCGGTACAGGTACTGGTCGTCGTCGTCGTAGCGATCGCGATAGGCGTACGGCACGTTGTAGACGTCGTAGCCGACCGGCAGCGCCTGGCCGACGGCGAGCGTGTGCCCGGTGACCAGCGCGACCGGCGCGACGACGACCTGCGTCTGCGGCTGGATCTGGTAGATGCCGCCGTCGAAGTAGCGGTAATCGTAGCCCGGGGCCTCGTAGTAGAGGCCGCTGTAGGTCGCCGGGACCGCATAGCCCGGGTAGGCCGCCGGCACCGGGTGGCCGACCGCATAGCCGCCGTAGGACACCGGGATCGCGGTCTCGATCATCCGCGAGTACGGATCGACCTGGTAGATGGTGCCGTCGTCGTAGCGGTACCAGCTGTCGTCGGTGTCGAAGTAGGTGCTGCGATAGGCGTAGGGGACGTTGTAGGCGTCGTAGCCCGTCGGCAGCATCTGGCCGACTCCCAGGTTGGTCCCGGTCACCAGCGCCACCAGCGCGGAGATCAGCTGGGTGGTCGGGTCGACCTGGTAGATCCCGCCGCTGGCATAATGGTAATTGTAGCCCGGAGCCCCAGAGTAGAGGTTCTGGTACGCGTGAGGCACCGAATAGCTCGGATAGCCCGCATAGGCGCCATAGCCGCCGTAGCTCGCGTAGCTGGGAACCGGATAGCCGACCGCATAGCTGCCGTACGACACCGGGGCCACGCCCATGATCATCCGGCTGTAGGGATCGACCTGGTAGATGTAGCCGTCGTCGTAGCGGTACCAGGCGTCGTTCGTGTCGTAATAGGTGTCGCGATAGGCGTACGGCACGTTGTAGACGTCATAACCCATCGGCAGCATCTGGCCGACGCCAAGATTCTGGCCGGTGACCAGCGCCACCACCGCCTGGATCAGCTGCGTCGTCGGATCGACCCGGTAGATGGCACCGTCGCCGAAGCGATAGAGATCGTCGGGGGTGTCGTAATAGAGGCTGCGATAGGCGTACGGCACGTTGTAGCTGTCGTAGCCGAACGGCACCGGATTGCCGACGCTGAACGCACCGCCGAGCAGCGGGAACATCGCCGCCACCAGGCTGCTGTCGCGGTCGACCCGGTAGAGGTAGCCGTCGTCGTCATTATAGTCGTAGAAATATTGCGGCGACGAGCCGTAGAAGCTGTTGTAGCGCTGCGTCGCATAATCGTCGTACCAGTCGCGCTCGACCTGCGCGACCTTGATCGGCTCACCGACCGAAATCGACGGCTTCTGGAACTGCTGCAGCTCGCGGCTGTCCGCGACTCGCTCGCGGAAGGCGTTGCGCATCTCGATGCGGTCCTGGCGCCGCTCGAATCGCTCCTGGCTGCGGGCGAAGCGCTCGGCCTGCCGCTGCTGCTGACGCAGCTGCTTGGTCTCGAAGCGGTCGTCGCCGCGCCGCTCGATCACCTTGGCCTGGCGCTCGATCGCCGGGCGCCGCTCGAAGCTCCGCCGCTCGATGTTCCGGTCGCGCTGCTTGGCGACCCGCTCGGGCCGCTGCCGCTCGAAGCGCTGCTTCTCGATCCGCTGCTTCTCGGCGCGCTGCTTCTTGACGCGCTGGGGCCGGACGCGCTCGACGTTGCGCGAGCGCCGCTCGACGACCCGCTCCTGGCGCTGCGGGCGCTCGAAACGCACTCGCTCCTGCCGCTGGGGACGTTCGACACGCACCCGCTCCTGGCGCTGCGGCCGTTCCATCCGAACGCGCTCCTGGCGCTGCGGCCGCTCCATCCGAACGCGCTCCTGGCGCTGGGGACGCTCCATCCGGACGCGCTCGACTCGTTGCGGGCGCTCTGCTCGAACCTGCTCCTGGCGCTGGGGTCGCTCGGGCCGAGCCTGCTTGGCCTCGGCCTTGGCGGCTTCGGCTTTCTGTGCCCGCTCTTCGCCCTTCCCGTCCGGCTTGGCCTGAACGGGAGCGGTGATCGCAAGCGCCGCCACGGTGGCGATCAGAATCGTCTTGGTCATGATCGAACTCTGCCTGTTGGAATCCGGTCCACATTGGAGAAAATCGGCTGATTGCAACATGAACGGCGGCGCTTCGACTCATCGCCAAGCGCACTTCAACCCGCCCAAAACTCGACTCGACGCGCGGTCGTGCGAGGTTCATTTTGGGCCGCCATCCGCGACCGACCTTGCTTGACCGCGCAATTTCGTCGCACACTCGCCTCCGCATTTGTGGGGGAGCAATGGCGAGCGTCTTTCTCAGCTACTCGCGCGAGGACGCCGCGAAAGCCAAGTCGCTCGCCACGGCGCTCGAGCATGCCGGCCATCAGGTCTGGTGGGACCGCCACATCCGAAGCGGATCGGAATATTCCGGGGCCATCGAGGAAGCGCTGAACAGCGCGGACGCGGTCCTCGTGTTGTGGTCGAAAGCCTCGGTCGCCTCGCCATGGGTGCGCGACGAGGCCGCCGAGGGCCGGGACAGCGGGCGCCTGGTCCCGGTCGTGCTCGACAACTGCCGGCCGCCGATCGGCTTTCGCCAGTTCCAGTCGATGGACCTGTCCGGCTGGAGCGGCCGTGGAGCGCCGAAACCCGTCGATGAGCTGCTCGGCGCGATCGCTGGAAAAGGAGGCACCGGCAGACCGGGATCCGATCCGCCCCCGCCCGCGAATGCCAAGCGATCCGCCTTGCTGGACAGCCGGATAACGCGCCCCTTGCTCGCGGCCTTCGCCGCGGTGGTGCTTCTGGCCGGCGGCTGGTTCTACTGGACCGGCTATTCCGACGCCGCGGCCGAGACCCCGACCATCGCCGTGCTGCCGTTCGCCGATCTCTCGCCGCAGCGCGACAAGGCCTATTTCGCCGAAGGCGTCGCCGAGGAGATCCTCAGCGTGCTCGCCCGCGACCCCGGCCTCAAGGTAATCGGCCGAAGCTCGTCGCGGCAGTTCCAGGATTCCTCGTCCGACCTGCAGGGCATCCGCAAGGCCCTCGGGGTTACCCATGTGCTCGAAGGGAGCGCCCGGACCGCCGGAAACGAGCTTCGGATGAGCGTCCGGCTGATCGACGCTTCGGACGGAAGCCAGGTCTGGGCCGAAGACTACCAGCGCCAGCTGAGCAACATCTTCGCCGTCCAGGCCGAGATCGGCCGGGCGGTCGCGCAGCGGCTCAGTGGCAGCCTGTCGCGCGGGGTTCGCGAGGCGCCAGAACAAACGACCGCTGCCGACACCTACACCCTGTATCTGGCCGCCCGAGCCAAGATGCGCGAGCGAACCGGGCCGGCACTGGCCCAGGCGATGCAGCTGGCCAGGCGGGTGATTGCGGCCGATCCGAACTATGCCCCCGGGCACGCGATCTATGCCGAATTGCTGTGGCTGCTGTCGGATCGGAATTACGGGACGACGCCCTTCGAGCAGGTGTGGCCGATCGCGCGGCGTCACGCGCTTCGCGCCATCAAGCTCGCTCCGAACCGGTCGGAAGGTTATGCCGCACTTGGGATCGGCCCTCCTCCGGAAACGGCGATCGCCGCGATGCGGAAGGCGATCGCGCTCGATCCTTCGCGAAGCGAGCTTCCGCTGTGGCTCGCGGGCGCTTACTTCGAAGTCGGAAGGAACCGCGAGGCACTCGAAGCGCACCGCGCTGCCGTTGAGAGGGAACCGATCTGGGCGATTGCGGTCCGCAACCTCGCCAATGTCTATGCTGCTTCCCGCAACTACGAAGAAGCCGAGCGCACGGTCCGGGCGTTCGAAAGCCGGGGCGGCGCACCCGCGCACGCGGCGCTGATGCGGTCCCAGATCGCGTGGATGCGCGGCGATCTTTCGGAGGCGGCCCGTTATGCCGAAGTGGTCGCTCGATCGCAGCCCGAACTGCTGACCTCTATCCCCCAGCTCGCGTACCTCTACCACGACTTGGGGTTTTTCGATCGCGCCGCCGAGCTGGCGGCCAGCGATGCTCGCCGTCGCCTGTTCGTGTCCGGCAATTACAGCGCGCTCGCATCGAGGGTGCGCGAGGAGGGCCTGTGGGGCCAGTCCTCCGCGGCACTTTCGCTGGACGCGCTGGCGATGGTTCGCGACTGGTCCGCCATCGAGGCGCTTTACGACGCGCGTCCAGCTTCAGCCCGCGACGTCTGCAAATCCCAGGTCGGCCCGTTGGGAGCGATCCAGATGGCGGCGGCGCTCAACGCACGGGGGCGAGACCAGGACGTTCGGTTACTGCTCGGCTGCGTCAAAAAGCGGATCGCGGAGCAGTCCCGAGGGCCGGTCCGCTCATTCTATTATACAGAAGATTATCTTGCTGCGATGTCGGCGCAGGTGCTGGCGATCGAGGGCAATGGGCAAGCGGCGTTTCGGGAGATGAACCGCGCGCTGCAGCTCGGCTTCTGGACCTCGCATTCGACGGGCCTGGGGTTTTTGGCCGCCTTCGATCCGTTTCGCTCGACCCGCGAGTATCGGGAGATTGACGAGCGTATCAAACGCAGAATGGCCATCGAACGCCAGCAGCTCCTGCGACAGCAGCACCGAGTTCGAGCGACCTAGACCGCCGACAGCGAGTCACTCCCATTCGATCGTTCCGGGGGGCTTGGACGTGTAATCGTAGACGACTCGGTTGATTCCCGGCACCTCGTTGACGATGCGCGTCGCCACCCGCGCGAGGAATGCCGCGTCGAACGGATAGATGTCGGCGGTCATCCCGTCGACGCTGGTCACGGCGCGCAGGCCGCAGACGCTGTCGTAGGTCCGATGGTCGCCCATCACCCCGACCGTGCGCACCGGAAGGAGCACCGCGAAAGCCTGCCAGATCGCGTCGTATAGGCCGGCGTTGCGAATTTCCTCGAGGTAGATCGCGTCGGCCCTGCGCAGGATGTCGCAGCGCTCCTCGGTGACCTCGCCGGGGATTCGGATCGCCAGGCCCGGTCCGGGAAACGGATGGCGCTCGACGAAGCCCTCGGGCAGCCCCAGCTCGCGGCCCAGCACGCGCACCTCGTCCTTGAACAATTCGCGCAACGGCTCGACCAGCTTCATGTTCATCCGGTCGGGAAGGCCGCCGACATTGTGGTGGCTCTTGATGGTGACGCTCGGCCCGCCAGTGAAGCTGACGCTCTCGATCACGTCCGGATAAAGCGTGCCCTGGGCGAGGAAGTCGGCACCGCCGACCCTGGCTGCTTCGGCCTCGAAGATGTCGATGAACGTCTTGCCGATGAATTTCCGTTTCGCCTCGGGGTCGGTGACTCCGGCCAGCCCGCCGAGGAAATCCTTGCTCGCGTCGACGTGGACCAGCGGGATGTTGTAGCTGTTTCTAAACAGCGACACGACCTGCTCGGCCTCCCCCAGCCGCATCAAGCCGTGGTCGACGAACACACAGGTCAGTTGTTCACCGACCGCCTCGTGGATCAGCACTGCGGCGACCGCCGAATCGACGCCTCCGGACAGCCCGCAGATCACCCGGCCCTTGCCGACCTGCTCGCGGATTTCGGCGATCTTCGCCTCGCGGAAAGCTCCCATCGTCCAGTCGCCCGCGCAGCCGCATACGTGGCGGACGAAATTGGCCAGCAGCTTGCCGCCGTCGGGCGTGTGGACGACCTCGGGGTGGAACATCATCGAATAGAAACGGCGCTGCTCGTCGGTGGCGATCGCGTAGGGCGCGCCTTCGGATTTCGCGACGATCTTGAAGCCGTCCGGAAGCTGTTCGACGCGGTCGCCGTGGCTCATCCACACCTGGTGCTTCTCGCCGACTTTCCACAGCCCGTCGAACAGCGCCGATTCATCGATGACCTCGATGAACGCGCGCCCGAACTCGCGGTTGTCGGACGCCGCGACGACTCCGCCCAGCTGGTGGGCCATGGTCTGCTGGCCGTAGCAGATGGCGAGGATCGGAAGCCCGCAATCGAACAAGTGCTGCGGAGCGCGCGGGCTGTCGTCCCACATCACCGACGACGGCCCGCCCGACAGGATGATGCCGCGCGGCTGCAGGCGCTCGAACGCCTCGCCGGCGGCGTTGAACGGGGCGATTTCCGAATAGACTCCCGCCTCGCGCACTCGCCGGGCGATCAGCTGAGTCACCTGGCTGCCGAAATCGACGATCAGAATGGAATCGCCAGTTGGAATCGAAAGCGGCCGGGCGGTCATGGCAGGCCGATAGCCGTTCCCTCGCGCGAGTAAAGTTCCGCCGATGGACGGCTGTTCGGCACCAATTACGCGCCGAAGCGTCGTTGCGCTCATGCGCGCTCACTTTTTCCGGCTGATCGAGGGGCTTCGCGCCAGTTACTGGTTCGTGCCCAGCCTGATGGCCTTTTTCGCCATCGTGCTCGGGGCACTGATGGTGTGGCTCGACGCCGGTCCCGCGACAGGCCTGCTCGACGGTCTCGGCTGGTACC
The DNA here is from genome assembly GCF_013812825.1 of Sphingomonas sp. Classification (GTDB taxonomy): domain Bacteria; phylum Pseudomonadota; class Alphaproteobacteria; order Sphingomonadales; family Sphingomonadaceae; genus Sphingomicrobium. The sequence goes on along the minus strand of NZ_JACCSU010000018.1, from coordinate 66,651 downwards.
AGAAGGCCAAGCCCGACGGCGCTCACCAGGTCCTATCGACGATCGCCGGCTCGATGATCACCGTCGCTGGAGTCGTCTTCTCGATCACCATCGTCGCGATCGCCTATGCGGCCAGCCAGTACGGCCCGCGGATCCTGACCAATTTCATGAGCGATCGCGGCAACCAGGTGACGCTCGGCACCTTCATCGCGACCTTCGTCTATTGCCTGGTCGTCCTGCGGACGATCCGCGGCGGCGGGGATGGCGAGTTCGTGCCGCAGATGGCGGTCGCGGTCGGGTTGGTGCTGGCGATCTGCTCGATCGCGGTGCTGATCTACTTCATTCATCACGTGCCCAACAGCATCCACATCAACAATGTCGTCGCCCGGATCGGCAAGCAGCTGCTCCGATCCGTCGACGACCGCTTCCCGGCGCAGGTCGGTGATCCGATCGACGAGGCCGAGCAGGCGAGCGAGGAACTCTCCGCCGGCGAACGCGCGCTGCAGGACGGCACCGGTGCGAAGGCCGTCTGCGCTCATTGCAACGGCTATCTCCAGGCGGTCGAGGACGAGGCGCTGATGGATATCGCCTGCGACAAGGACCTTGTATTGCGGTTGCACCATATTCCGGGCGATTATCTGTTCGACGGCGAGATGATCGTTTCGGCCTGGCCGGCGGAGCGCGTCGACGAGGCGACGGGCGGCTCGCTTCGCCGCAGCTACAGCGTCGGCAACAACCGCACTCCGACGCAGGACATCTTGTTCCTGGTCGATGAACTGGTCGAGATCTCGGCAAGGGCGCTGTCGAGCGGAGTGAACGATCCCTACACGGCGATCACCTGCCTCGACTGGCTCGGCGCAGCCGTCGCGCAACTGGGCCGGAGGCGCATGCCGTCGCCCCGCCGAGTCGATCCGCAAGGGACCGTTCGAGTGATCGCCGTGCCCGACAGCTATGCCGGATTCATCGATCGCGGATTTGGCCGCATGCGGCCGTACGTGGCCCGCGACGTGACCGCCGCGCTGCACATGCTAGACACGCTGGCGCAAGTTGCGGCGCGATGCCGCCTCTCCGATCGCCGCCAGCTTCTCGCCGCCCAGGCCGAGTCCCTGCTGACGCTCGCCGAGGAGGAATTGCACGGGCCGTCGCTGGAGCGGCTCCAGGAGCGCTACCGCCAGACCGCGCACAGCTTCATCGCCACCGACCAAATCGCGGAAAAAGCAGGAACATTAGGGGCGCGCGCCCGTAGGTAGGTAAAGTCCTGCGGAGCAAAGAATGCCAATTCACAAATTTTTACCCATGTTCATGATTGCGGCAGCGACGGGCGTTTCCGCCCAGCCCAGCCCACCGCTCCCCGGTGCGGAAATTGCTGCCGACCGGCTGTTCTCCGGTGCAAGGAGCAAGACGGTGCTGGCTGCCCAGGTGATGCTCGATCACGGCGGCCATTCGCCCGGAGTGATCGACGGCGCCATGGGCGGCAACACGCGCCGAGCGATCCTCGCGTTCCAGCGCGCCAATGGAATGACGACCGACGGGCAGACGAGCGCGGCGCTGCTCGAGAGACTGCGCGGCGTCTATTCGGGAAACCTGCTGCAACGCTACACGATCACCGCCGAGGATGTTGCCGGACCCTTCATCAAGGTGCCCGATGGAATGGAGGAGCAGGCGAAGCTCGAAACGCTTGGCTACGAAAACCCGGCCGAGGGCATCGCCGAGAAATTCCACATGGCGCAGTCGTTCCTGAAGGCGCTCAACCCGGGCGTCGATTTCGCCAGCGCCGGCACCGAAATCACCGTGGTCGTGCCCGGCAAGGACGGGCTCCAGGCGAAGGTCGCCCGGATCGAGGTCGACAAAGCGGCCTCGGCCCTGCGCGCTTTCACCGCGGAGGGTACGCTGGTGGCGACCTACCCCGCGACCATCGGCAGCAGCACCTTCCCGTCGCCCAGCGGAGCGATGGAGGTCCGCGCGGTCGCCCCGGCCCCGACCTACCATTTCGATCCGGAGGGCCGTTCGTGGGGGCCCGACGAGAAACTGACGATCGCCGCCGGCCCCAACAACCCGGTCGGCGGCACGTGGATCGACCTCACCAAGGAAGGCTATGGAATCCACGGCACGCCCGAGCCCAGGCTGATCGGCAAGACCAGCAGCCACGGCTGCGTTCGACTCACCAACTGGGACGCCGCCGAGCTCGCCAAGGCGGTGAGCCCGGGCACCAAGGTCGAGTTCGTCTAGGCCGACGGTCGCGGCTTAGATCCGCCGCACTCCCGCCATCAGCTTCTCGTCGATCTCGCCGCCCCGGATGACCGAAATGTCGCCGGTCGTCTCGAGCACCACGGCGCGGACTTCGGCCACGTCGGTAACGCCGGCCGAGCGCAGCTTCTCCAGCATGTTCGAGCGCGAGACCCGGGTCTCGGCCATCGCCGCGTCGAGGAACTTGCCCCGATCCATCAGCAGCACCGGCTCATTGCTGATGAGGTTGCCGACCCGGTCCGACCTTTGCCGCGCCTTGGACGGCAGCCACTGGACCAGGAACACGCCCAGGATCGCCGCCATGGCCTGAAGGTATTCGTCCCATTGGGCGCGCGTTCCCGCCTGGGCGATCAGCGAGCCGGTCGCAATCGTCGCGACGAAGTCGAACGAATTCATCTTCGAAAAGGCGCGCAGTCCGACCAGCCGGACCAGCAGCACCGTCCACAGCACCGCGACGAACGTCAGCAGCAGGCCACGTGCCACGGGTCCGAACGGGTCGGGAATTTCGAGCATGGCGAACCAACGCGGGGACGCTCATCGGTGTCCACGGCCATAGGTGGAAAGCCTACGTCCGCCTGGGCTTCACGCCCCGCCCTTCGCTTCGGCTTCGCGCTTGCACTTTGCGGCGGCGACAGGAGCTGGATCCCGATCCTGCGGGATGAGGTAAAGCATCGGCTTGGCGACGTCGACGATGGCCCGATGCTCCTTGAGCACGTCCTGGCCGACGAGGCCGTAAACCGTCGTCCCCGACACCTGGCCGAGCATCGAGAGGAGCTGGCCAAGGTCGGTGGTGACGATCCGCGCCTGCCTGGTCTTGATCGAACCGATCTTCAGACCGTCGATTGCCACTTGCCTGGCCCTCATCCCACCGGCCATGCCGCCCACCGCTCTGCCGAGACCCCCTTGCGAGCCGGAGATGTCGAAGTGCCGGAGGTGAGAATTCTCGACCACCGTGACGTTCGCCCCGGTGTCGAGGACAAAGCTCCCGCTCCTGCCGTTGATTTTGGCCTGAACGAGATGATGTCCGGTCGCGACCTCGCGAAGCGGAACCGCCTCAAAGCCCAGCAGGCACATCGCATGATCCACCGTCCCCGCCTCTTCCGGCCGGTATTCGGGCGGGGGGCCCGTTGGATCCTGGCAGGCAGAGACCGACAGCGAGGCCAGGATCGCACAAGACAGCAGACCGCGCATTCAACGCGAATGGTTGACCAACTGCATCGTTCCGTCTGGATGAGACCGGTTGGGACGCCCGTCCGTTCCCGGGTCAAAGCGGGCACTGGACGAAAGAAAGAGGGCACCCGCGATGCCGCGGATGCCCTCCCTCAAAGACTGCGGGTTCGTAAACTCCGTCTAGCTCACCAGGGCCATTCGCTGCTGTCGATAACGCCGTCGCGGTTGCGATCGTATTGCGACCAGGCCGACGCGCTCCAATATTCGTCGTTGCTCAACCAGCCGTCGCCGTTTCGGTCGAAGGCCCGGTAGCTCGGTTCCCACGTCGCGCGATTGTACCTGTCGTAAAAGCCGCCGCCGTACCAGCAGTTCGCATATTCGGCCCGGCTGATCCGGCCGTCCCGATTGGCGTCCCAGTAGGTGTAGCCGGCGGCTCGGTAGTTGTTCCACTCCGCGGTCGAGATTCGACCGTCGGCGTTGGCGTCGACGCGGACCGTGCCGCAGGGGGTGTAGGTGGCGCTTGGATCGAAGGCCGCCACAACCGAATTAACGTCGCTGGCCATTCCCTGAACGGTGGCGCAGCCGGAAATTAGCGCTGCTGATGTAAGCAGACATGCTGCAGTTGAGATTCGCATGTTGAAGTCTCCTTAGTCGGAGCCCTCGACTTCGCCCGCATCTCGCTGGGAGGGGGAGGGCATGGGGTGTAAACCCTTGAGATAGAGCGCTTGTTCCGCGTGCGTTTCGATGACGGTGGAACTCCTGCGGGGAGCAAACAGATTTGATCCAGGGATGAATGTTCGCTCGGCCTTGGCAGCGCTGATCGGCGCCGGTGTCGCCGCGTGCGCCGCGCCCATCGCGGGCTTTTGGAGCGAGCCGGCCTACACGCCGCCCGGCCCCGATTTCGGCGCCAGCCTGTTGCTGCTGAAGGTCCCCGCAAAAGCCGAGACGGTGAGGAACAGCACCTGCATGAGCCGAGCCTCGCGGATCGTCGAGGCGGCGCTTCGCGCCTGAGACAGAGCCCCGGCGCCCTTTCCTGGTCATCGTGCGTTGTGACGGGATGGGACGGCGAAAAACCGAACAGGAAACCGAGCTCGCCGAGCGCATCAAGAGCGTCGGGCTTCAGCTTGACCAGGCGATCAAGGTCGCGAAGGAGCGGCCCATACCTCCCAAGAGCCAGTTCAACGACTGACGGCAGCCGCGGTTGAAGCCCGGCCCAGGACACTCAAAAGATCATTGGCTGCGCAGCACCGCATTTGCTTCAAGGAGCGCGTGGACCGAGTCTGGACCTTTGCCATCGACCGCGGCGGGACCTTCACCGACGTCGTCGCGACCGCGTCGGACGGCCGCCACCGGGTCGAGAAGCTGCTGTCCGAAAACCCGCATTATGCCGACGCTGCGGTCGAGGGCATCCGCCGGGTGCTCGAGGCGGAAAGCGGCAGCCTCGGCGAGGTGCGGATGGGCACCACGGTCGCCACCAACGCACTGCTCGAGCGCAAGGGCGAACGGCTGGCGCTGGCGATCACCCGCGGCTTCGGCGACGCGCTGCGCATCGGCTACCAGGCGCGGCCCGAGATCTTCGCCCGCAAGATCGTGCTTCCCTCGATGCTCTACGAAATCGTCATCGAGATCGACGAGCGCGTCAGCGCCGACGGCGAAGTGCTGGTCGCGCTCGACGAGGCCGGCGCCCGGCGCGAGCTCGAGCGCCTCCGAGCCTCGGGCATCGACGCGCTCGCCATCGTTCTGATGCACGGCTGGGCGTTTCCCGACCATGAAGCGCGCCTCGCCGACATCGCGCGCGAGCTCGACTTTTCGCAAATCTCGGTCAGCCACGAGGTCGCGCCGCTGATCAAGCTTGTCGGCCGCGGCGACACGACCGTCGTCGACGCCTATCTGTCGCCGGTGCTGCGCCGCTATGTCGAGCGCGTCGCGGCCGGGCTTGGCGACGGCGCCGGCCTCCATTTCATGCAGTCGAACGGCGGGCTCGCGGAAGCGCGCTCGTTCCGCGGCAAGGACGCGATCCTGTCGGGCCCGGCCGGCGGAGTGGTCGGGATGGTCGCGGCGAGCGCCGCCCACGGCGGCGCCAAGGGGCAGCAGCTCCTGATCGGCTTCGACATGGGCGGCACCTCGACCGACGTGTCGCATTACGCCGGCCGCTTCGAGCTGGTCGACGAGAGCGTCGTCGCCGGAGTCCGGATCCGAGCGCCGATGATGCAGATCCATACCGTCGCTGCCGGCGGCGGCTCGATCTGCCGGTTCGACGGGATGCGCTTCCGCGTCGGGCCGCAGTCGGCCGGAGCCCGTCCCGGCCCGGCCTGCTACCGAAACGGGGGTCCGCTGACCGTTACCGACTGCAACCTGTTCCTCGGCCGGATCGTGCCCGGGCGCTTCCCGGCGGTGTTCGGCCCCAACGGAGATCAACCGCTCGACCCCGAGGAGTCGCGCGCGAGGCTCGAGGAGGTCGCCGATGCGCTCGGCAACGCCAAAAGCCTGGAAGAAATCGCCGAGGGTTTCCTCGAGATCGCCGTCGACAATATGGCCGCGGCGATCCGCAAGATCTCGATCGCCCGCGGCCATGACGTTTCCCGCTACGCGCTCGCCTGCTTCGGAGGCGCCGGCGGCCAGCACGCGTGCCGGGTCGCCGACGCGCTCGGCATGGAGCGGATCCTGATCCACCCGCTCGCCGGAGTGCTGTCGGCGTATGGAATCGGACTCGCGCCGGTGAAGGCGATTCGCGAGCAGAGCTGGCTGAAGCCGCTGAGCGAAGATTTTTCGAATGGGCTGAGCACGCTCGAGGCCGCGGCGCGCGATGCGCTCACCGAGCAGGGCCTCGATCCCGAGCGCATCGAGCTCCACCGCCGGGCGCGGCTGCGCACTCCCGGCAGCGACACCGCGTTCGAGCTCGACCTGGCCCCTCCCGCCGCGATGCGCGAGACATTCGACGAGCTGCACCGCCGCCGCTTCGGCTACGTCGAAGGCAGTGAGCCGATCGTCGACGCGCTGGTGGTCGAAGCGGTCTCCTCCCCGGAACGGGGAGGGGGACCGCTGAACGAAGATTCAGTGGTGGAGGGGGCGGCGAGCCAGGCGAACAACCCCCTTCCCCATCCTTCGGCCACTTCCCCTCCCCGTCCCGGGGAGGAGCTCCACGGCCCCGCACTGATCTTCGACTCGACCTCGACCACGGTGATCGAACCGGGCTGGAGCGCGACTCGGGCCGATGACGGAACGCTGGTCCTCACCCGAACCACGGCCGCCACGCGCGCCCACGCGGTCGGAACCGCGGTCGATCCGGTGCGGCTCGAGATCTTCAACAATCTGTTCATGGCGATCGCCGAGGAAATGGGCGTCGCGCTGCAATCGACCGCGACCTCGGTCAACATCAAGGAGCGGCTCGATTTCTCCTGCGCCTTGTTCGATGCCGGCGGAGCGCTGATCGCCAACGCTCCGCACATCCCGGTCCATTTGGGCTCGATGGGCGAGAGCATCAAAACCATCATCGACAGCCGCGGACCGGATGCCGACGGAGGCGCTCGCGATGGCCGCGGAATCCGCCGCGGCGACGCCTATGTGCTCAACGACCCGTACCGCGGCGGCACCCATTTGCCCGACATCACCGTCATCGTCCCGGTGTTCTACGACGACTCCGCCAGCGCTCCTTCGGCGTTCGTCGCCGCGCGCGGCCACCACGCCGACGTCGGCGGGATCACCCCCGGCTCGATGCCGCCCGACAGCCGGACCATCGGCGAGGAAGGCGTGCTGATCGACAACGCGCTGCTGGTCGACGAGGGCCGCTTCCTCGAAGCCGAAACGCGGGCGCTTCTGACCTCGGGCCCCTATCCGGCGCGCAAGCCCGACCGCAATCTGTCCGACCTTCGCGCCCAGCTCGCCGCCTGCGTGCGCGGCGCCGAAGCGCTGGTCGAAACCGTACGCGATTACGGCGCCGACGTTGTCGCGGCCTACATGGGCCATGTCCTCGCCAACGCTGAGGAATCGGTGCGCCGGCTCCTCGACCGGCTCGATGACGGCGCATTCGATTACGAGATGGACAATGGCGCCCGAATCCAGGTCGCGATCTCGATCGACCGAAAGGCGCGCTCGGCGACGTTCGATTTCACCGGCACCAGCGCCCAGCAAAGCGACAATTTCAACGCCCCCTTCTCGATCGTCCGGGCGGCCTCGCTCTACGTCTCGCGCACCCTGATCGACGATTCGATCCCGATGAACGACGGCTGCCTGCGGCCGATCCGCTTGGTCGTCCCCGACTCCTCGATGCTCAGCCCGGAGTTCCCGGCGGCGGTGGTCGCCGGCAATGTCGAGACCAGCCAGGCGGTCACCGACGCCTTGTTCGCCGCCACCGGACGGCTCGCGCCGAGCCAGGGGACAATGAACAATTTCACCTTCGGCAACGACGCGCACCAATATTATGAGACCATCGCCGGCGGCTCGGGCGCCGGGCCCGACCATGACGGAACCGACGCGGTGCAGACGCACATGACCAACAGCCGGCTGACCGACCCCGAGATCCTCGAAACGCGGCTGCCGGTTCGGCTCGACGAGTTCGCCATCCGCCGCGGCTCGGGCGGTGACGGCGCCCACCGCGGCGGCAACGGAGTCGTCCGCCGAGTCACCTTCCTGGAGCCGATGCGCGCCAACATCCTCGCCAACCGCCGCCGGATTGCGCCGCGCGGCCTCGCCGGCGGCGGCGACGCCTTGCCCGGCCGCAACTGGGTCGAGCGCTCCGACGGCAGCATCGAGATGCTTCAAGCCACGGGCTCGGCCGAGGTAGGGCCCGGCGACTCATTCGTCATCGAAACGCCCGGCGGCGGCGGCTACGGGAGCGCAGGATGATCAATTACTGGCCGCTGCTCGGGATCGCCCTGGTCGTCGCCGGCTTCGCTCTGCGCCTCAACCCGATGCTGGTCGTCACCGCCGCGGCGATCGTCACCGGACTGCTCGGCGGGATGGATTTCGTCGAGGTCATCTCGACCTTCGGCAAGGCGTTCAACGACAACCGGATCATCGCCATCGTCTGGATCGTGCTGCCGGTGATCGGCCTGCTCGAGCGCCACGGCCTTCAGCAGCGCGCCGCGACCCTGATCCGCGGGTTCAAGAACGCCACCACCGGGCGGCTGCTGATCCTCTATCTGCTTTACCGCCAGATCACCGCCGCGATCGGCCTTCACTCGACCGCCGGCCACCCGCAGACGGTGCGCCCGCTGGTCGCGCCGATGGCGCTGGCCGCGGCCGAGAAGCAGCACGGCACCCTCGACGAGGAGACCGGCGAGACGGTCAAGGCCTATTCGGCGGCGACCGACAATGTCGGCCTGTTCTTCGGCGAGGACATCTTCTTCGCCATCGGCTCGATCGTCCTCATCCAGCAGACGCTGGTCACCTACGGCTACAATCTGGCGCCGCTCGAGCTGGCTCTGTGGGCGATCCCGACCGCGATTTTCGCCTTCTTCATCCACGGTTCCCGGCTGCTGCTTTTGGACAGAAGCCTGTCCGTTCGCGCCGATCGAAGTCGAGGTGCGCCCCTCGACGCCGTTCGGACTGAACGGGGTGAAACGCCATGATCACGCTCCACTGGCTCTACGCGCTGGCCGGGTCGATGTTCGCGGCCTTCGCCCTGCTGTCGGCGCTCGACGGCGGCAACCCGAAGCGGTTCGGCAACGCGGCGTTCTGGGGCCTGATGGCGCTCAGCCTGCTGGGCGGCGACTGGATCGGCGATTTCGGCAACGGCCTGCTGGTGCTGGGCCTCGCGGGGCTCGCCGGGTTCGGGTTCATCGGCCGAAGCCACCCGCCGACCACCAGCGAGGTGGAGCGCCAGTCCTGGTCCGAGCGGCTCGGCAACAAGCTGTTCCTTCCCGCGCTGGTCATCCCGGCGACCGCGCTCTTCGGCACCTTGCTCTACAATTACACCCCGCTCGGCGATTACGGATTGTTCGAGGAAAAGCGCGAAACCTACATGCTGCTCGGCCTCGGGGTGCTGCTCGCGCTGGCAACCATCTTCGCTTGGCTTCGCCCGCCGGCGATCGCGCCGCTGCAGGAAGGGCGGCGGCTGATCGACGCGATCGGCTGGGCGGCGGTCCTGCCGCAGATGCTCGCGGCGCTCGGCGTGTTGTTCGCCGCCGCCGGGGTCGGGACCATCATCGGCCAGCTCACCCAGGCGATTATCCCCGAAGGCAGCGTGTTCCTGACCGTTGTCGTGTTCGGGCTCGGAATGGCGATGTTCACGATCATCATGGGCAATGCGTTCGCCGCCTTCCCGGTGATGGCCGCCGCGATCGGCGTGCCGCTGCTGATCCAGGGCTATGACGGCAACCCGGCGGTGGTCGGAGCGGTCGGAATGCTCGCCGGCTTTTGCGGCACTTTGATGACTCCGATGGCCGCCAACTTCAACCTGGTGCCCGCCGCGCTGCTCGAGCTCAAGGACCAGTACGGAGTCATCCGAGCGCAAATCGCAACGGCCCTGCCGATGCTCGTGGTCAACATCCTGATCATCTATTTCGCGGCGTTCCGATGAAGCTCGACGCGGCCATGGCATCGCGGTTCGCGCGCATCGCGCTTAGCCATGTCGCCCGCGAATATCCCAACAAGCCCGAGCACGTGCTCGCCGGCGACGCCGACGTCTTGCCGCCGCGCGACCTCCACCCGGTCTTCTTCGGCAGCTTCGACTGGCACAGCTGCGTCCACGGCTGGTGGACCCTGCTGACGCTTCGGCGCCTGTTCCCGGGCATTGCCGAGGCGCAGGAGATCGCTGCGCTCGCCGACGACAGCTTCACGCCCGGCAAGGTGGCCGCCGAAGTCGCTTATCTCGACCCGCCGATCCGGCGCACGTTCGAACGGCCGTATGGCTGGGGCTGGCTCTTGTCCCTGCACCTGGAAGCGTCGCGCCATCCGGACCGGGGCTGGTCGGCCGCCCTCGAGCCGCTCGCCCGCGCCTTTGCCGATCGCCTTGGCGCTTTCCTGCCCGTGCTGACTTACCCGATCCGTTCGGGCGCCCATTTCAACACCGCGTTCGCGCTGGTTCTGGCGATCGACTGGGCGGACGAGTTCGACCCCGCGCTCGGCTCGTCGATCCGGGCCCGGGCGCACAGCTGGTTCGAAAACGATCGCGACTGCCCGGCGTGGGAGCCGAGCGGCGATGATTTCCTCTCGCCGTCGCTGACCGAAGCGCTGTGCATGGCGCGGTCGCTTCCGGCCGCCGACTTCGAGCGCTGGTTCGCCGCCTTCCTGCCGCGGCTCGCCGAGCACGAGCCCGCGACCCTGTTCAACCCAGCGACCGTCAGCGACCGAACCGACGGCAAGATCGCCCACCTCGACGGCCTCAACTTGAGCCGCGCCTGGTGCTGGCGAAGCCTGGCGCCCCGCCTGCCGCCCGACTCGTCCGAGCTCGCGCGCCAAGCCGCCGACGAGCACCTCGATTCGGCGCTGCCGCATGTCGCCGGGGACTATATGGGCGAGCACTGGCTGGCGAGCTTCGCGCTGCTCGCACTGCTCGCCGAGTGATGTTCAGGCGCCGAGTTCATCCGGCCGGGCGGTGCGCGCCGGTGCTTGCGGAGCGTCGTCCTGCATGGTTTCGGCCAATGCCGCCAGGGTTCGGGCCGCCCGTCCGAGACTGAACAGCTGGCTGCCGTGCTTTAGGAGGACTGCCGGATCGTGGGCCAGCATCTGCCCAACGGTCCCAAGCGAGCGCGAGATGCGCGCGAGCTCGTCGGCGACGCTGCCGCTCCCCGCTTCGGGATGAACGGGCGTCGCAAGCTCGCCGTCGACCGCTGCCCGTGACCTTCCACGCTTCCCTTGCAGGAGCACCGGATTGGTCATCCAGGCCGGGATCGACACCGGCGAGGTGAAGCTCAGCCCGCAGAAACGCTCGGCCTGCCAAGTGATCCGGGCGTCGACGCTGAGCCCCCCGCGGACCAGGGTCACGGAGTCGCCGGCTTGGGTCATGAGGGAGGTCTCGATCCGCGCGCCGGTCGCCGACAGGTCCCGGATGATCACCGGGTGAGCGACGTCGGCCGAGTGCAGGGTCGCGGCCAGGAACAGGTTGGTCCGGGCGGCCGACCGTGCTTCGACTCCGCCATGTGATGTGTTTTGCTGCATTCCGCTCGCCGTTACCTGGTTCGCAAGATGCGTCGGGCGGGCTTAACCGGTTGCTGCCAATACGCCCATTTCGGATGCAATCTTCGCGGGCGGAGCACACATGAAAAAATGCGCCGGAGCCTCGTGGGCCCCGGCGCATCCTGTCACCCGGAACGGGCGATCGCTTTAGTAGCGCCGACCGTAGGCGTAGGTGTTGCGGTCGAGATCGATGTCGGTGATGTAACCGCGAGAATCGACGTTGCACTTGAAGCTCAGCTCGGCCGTCGGCTGCGGGGCATAGCCGCCGTAACCGCCCTGGTAACCACCCTGGTAGCCGCCCTGGTAGCCGCCATAGCCGCCGTAGCCGCCCTGGCCGTAACCGCCGTACTGGCCGTAGCCGCTCATTTGAGCGTTGGCGGTGGCGACTCCGCGCACGCGCAGGCCGTTGCTGGAACGGCGCTCGACGCTGGTCACTCCAAGCACTCGCGCACCACCCTGAGCGTAGGCATTTTGGCCGCCGTAGCCGCCATAGCCGCCGTAGCCGCCCTGGCCGTAACCGCCGTACGGAGTGTAGGCTGGCCGGTAGCGCTGGTTGATGCGCTGCTCGACCGCGGCCGCGCAACGCTGCACCGCCGCTTGAGGATGGATCCCGTAGCTCCGGCCACCGCCAAGCACCTGGTTCAGCACTTGGCCGAGGATGTTGGGCTGACCGTAACCGGGATAATATTGAGCGGCCGCGGGGGCCGCACTGGCGAGCGCGGCAAGTCCGATGCCGCCTGCCAGAATTTTCGAAACAGCCTTCATGGCCACTCTCCTTGATTCAAAAAGCATCCAAAAACGACTCACCGGCTAAACGCACGGCGACCCAGTCGGGGTTCATGGACGAGGAGCATTGCACCACGGCTGAATGCGCCGTTTGCTGCCGTTCAGCTATTGCCGCCGACGAGCGAGGATCGCGGACGAATAGCCGAGTGGGACCCTCAGCGCTGGCCGACGCGCAGTCCGGTGAAATGCGCGAGGAAAGCGTAGACGTCGGCGGCTTCCTCGATGATCTTGGTGGTCGGCTTGCCCGAGCCATGGCCGGCGCGGGTTTCGATCCGGATCAAATGCGGCGCTCCGTTGGGATCGGCGGCTTGCAGCGCGGCGATATATTTGAAGCTGTGGCCGGGAACGACGCGGTCGTCCGTGTCGGCGGTGGTCGCAAGCACCGGCGGGTACGACACCCCGCGCCGCAGGTTGTGATAGGGCGAGTAGGCGAGCAGCGTCCGGAAGTCGGGTTCCTTGTCGGGATAGCCGTAATCGTCGACCCAGTAGCGCCCGGCCGTGAAGCGGTCGAAGCGAAGCATGTCCATCACCCCGACGGCCGGGCGCGCGGCGTCGAACAGGTCCGGGCGCTGGTTGATCACCGCCCCGACGAGAAGCCCGCCGTTCGAGCCGCCGTCGATCGCCAGGCCCTTGGGCGAAGCGATGCCCTGCGCTTTCAGATATTCGCCCGCGGCGATGAAATCGTCGAACACATTCTGCTTGTTGGCGAGCCGTCCGGCGTCGTGCCATGCCTTGCCATATTCGCTGCCGCCGCGGATGTTGGCCGACGCGTAAACCCCGCCGGCCTCGAGCCAGGCGAGGCGAGTCGACGAGAAGCCCGGAGTGACCGCCGAATAGAAGCCGCCGTAGCCGTAGAGCACGGTCGGCGACCCGCCGGTGCGGTCGAGCCCCTTCTTCATCACCACGAACATCGGCACGCGGGTGCCGTCTTTGGACGTGTAGAAGCGCTGCTCGACCGAATAATCGTCGGCGTTGAACTGGACCTTGGGCGCCGCCCAGGCGCTCGCCGCTCCGCTCGCCACGTCATAGCGGTAGATGGTCGTCGGGCGATTGAAGCTGGTGAAGGCGAAGAAGGTTTCCGGGTCGTCATAGTCGCCGGAAAAACCGCCGGCCGTGCCGATGCCCGGCAGGTCGATGACGCGCCTCAACGTCCCGTTCGGCCCATGCACCCGGACATCCGATTTCGCGTCCTTCATATAAGCGGCAACCAGCGCCCCGCCGACCAGCGAGCCGCCGGTCAGGGTTGCTTCGTCTTCCGCCACCACCGTCGTCGGCTTGGCTCCCGCGCGGGCGATGTCGAGGCTGACGATCTTCTGCCGCGGGGCGCCTTCGTTGGTGACGAAATAGAAGGTCGGGCCGCGGTTGCCGATGAACGTGTAATTGTGCTCGAAGCCGGGGATCAGCACCCGCGGCCTGGCCGCCGGCCGGCGCAGGTTGACGAGCGTCACCTCGTAGCGCTCGTCCGTGCCGGTCGACGAGGTCACCACCAGCCATCGGCCGTCGTCGCTGACCTCGGCGTAATGGCCGATGTCGGGCTTGGCTGGAGTCGCGAACATCCGCCGGTCGGCCGACTGCGGCGTTCCCAGCTTGTGGAAGTAGACTTCCTGGTTCTTGTTGAGCGACTGGAAGGCGGCGCCGGCAGCCGGCTCGGGGAAACGCGAATAAAAGAATCCCGAGCCGTCCTTGGCCCATTCGAGGCCGGAGAATTTCACCCATTTCACCTCGTCGGCGAGCGGCTTGGCGGTGGCGACGTCCAGCACCCGCACGGTGCGCCAATCGCTGCCGCCTTCCTGGATCGAATAGAGCAGCTTCGTGCCGTCCTCGCTCGGCACCCAGTCGGCCAATGCGGTCGCGCCGTCGGCCGACCATATATTGGGGTCGATCAGCAACCGCCCCTCCCCGTCGAGGCGGTCGCGGACATAGAGCACGGCCTGGTTCTGCAAGCCGCTGTTGCGGGTGTAGAAGTAGCGCCCACCCTTTTTCTCGGGAATCCCGAACCGCTCGTAATCGTAAAGCTCGGTCATCCGCGCCTTGAACGGCGCGCGCCCCGGCAGGGTGGCGAGGAATGCGTTGGTGACCGCGTTCTGCGCCTCGACCCAGGCGCGCACTTCCGGATCGGTGCGGACGTCGTTCTCGAGCCAGCGATAGGGGTCCGGAACCGCCGTTCCGAACTGCGTCTCGACCAGATCCATGCGCCGTGTCTCCGGGTAAGCGATGCGAGGTGCCTGCGGGGCCGGCTCGGGCGCCGCTTGGACGACTTGTGGGGGCGGCGGCAGCTGGTCCGGCGGCGGGGTGCAGGCGGCGAGAACCAGGCTCGCGGCGCAAAAACTCGAACGCATGATTGTCTCGCTTCGATGGAGGTGCTTCGGCCTAGCAGGCGCGCCTTTCGTTTGAAAAGAGGGCCTACGCCTTCTGCGCGAAGCTCCATGCCGCCTTTGCCAGGGTCGGCACTTTCGCCGCGATGTCGGCGGCATTCGAGTGGCTCGCGGTGCCGTCGATCAGCCGTTTCTTGATGCCTTGGACGATCCCCGCGAGGCGGAACAGATTGTAGGCGAAGTACCAGTTGAGGTTGGCTCCGATCGTCACTCCCGACTGCTCGGAATATCGCTCCACGATTTCGTGGAGCGACGGGATTCCGAGCGCCGCGAGGTCGAGCCCGCCCAACGCCGCCCCGCCGTCCGCCGGCATCACCCATTGCATCGCCAGATAGGAGAAGTCCGCGACCGGATCGCCTAACGTGGCCAGCTCCCAGTCGAGCACCGCCGTCAGTGTCCCGTCGCCGTCGAACATGACATTGTCGATCCGATAGTCACCGTGGACGATCGAGGTTCGCGACTGCTCGGGCAAGGTCTGCGGCAGGAACGAGATCAGGCGCTCCATCTCGGGCAGATAATCGGTCTCGGAGTCCCGGTACTGACGCGTCCAGCGCGCCACCTGGCGCTCGAAGTAATTGCCTTGTCTGCCGAAATCGCCGAGCTCGGCGGCGTTCGGGTCGATGACGTGCAGGTCGGCGAGCGTGTCGATCAGCTGGTCGTACATCGCCCGCCGAGTCGCCGGATCGAACTCGGGGAGCGCGCCGTTCGCATAGGGGCGGCCCCTGGCCAGCTCCATCACGTAGAAGATCGCGCCGATCACGTCCGCTTCGCTGCACAGCGCCAGTGGCCGCGGCACCGGGAAGCCGAGCGGATGGAGCGCCGACAGCAGGCGATATTCGCGGTCGACCGCGTGCGCCGAGGCAAGCAACTTTCCGAACGGCTTGCGGCGAAGCACATAATCGCCCGACGCGGCGGTGATCCGGTAGGTCGGGTTGGACTGGCCGGACGGAAATTTGGTCAGCTCGAACGGCGGCAGGAAACCCGCGACGTTCGCCTCGAGCCACCCGCCGAGCGCCTGCTGATCGAGCGGCTCTGCGCTCATCGATGCTTGTTGAACTCCAGCCGAGCGATCGCCCGGCGGTGGACCTCGTCGGGCCCGTCGGCGAGGCGCAGCGTGCGCACCGACGCCCAGGCGCTCGCCAGCGGGAAGTCCGACGACACTCCGGCGCCGCCGTGCGCCTGGATCGCGTCGTCGAGCACCTTGAGAGCGGTTCGCGGAGCGGCGACCTTGATCATCGCGATCTCGCCCTGCGCCGCCTTGTTGCCGACCCGGTCCATCATGTCGGCCGCCTTCAGGCACAGCAGCCGGGTCATCTCGATGTCGATCCGGGCGTCGGCGATCCGCTCCTCCCACACCGATTGCTCGGCGAGCGTCTTGCCGAACGCGGTTCGCGACAGCAGCCGCCTGGCCGTCGCCTCCAGGGCTTCCTCGGCGACCCCGATCATCCGCATGCAATGGTGGATCCGCCCCGGCCCCAACCGCCCCTGCGCGATCTCGAACCCGCGCCCCTCGCCGAGCAGGATGTTCGACGCCGGAACGCGCACCTCGTCGAGCTCGACTTCCATGTGGCCGTGCGGAGCGTCGTCGTAGCCGAACACCGGCAGGTGCCGGACGACCTTCACTCCGTCGGCGTCCATCGGCACGAGGATCATCGACTGCTGCTGGTGGGTGGCGGCTTGCTCGTCGCTCTTGCCCATCACGATCGCCAGCTTGCAGCGTGGATCGCCGGCCCCGCTCGACCACCATTTGCGGCCGCTGACCACATAGCCTGCCCCGGACCCCGATCCGGGGTTGCCGCGCATCTCGATCCGGCAGCGGATGTTGGTGGCGTCGGAGGACGCGACGTCGGGCTCGGTCATCAGGAACGCCGAGCGGATCTCGCCGCCCATCAGCGGCTTTAGCCATTCCTCCTTCTGCTCGCGGGTCCCGTAGCGGTGCAGCACCTCCATGTTGCCGGTGTCGGGCGCCGAACAGTTGAACGCCTCGCTCGCCCACAGAATTCGCCCCATCTCCTCGGCGCACAGCGCATATTGCAGGTTGCTCAGGCCCGGTCCGTCGAACTCGAAGCTGTCGTCGACCTGGGGCGCGCCGTGGGTCGGCGGCATGAACAGGTTCCACAGCCCCGCCGAGCGCGCCTTGCCCTTGAGCTCCTCGACCACCGGCAGCACCTTCCAGCGCTCGCCCTGCTCCTGCTGACGGTCATACTCGTTGCGCCGCGGCCGAACTTCCAAATCCATGAAGGCCTTGACCCGGTCGCGCCACTCGACGTCGGCTGGTGACAGGTTGAAATCCATGGTGCGGCTCCGGATAGCGGGGTCGCTATAACAGCGGTGGTTCGGATAGGGGAATGAGCATGGGCAAAGGGCGCCTCGGCGGCAAGGTCGCGATCGTCACCGGCGCCGCGTCGGGGATCGGCAAGGCGGCGGCCGAGCTGTTCCGCCGCGAAGGAGCCACGGTCGTCGGCTCGGATCTCGCCGCCGCCGACGGCATCGTCGCGGCCGACGCCGGCAACGAGGATGACGTCAGGCGCCTGATCGCGGACTCGGTCGCGGCGCACGGCGGTCTCGACATCGTCTTCGCCAACGCCGGCGTCTCGGGCGGCCTCGCGTCGATCTTCGACCAGACCGCCGAGGACTGGGCGGAGATCCTGCGCGTCGACCTGATTGGCCCGTTCCTCGCCATCAAGCATTCCGCGCCGCATCTCAAAGCGCGCGGCGGCGGCTCGATCATCTGCACCGCCAGCGTCGCGGGGCTTCGCTCGGGCGCCGGTGGAGCGGCCTATTCGGCGGCCAAGGCGGGCGTCGTCAGCCTCGTCCAGACCGCCGCCAACCAGCTTGCCGGAACCAACATCCGGGTCAACGCGATCTGCCCCGGCCTCATCGAAACCGGGATGACCGAGCTCATCTACAAGGCGGCGCGAGACAACGGGGTTGCCCACCGAATCGGCGAGCTCAACCCGCTCCAGCGCGGCGGCGAGCCCGATGAGATCGCCAACGCCGCCCTGTTCCTCGCATCCGACGAGTCAAGCTACGTCAACGGCCAGGCGCTGGTCGTCGACGGCGGCCTCACCAGCAGCATGCCCACCGCCCGCCGCTTCGACATCCGCGCAGAGTGAGGGCGCCGTTTCGCCGAAAATCAGGGCGCCGCGATCCGTCCCAGGAACAGCACTGCGCCGGTCTGCTTGTCGCGGACCAGCACCAGGAACGGGTGGTCGACAAGCCGCGAGGCCCGCCCGCGTTCCGTTCTAGCGCCGCCGCTTCCTCTTCGGCCGCGGCGGCGGCGGCGGCGGCGGGCGCACCGCCGGGTTGCGGATGCAATTGTCGAAGCCGATCCAGTCCTTGCGGGTTCCGTTGCGCGACGAGTTGCGGTTGCAAACCTGCACCTTCCACGCGGGCGGCCGGTATTTCTTCACATAGCCGAGCGCCTGCTTCATCGACCGCTGCTGCTGCTTGATGCAGCGGGCCTGCCAGTGACAGACGAAGCCGATGTTGAGCAGCGCCGGGTTGCGCAGCGGCGGCTTGGAGCGGGCGTCCGCAGCATCCGGCAGGCCAACCGCCGCCGACAAGGCCACGGCCGCGAGCGCGAACTTCATTTTCATGACGTCATCCTGCCCCACGCGCGCTTCCCTAGCAGCGGCAGGGTTAAAAAGCCCCCTTGACGTCAATGTTCCGTCCGCCCGGCCTGGGTTGCGGCGGTCGCGGTCGAGCCGCGCTCGGTCATTGGCGCGTCCCTGCAGGCCGTTGGTCGAAATCGGCATGGCCGGATTCGTCCGCCGCTGCTCAACACCGCCGCGGACCTGGAACGAGGAGTGCCCGATGAACAAGTGCTTGGCCATGCTGGCGTTGAGCAGCATGATCGCCGCCTGCGCGACCCAGCCCGCCGTCCCGGTCGAGGCCGCCAAGCCGGCGGCCAGGCCGCAGGCGGAGACTCGCGTGTGCGAGGAGTTCGAAGAGGAATCGACGGGCACCCGGCTGGGCACGCAAAGGGTGTGCAAGACCGTCCCGGCCAAGCCAGGAACCCCGCAAAACTCCTGAGCAGGCTGGCTTCCCGGCGCTCGCCGAAAGCGTGTTTGGATTCTTCGCTGCGCCTTTGCTAGGCTCGGCGCCTTGCGGGCGCGGGGGAGGCAGGCAGTTGATCAGGAGGATCTGGCGGCTCGCTGTTGCGTTTGCGATCGCCGCGTCGATGATGACCGAGCCCACGATCGCCGCCCCACCGCAGCGGATCGTCGCCGTCGGCGACCTCCACGGCGATTTTGAAGCGTGGCGCGAGATCGCCTTGCGGGCGCGGCTGATCGACGGCCGCAACCGCTGGAGGGGCGGCTCGACGGTCCTCGTCCAGTTGGGCGATATTACCGACCGCGGCCCCGATTCGCTCAAGATCATCCGTCACCTGATGCGGCTGCAGGGCCAGGCACGGCGGTCGGGCGGCCGGGTCGTGGTCGTCGTCGGCAATCACGAAGCGATGAACATGACCGACGACCTGCGCTACGTTCACCCGGGCGAGTTCGCGGCTTTCGCCAACGCCGGTTCCGACCGCCTGCGCCGCCGAGTCTATGAAGCCAACCAGGCGGCGATCGTCGCCGCCCACCGAGCCGTCGCGCCGGCGATGAGCGATGCCGCGATCCGTTCCGCCTGGCTGGCCGCCAACCCGCCCGGCAAGCTCGAGCACCGGGCCGCGTGGAGCCCGAGCGGCGCGCTCGGGCGGTGGACGATCGCCAACCCCGCGGTCGCCCGCATCGGCGACAATTTGTTCGTCCACGGCGGCGTCAGCGTCCGCTACGCCGGAGTCCGGGTCGACGAGATCAACCGGCTGACCGCGGCCGCGCTCGCCAGCCGGACCGAGGCTCCGACCGCCATCATCCACGACCCGTTCGGGCCGCTCTGGTATCGCGGCTATGCGACCCGAGCGAGCGACAGCGAGGCTCGCGCCGCCGCTCCCGGGCAGGCGCACCCGGCGACCGCCTATCCGCCGCCCGAGGCGGAGCTGGCGACCGTGCTTCGCTCGACCGGCGCCAAGCGGATGGTGATCGCCCACACGCCCAACCGCGCCGGGATCGCGATTAGCCACGGCGGCCGGCTGGCGCTGATCGATACCGGCATTTCGCGCTATTACGGCGGCAAGCTCAGCTACCTCGAGATCGTCGGCGACCGGCTGGTGCCCCACAGCTGGGACCGCGGCTCGGTCGGGGGCCGCCGGCCATGACGCTCCGCCGCCTCGGCCTGATCGCCGCCGTCCTCGGGCTGGCAACCGCGGCCTTGGCGCAAGCGCCGCCCAAGCCCCTGTTCGCCAGCGACCATCCGATCCGCTTCACGATCACCGGACCGATCACCAGGATCGCGCAGACCGCCCAGCATTCGCGCGACTCCCGAGCCGGGGTGCTGGCGGTGCCCGGAACGCCGGCCGAGACGCACGCGATCCTGCTGTCGCCGCGCGGGATCACCCGATTGAAGCGCGAAACCTGCCAGTTCCCGCCGCTCCGGGTCCGCTTCCAGGCCCAGCCCGCGCCGCCGTCCCTGTTCGCCGGCCAGCGCCAGCTCAAGCTGGTCACCCACTGCCGCGCCGCCGCTTCGTTCCAGCAGCATCTGCTGCTCGAATACGCCGCCTACCGCCTCTACAATCTGCTGACCCCGGCGAGCTTCCGGGCACGGCTGGCGACGGTCGACTATGTCAATGACGACAATCGTCCGGTGACCAGCCGGGTCGGCTTTTTCATCGAGCAGATCGAGGACGTCGCGGCGCGCAACGGGATGCGCCGGGCGGCGGCCGGCGACCGAGTCGCGACCGGCCGGCTGAGCCCTACCGACTCCGCCCGGGTCGCCTTGTTCGAATATATGATCGGCAACCGCGACTGGTCGATCCGCGCCGGCCCGCCGGGCGAAGGCTGCTGCCACAACAGCCGCCTGATCGAGCCCGGCCCCGGCGGAAGCCTGGTGCCGGTGCCGTACGACTTCGATTTCTCGGGCCTGGTCGACGCGCCCTACGCGGTCACCCCCGACGGCATCGGCCAGGTCCGCGAGCGCCGCTACGCGGGCTTCTGCGCGCACAACTCGCACGCGCTGGCCATCGCCGCCGAGTTTCGAGCTCGCCGCGGCCCGCTTCTGGCGGTGCTCGGCCAGGTCCCGCTCGACGAGCCGGCGCGGCGGCGCGCGACCGCCTATCTCGACAGCTTTTTCGCCGACATCGCCGACGACCGCAGGATGGCCGCCAAGCTGTTCCGCACCTGCCTCAATTAAGGCCTATTCGGCCGGCGTCCCGGCTGGAGGGGCAGCCGCCGGACGAACGGCCGTCGGCGGAGCGGCCGCTTGATCGATCTCGAAGTCGCTCATGTAGCGCTTCATCCCCTCGCGCTCGCCATATTCGGTGAACCACAAGGCGAGGAAGCCGTAGTTGAAGGCGACAGACATCACCACCGCGAGCTCGACCGCGCCGATCCCCGCCGACAGGCCGATGCCGACCGACAGCAGGATGAACAACGCATCGCCCGAGCTCTTGAGCGAGTTCTTGAAGCGCACCGCGCCGGCGATCCCGGCGAGCGAGAACGCCAGCGCCAGCGAGTTCTGGACGATGACGACGATTCCGGTGACGACCAGCGGCAGGATGATGATCGTGCTGATCAGCGACTGGTCGTATTCGTCGCCGTGGCGGATCGCCATGTAGGTCCAGCTGACCGGCAGCGCGGTCAGCAGCGCGCCGACGATCGCGGTCGACAGCCAGAACAGGCTCTCGCCGAGATTGGCGACGTTTTCGGTCTGCTGGACCTGGACTCCGGTGAGCCCGTTCGCTCCCGCCTGCTGCGGCTGGTTGATCAGCTCCTCGACTCCGCCGACCGGGAGGTAGTCGCGGACCCAGGGGAACAGCATCAAGGCGGCGTAAACCAGCACCGCGATGACCAGATAGTAAGCGCTCAACTGAGCGAACAACCGCCACGCCTTCATCGCTCTCCCTCCCGAACCAGAGCCCCCTGCCGAGCAAGCGTCATGCCGCTCAAGCTACGCTTTTCGCAGCGCTCCGCAATCGCCGCGTTCAGGCCCGCTATCAGGCCCGGTAATTGGGGATCGGCTGGAGCACTCCGAACCGCTCCTTGCCGGCGGGACCGGGCAGCGGCGGCCAGTCGATCTCGTTCAATGGCAGCTCGGTATCCGGGATCCGGTCGAGCAGGTCGCGGAGCAGGGTCAGCCGGCCCAGCGCCTGGTCGTTGAAGTCGACCAGGGTCCAGGGCGCGAATTCGGTGTGGGTCGCGGCGAGCATCGTCTCGCGCGCTTGCGTGTAGGCGTCGTATTGGCTGCGCGCGGCGACATCGATCGGCGACAGCTTCCAGCGTTTCAGCGGGTTGCGGCGGCGGTTTTCGAACCTTTGCTCCTGCTTGTCCTGGTCGCAGCACAGCCAATATTTGTAGAGCAGGATGCCGTCCTCGACGAGGTGCCGCTCGAACTCGGGCACCGCGCGCAGGAACGCGCCAGTGTCGGCGTCCGAACAATAGCCCATCACCGGCTCGACCCCGGCGCGGTTGTACCAGCTGCGATCGAACAGCGCGATTTCGCCCCTCGGCGGCAAATGCGCGGCGTAGCGCTGGAAATACCATTGCGCGCGCTCGCGCTCGTTGGGGGAGGACAAGGCGACGACGTGGCACTGCCGCGGGTTGAGCACTCGGGCGATCATGTCGATCGAGCCGCCCTTGCCGGCGGTGTCGCGGCCTTCGAACAGGACGACGACCCGCTGCCCGGTCTCGGCGACCCAGCGCGCCATCGCGCTCAGCTCCTTGGTGAGCGGCTTGAGATGCCTTTCGTAATCCTCGGCGCTGATCTCGGCCATTCCCGACCCCCTCGCCCGCCTTAGTGGCAAGGAGGCGACGGCTCGGCAAGGGGCAGCGGGGCGCCTTTTCGGAACTTCGGGGATGCGGTGGCATTTGGATTCCAGCACAGCGGAGAATTGAATGACCGAAATCGCGGTCATCACCGGCGCGTCCGCCGGGATCGGCCGGGCCGCCGCGCGCGAGTTTGCGCGCCGCGGTTGCTCGGTGGCCTTGATCGCGCGCGGCCGCGACGGCCTCGACGCAGCCGCCAGGGAAGTCGAGCAGCTCGGCGGCCAGGCGCTGGCCATCCCGGCCGACGTCGCCGACCCCGATCAGGTCGACCGCGCCGCCGACCGCGTTATCGACGAGTTCGGCCGCATCGACATCTGGGTCAACAACGCCTTCGCCGGCATTTTCTCGCGCTTCATGGACATGAGCCTCGAGGAGTTCCGCCGGGTCGTCGACGTCACCTTCTACGGGCAGATCCACGGGACTCGGGCGGCGCTCCGGCACATGATTGCGCGCGACTGCGGCTCGATCGTCCTGATCGGATCGGCGCTCGCCTACCGCGGCATTCCGCTGCAGTCGGCCTATTGCGCGGCCAAGCACGCGCTCCAGGGCTTCCAGGATTCGCTGCGCGCCGAGCTGCTCGCGATGGACAGCAAGGTGCGCCTCGCGATGGTCCAGCTGCCGGGCGTGAACACGCCGCAATTCGACTGGGTCCGGGCCCATCTCAGGGGCCGCCCGCAGCCGGTCGGAGCGGTCTACCAGCCCGAAGTCGCCGCCCGGGCGATCTGGAAAGCCGCCCATTCCAGCCGCAAGCAATGGATCGTCGGCGCGCCCGCCTACCAGGCGATTTTCGCCGACAAGCTGATTTCACCGCTGCTCGACCGCTATCTCGCCATGACCGGCATCGAAGGCCAGCAGGATGAGCAGCCGCTCGAGCCGGGCCGGAAGGACAATCTGTTCGAGCCGGTGGCGGGCGATCACGGCGCCCACGGCCGTTTCGGCGAGGGCGCGAAGACCCGCTCGCCGCTGTTGTGGGCCAGCGAGCACCGCGGCTGGCTGGCGGCGGGCGCGGCGATGGCCGTCGGCGCCGGGCTGCTGGGCGCAAAGTACAAAGGAGACGGCAAATGAACGATATCGACGACAACCGTGGGGTTCACGATCACCCGCGGAGCACGGCCCGCATCGGGACCCACCCGATCCATCCGATGCTGATCCCGTTTCCGATTACCTGCCTGGTCGGCGCGTTCGTCACCGACCTGTTGTTCCTCGCTTACGGGGACACGGGGTTCGCGACCGCATCGCGGTGGCTGATCGGCTTTGGCATCGGCACGGCGTTGGTTGCCGCGGCCTTCGGACTGATCGACTTCATGGGCGACGACCGGATCCGGCGGCTCAACCATGCGCTCCAGCACATGATCGCGAACGTCGCGGCGGTCGTCCTGTCGATCGTCAATCTGGCGATCCGGCTCGATGGCGACGACAATGTCCTGTCGCTCGGACTCTATCTGTCCGGCGCGGTCGTTCTGATCCTGATCTTCAGCGGCTGGAGGGGCGGCGACCTCGTCTACCGCCACGGCGTCGGCGTGATCGACCGCGACCGCGCCCATTAAGGGGCCGGGCGCTTGATCCGGGTCGTCGCGCTGCGCAAGGCGGCGCTCGCCGGCGCGGCGGGCGCGCTCGCCTGGGAAGCCGTGGTCCGCGGCCTGATCCTCGCCGGAATCCCGCTGTTCGACATCGTCCGCGGCCTCGGAACCCTGGTGTCCCCGGACGGACCGGCGCTCGTCTGGTGGCCGGTCGGAATGGCCGCGCACATGGCGGTCGGGGTCGCCTGGGCGCTATTCTACGCCTATTTCTTCTGGGCGAGGTTCGACTGGCCGCCGCCGCTTCAAGGGCTCGCCGTCAGCCTGCTCCCGGCCACGCTGGCGCTGCTGATCGTCGGCCCGCAACTCGAGCTGATGCATTCCCAAGCGGCGATCGTCACACTGACGCCCTCGCTGCTGCTGCCCGACCTGAGCGCCGGCCATCTTGGCGGGTTGCTGCTCGGCCACGCGATCTTCGGCCTCACCATCGGCGCCCTCTACACTCGCCCGGTCGGCTATCCCGCCGATCGGCCGCCGCCGGTCCGGATGCATCCGCCGCGCCGGTCCAGCCCGCCTCGCAGCGCCCGCCGAGGCGACAGCCGAAGCTTTATTTTCGCGACCGGGATCGAGTGTAGTTATCCGACCATCGAGGGGGGCCGCTGGCGGCGCGACCAGATGCGCGGCACCGGCCATTACGAGCGCTGGAGCCAGGATTTCGAGCTCGCCCGCGAGATCGGGGTCACTCATTTGCGCTACGGTCCGCCGCTGCACCTGATGTTCACCGCGCCCGGCCAGTACAACTGGGATCTCGCCGACGAGCCGATGGCCGATCTTCGCGACCATGGCCCGGAGCCGATCGTCGATTTGTGCCATTTCGGAGTGCCGGGCTGGCTCGGCAACTTCCAGAACGCCGACTTGCCCCAGGCGCTGGGCGAATATGCGGCGGCCTTCGCGCAGCGCTACCCGTGGGTGCGCTTCTACACGCCGGTCAACGAGATGTACGTCTGCGCCCGGATGAGCGCGCTCGACGGGGTCTGGAACGAGCAGCTCAAGGACGACAAGGCGTTCCTCACCGCCGCCTTCAACCTCGCCGGATCGAGCGCCCGGATGACCGAGGCGATCCTTCGCCACCGGCCCGACGCCATTTTCGTCAACAGCGAGAGCAGCGAGTTCTGCCAGCCGTGCTGCCCCGACGAGCGGATCGAGGCGATTGCCGCTTTCGAGAACGAGCGGCGCTTCCTGCCGCTCGACCTGATTTTCGCGCACCCCGTTTGCGACCCGATGCTGGCCAAGCTGCGCGAGCACGGGATGGAGGACGATTATCGCCGCTTCCTCGCCCGCGAGGTGCCGCGGCGAACGATCCTCGGACTCGATTATTACGAATGGAACGAGCGGCTGGTCGACAATGACGGCCGGGGCCGCGCGCTCGGCGAGCTGTTCGGCTGGTACGTGATCGCCAACCAGTACCACGAGCGCTACCGGCGGACGATGATGCACACCGAGACCAACCGGCTCGACGCATCCGATGGACCGCGCTGGCTGTGGCGGCAGTGGCACAATGTCCAGCTGCTGCGCGGCGCCGGCGCGCCGCTCGTCGGGTTCACCTGGTACAGCCTCACCGACCAGATCGACTGGGCGATCGGGCTGGGCAAGCCGCTCGGCGGAGTCGATCCGGTCGGGCTGTTCGACCTCAACCGCGACCCGCGCGCGGTGGGTCTCTCGTACAAGCATTTGATCGACATGCACCGCGACCAGCCGGGCTTTGGCGAGTGCCCGGCGCTTGCCGAGCTGGTCGACTGATGGCCGGCTTCCTTGGCGCCCACGGCTACGATCCCGGCCCGACTCAGCGGCCGCTGCTCGCCGGAGCACTGAGCGGCCTGCTGGCGACCGCTCCGGCGATCGCCCTGCTGCACGCGTTCGGCTCGCTCGAGGTCGAGGCGCGGATCCTCGGCATTGGCATCCTCGCCACGCTTCTCGCCGGCTGGCCGCTGATGGCGCTCGCCGGCGCCGTTTACGCGCGTCTGTTCGGGCGCGCCGCGAACCATCCTCGCGGCGGCTGGCTGTTCGGGATGGCGTTCGGCTTCGTCGTCTGGGCGGCCGGAGCGGTGATGGTCCTGCCGATCGTCAGCGGCGGGGAGGCGCCGGCCGGCACTGCCGCCCTCGGAGTGTTCCTGTCGCTGGTCGTGTGGGGCGCCGCGCTCGGGGCGATCGTGCCGTTCGTCCACCGGCCGCTCCACCGCAACCTCGAAGATGCCGCCCACCGGTCCGAAGCCGGCCCGACCGTCGCGGCCGTCAGTCAGCGCAACCGGGCGCCTCGGCAAACCGGCAACCGTTCAAGTTAGGGGCGCCGAAGGCCGCGACTCGCCGCGTTGCCGCTTGTTCCAGGCCAGCTCGCCCTGATTGTGCGCTGGACCGAGCAACGGAGGGCGCAAATCCGACTCGCAAAGCTCGAGTCGGCGCCGAGTCGCGAGTCCTGATTCGTAACATGTCAAGAATTTTTGCAACCCGCCGCGCGGCACGCGCGTTGGAACGTCAAAAGGCTTTAAAGAAAAGAGAATTACCGTGTTTCTGCGGACCCTGTCCCGCGGCGCTGTTGCTGCGCTGCTGTTTTCTGCCGTGCCCGCGATCGGAGTGACGCCTGCGTCAGCGGCGACTCCGGCCGCCGCCATGGCTGTGCCCGCCGACTTCGGCTCACCGGTCTATCCCAAGCGCGGCCGCTATTTGCTGGTCGACGCCGCCTCGGCGCGATTGTTCATGGTCGAGGACGGCCAGGTGGTCGACACGATGCGGGTGATCGTCGGCAAGGCCGACGCGCAGACCCCGACCATCGCCAGCAAGATCTATTACGCGACCCTCAATCCCTACTGGAACGTGCCGGCCGACCTGGCTCGCAAGATCATCGCCCCGCGCGTCCTCAAGGACGGCGTCGATTATCTTCGCAAGCACAATTACCAGGTGCTCGCGAGCTTCGACGAAAACGCTCCCGAAATCTCGCCCGAGAGCGTCGACTGGAAGGCGGTCGCCGCCGGCCGCACGACGGTCAAGGTCCGCCAGCTGCCGGGCCCCGGCAACTCGATGGGCCAGGTCAAGTTCGGCTTCCCCAACGGCCACGGGATTTTCTTGCACGACACTCCAAAGAAGGACCTGTTCGCGAGCGACGAGCGCGCGGTCAGCAACGGCTGCGTGCGGCTCGAGGATGCGCCGAAACTCGCCCGCTGGCTGCTTGGCCGCGATCCCGTCGTCGCGTCGCCCGAGCCCGAGCAGCACGTCGCCTTGCCGCGCGCGGTGCCGATCTACATCACCTATCTGAACCAGCCGGCCGAGCTTGCTCTCGCCGGCGGCGGCACCTCGGTCGCCCGCTAGGCCTCAGGCGGCGAGCTCGTCCTCGTCGGTCATCACCGGTCCCGAATCCTGGCCCTTGGCGTCGGGATCGCGGTCGACGAACTCGATGATCGCGATCGGCGCGGCGTCGCTCATCCGGATGCCCGCCTTGATGATCCGGGTATAGCCGCCGGAGCGCCCGTCGTAGCGCGGCCCGATGACGTCGAACAATTTGGCCAGCTGCGCCTCGTCCATCAGCCGCCCCTGCGCGAGCCGCCGGTTCGACAGCCCGCCCTTCTTGGCCAGGGTCACCAGCTTCTCGACATAGGGCCGCAGCTCCTTGGCCTTGGCGGTGGTGGTGGTGATCTGCTCGTGCTTGATCAGCGCCGCCGCCATGTTGCGGAACAGGGCCGCCCGGTGGCTCGAGGTGCGCTGAAGCTTACGATGGCCGACGCGATGCCGCATGGCTTGTTCTCCGTTCGTCGGGGGACCGTGTCAGGTATCCCCAGCCAGGCGGCGCTCGGGGTGGCCACCACAAACCCATGAATTCCTCCCCGCGGAGCTTTGCTTCGGGGGGAGGGGGACCATCCGCAGGATGGTGGAGGGGTCCTTGCTCAAAGTACTGCTTCGAGCGAAGCGGGTCTCAAGCCGACGGCGGCCGATAAGTCAAGCCGATCCGGTCCGCCTCGCACAGGTTGGGCGGCTCTTCGGGCGGCGCGGCATAGTCGGCGCCGGGCACCCAGCCGGGCGGCACCAGCGTCTCGCCGTGCCGGGTCCAGCCCTTGGCGATCTTGCGCTCCTCGTCCTGGGCGACCAGCCGGTCGAGCTTGGCCATGAAGCGCGCGCGCAGCTCGTCCTCGTCTTCCTGGCTCATCTCCGCGGCCTGGTCCCCCCACCCGCGGCCGCCAGACGCACCCGCGCCCAGCTCCTTCTCCTTGCCTTCGCGCGCTTTCAGGATGTTGAGCGCCTCGCCGACGCTGACCTTGGGCGCCTCCTCGGACACGTCGAGCAGCTCGGGGTCGAACGCCTTCTCCGCCGCGTCCATCAGCAGCATCTGCAGCCGCGCCTTGCCGGTCTCGACCGCCGCTTCCCACGCGCGCCGGAACGCGGGCCGCCGCAATCGCCGGGCGTAGATGGCGTTGGTCGAAAACCCCGCCGCCGCGGCCGCGTCGCGAACGTTCGCCCGGTCGGCCAGAGCGGCGAAGAACCGCTTCTCCGCCGCCGCGTTCCATCGCCCCGCCCCAGCGCGAGCCACCCGCACCGACTCCGCGCCCGGCTGCAGCGCAAGTTCCGCCCCCGCATCAAAACTCCCTCTCCCGCCCGCGGGGCGAGGCGCGCAGGATGTCCGGGGGACATCCGAGCACCGCAGGGCGGAGCTTGAGGGTTGGGGTGAGGGCATGTCCCTACCCACGTTCGTCCCGAGCTTGTCGAGGGACCGCCCTTCCTCCCCATTTGCCCCGAACGCCGCCAGCGCCTCCGCCCAGCCATCGGCAAAGTCCGAATGACTCCGACGCCGGCTGTACGCGGTAGTATGATCCACCCCCGCCAGGTCCGCCGCCCGCCGCACCTCCCCGCACTGCTCCAGCGCGCGCAAAAACACCGCGGCCCAGCGCGGCGTTTTTCGTATCTTGGTCATGTGTCGTTGTTCCTCTTTGCTCCGCCCCTCCATTCGAGGGGAGGGGGACCATTCGCCAAAGAGCGAATGGTGGAGGGGCCGGCGCCGCCACGAACCGCCAACAGTTTCGAATCGCGCCGGTGTTTAACCTATCTGGAACACTGTAGGAAAGCGGTTTCTTTCGCTTCAGATCAAACTTGCTCGGTAATTCACCGGGTTCAGGGCAAGCCGTTCGCTCAGCGGTGGCCGCATCTCAAACGCACTCGGCTTCTCGATAAAGGAGTAGAGACGCAGCAACTTGAAGGCGTCTGGTTGCTCGTCACTGAATGCCCTCTCATTCTCTGAAAGGAAGAACGGTGTTTTGGCGGGGCCATTGGTTGTCTTCACCTCGATCAGCCGCTCGCCGCCACCTAAATCGAACGAACGGATGTCGTAACCGGCGCCGTCTCCCCGCACTTCAGACGTCCACTCGACTTTGCGCGCCAGATCATCCCGGCCTGCTGCCCGAAGCTCGTGTTGTTCGCGCAGATAAACCAACTCCTCGCCTCGTCTACCGAGCTTGCGATTGCGCGCGTCTCGCTCAGCCGGATCGAATTTCCGGACGAGCTGGCGAAGGCGATTGGGCTCACTTTGCTCCTTCGCAGTGACTTCTGGAGGGGGACCAATCCAAAGCGTCGGCGTGTCGGCAACTAGCCCCGGGACCGCCTCTGTGAATTGGAATATCGGCTGCCCCTTGGCCGTGAGATAGCGCTCGACGCTGTCAATGAGCGCGTTTTGAAAATGCGCGAGCGGTCTGTAGCCGCCAACGTAGGGAATTCCGAGCCGCTCTAGCACAGCGCTGATATTGCAATGCTTGAACTCGATAGACTTGCGGGTACGCGGAATCAGCTGCTGCAGCGCCTCATTGTGCTGAGCCTTGCTATACGGTCGACCACCAAGGTCGTCGCCGAGCATGCTGAAGTAATCCGCGACAATCGCATCGACTTCCCAGTCGGACCAGACGGTGCCGCGGACGTCGCTCATCGTCCTAGCATATCATCTCGCGCTTGCTGCGATAGCACGCTTGTCTAGAGTCAACGAAGCCGGATCACTTTTGAGGGAGCGAGGGCATGCCTTACCGAGAGGTGCCCATCAGCCAATTGCGCGTGAACCGGGCCAATGATCGCCATGGTGAACTAATCGACGAAACGGCAGCCGTGGCGGAGCTCTTTCGCTTGTATGATCAACGGATGAGAAACTTGGCTATCGATATAACAGAGCAGCGGGCGATCTACGATCCTCCGCTGGTTCGCTCTGTAAATCGGGAATTCGTCGTATTTGACGGCAACCGGCGCGTCACTTGTTTGAAACTCGTACTCGAACCGCAGCGAGCCCCCAACCAAGAATTGCAGGCTTTTTTCAGAGGACTGCACGGTATGTGGGAAGGCAACTTCCCGCGCTCCCTAATGTGTCAGGTAGAGAACGACCCGGACGTGGTCGACGCGATTCTTCACCGGCGCCACACTGGGTCGCAACAGGGCATCGGACAGATAGACTGGAACGATCGAGCCAAGCTTAATTTCGCCGAACGCACAGGCACTGGAGGCGGCGTGAACGTTGCCGCCGAAGTAGAACGATTCTTGCAGTCGGAAGATCGGCTTCCGGAACAGGCCATTCCCTGGTCGACACTCACTCGACTGCTTTCCTCAGAGGAGTTCCGAAATCGAGTGGGCGTCAGCACCGCTGGAGGGACTTTGAGGCTTACTCACGACCGCCAAGCCGTCACAGACGCGCTTAGTAGAATAACAACCGATCTAGCACGCCGAAATGTAACCCTTGGTGATCTTTGGGATAACGCTGGCAAGCGCGTTTATTTGAACGAACTTGAACAGCAAGGCGCTCTTCCGGGGGAAGAAGAGCGATTACCGCAGCCCGAGGCGCCAGAGGGAGTCCCACGTGCACCACGCAGACGGCGGCCGCGCCCTGCACCGGTGCAAACCACGTTCATTCCACGTGACGCACCGCACATCCCTTGGATTGGTGCACAGCAGCGCGCGCGCGCGATCTGGGAGGAATTGCAAACACTACAATTACACACTCATCCGAACGCAATTGCAGCGCTGGTGAGAATGCTCGTCGAAATGGCCGTCGAAGGTTACGTCGCAGAACACAACCTTGAGGTTGCCGAAGGGCTTTCACGAAGGGTGGGCGCAGTCGCAACGAATCTTCGCGACCGAGATATCATTGACGATGCTTATCTAGACGAAATCAACCGGATTAGGCGCGATGATGCTCTCATCTCTATACCCAGCATGCAACGCTACATACACTCACCGGACTTCGCGCCGCTAGAAAACGAGCTACGAACTTCCTGGACTCGGTTAGAGCGATTTCTCGTAGCGACCCTTAGTCGATGACGATTATGCCGAGAGAAACCTTCTCGGACGCCAATCATCAAAGCTGACCCTCGCATCGGACATTGTAACAGCCGCAAAAAGAGAAAGGGCCGCCCCTTCGGGCGGCCCTCCTTCCTGCTTAACCCAGGCGAAAGTACCACTTTCGCCTGCTCTAGCCCAGCATTTCCTGCTCGAGCTTCTTCGCCATCTCTTCAATATTTTCCGGCGGCCAGCCGGGGATGTCCATGCCCAGCCGAAGCCCCATGCTCGCCAGCACTTCCTTGATCTCGTTCAGGGACTTGCGGCCGAAGTTTGGGGTTCGGAGCATCTCCGCCTCGGTTTTCTGCACGAGGTCGCCGATGTAGATGATGTTGTCGTTCTTCAGGCAATTGGCGCTGCGCACGCTGAGTTCGAGCTCGTCGACCTTCTTGAGCAGGTAGCGGTTGAGCTGGTTGGTGTCGGCCGCGATCTGCTCGGCCGCCATCGGCGCGCCGCCCATCATCGCCGGCTGCGGGGCGCGGACCGCGCCCTCCTCGAAGTGGACGAACAATTGCAGCTGGTCCTGGAGGATCCGCGCCGCATAGCCGAGCGCGTCCTCGGGACTGATCGTGCCGTCGGTCTCGATGGTGAGCGTCAGCTTGTCGTAATCGAGCTCCTGGCCGACCCGGGTGTTCTCGACCTTGTAGGCGACCTGGCGCACCGGGCTGTACAGAGCGTCGACCGGGATCAGGCCGATCGGAGCGTCGGCCGGGCGGTTGGCCTGGCTCGGCACATAGCCTTTGCCGACGTCGGCGGTCAGCTCCATGTTGAGGGTCGCGCCCTCGTCGAGGTGGCAGATCAGCTGGTCGGGGTTGGTGACCTCGATGTCGCCGGTGGTGGCGATCATCCCGGCGGTCACGTCCGTGGGCCCGGTCGCCGACAAGTGCAGGCGCTTGGGCCCCTCGCCTTCCATCTTGAGGGCGATCTGCTTGACGTTCAAAACGATGTCGGTGACGTCCTCGCGCACTCCCGTCAGCGAAGAGAATTCGTGCAGCGCTCCGTCGATCGTGATCGCGGTGACGGCGGCGCCCTGGAGCGACGACAGCAGCACCCGGCGAAGCGAGTTGCCGAGAGTCATGCCGAAGCCGCGCTCCAGCGGCTCGGCGACGAACGAGGCGCGCCGGCGGGCATCGCCGCCGATCCTGCGCTCGAGGCTGTTGGGCTTCTTGAGTTCCTGCCAGTTCTTTGCGTTGACGGCCATGTTGTTCCCTTGGCAGTTGGGGGCGTTCAAGCCCCTGATTTCAATTCAATCTCGTCGTTCCCGCGAAGGCGGGAACCCAGCCGGCGCTAGACTCTCCGCCGCTTGGACGGCCGGACCCCGTTGTGCGGGATCGGGGTGACGTCGCGGATCGAGGTGATCTGGAACCCGACCGCCTGCAGCGCCCGAAGCGCGCTTTCGCGGCCCGATCCCGGCCCCTTGACCTCGACCTCGAGCGTCCGGACGCCATGGTCGGCGGCCTTCTTGCCGGCATCCTCGGCGGCGACCTGGGCGGCGTAGGGAGTCGATTTGCGCGAGCCCTTGAAGCCCATCATCCCGGCGCTCGACCAGGCGATCGCATTGCCCTGCGCGTCGGTGATGGTGATCATCGTGTTGTTGAAGCTGGCGTTGACGTGCGCGACTCCGGCGGTGATGTTCTTGCGCTCCCGCCGACGGATGCGCTGGGGTGCTTGAGCCATGGGTTCCTAAATCCTGTTGCGTTGGTAGGAGAAGTGTCTCGCGTCCATCCCCCGGATGGCCGCTCGCTTACTTCTTCTTGCCGGCGATCGGCTTGGCCTTGCCCTTGCGGGTGCGCGCGTTGATGTGGGTGCGCTGGCCGCGGACCGGCAGCCCCTTGCGGTGGCGAAGGCCGCGGTAGCAGGCCAGATCCATCAGCCGCTTGATGTTCATCGCCGTCTCGCGCCGAAGGTCGCCCTCGACATTGTGGTCGGCGTCGATCGACTCGCGGATGTGGAGCACTTCCTGGTCGGTCAGGTCCTGGACCCGCTTTTCCGGCCCGATCCCGAGCTTCTCGGTGATCTTCCTGGCCTTGCTCCGGCCGATTCCGTGGATGTAGGTGAGCGCGATCTCGACGCGCTTGTTGGTGGGTATGTTCACGCCGGCGATACGGGCCATTCCAAATCCTCTTTTAGCTCCACGGGCGGGGGAATTCCGACGCCCATCTCCTCGCTAGTCACCCGCAATCGGGAGCCCATCAAAGCCGAACTTTGACGAGAACCCTCAAACGAAAACCCGACGGGCGCACGAATGCGCCGCCGGGAACCGGTTGATCGGGATGAGTTGCAAATAGGAATTCACCAACACCAAGTCAAGCGCGGCGGGAGCGGCAATTGCGGCGGCCGGACCAGCCGGATAGAGCCGCCGCACGATGGAGCGGCTGACCCTCGATGAACCCCTGCCCGAGCGGCTTCGCGCCGGGGTCGTTGCGCTCGGCAATTTCGACGGCTTCCACCTCGGCCACCAGGCGGTCGTCAACCGGGCCGTCGCCCGCGGCCACCACGAGCGCCGGCCGGTCATCGTCGCCACCTTCGACCCGCATCCGGTGCGCCTGTTCAAGCCCGACGTGCCGCCGTTCAAGCTCACCAGCCTCGACCAGCGTCAGCGGCTGTTCGCCCACGCCGGCGCCGACGCCATGCTGGTGTTCCGCTTCGACAAGGAGCTCGCGTCGACCACCGCCGAGGAGTTCGTCGCCGGCCTGCTCGGCGATCGCATCGGCGCCGCCGCCGTCGTCACCGGCGACGATTTCACCTTCGGCAAAGGCCGCGGCGGCAACGTCGAAACTCTCAAGTCGCTCGGATTGCGATCCGGAATCGCCGCCGAGGCGATCGCGCCCGTGCTGCTCGACGGGCAGCGCATTTCCTCCGGCCGGGTCCGCGAGGCGCTGGAGGCCGGCGATCCCGGATGCGCAACGCGGCTGCTGAGCCGTCCCTTTGCAGTCGAAGCGACGGTCGAGCGGGGCGACGGCCGCGGCCACGAACTCGGCTGCCCGACCGCCAACGTCCGGCTCGGCGAATACCAGCGGCCCGCCTACGGCATCTACGCGGTGCACGTGCGGCTCGACGACGATCGCGAATATCCCGGCGTCGCGAGCCTGGGAGTGCGCCCGACCTTCGAACCTCCCGAAGAATTGCTCGAAGCCAATCTGTTCGGCTTCGACGGCGACCTTTACGGCCGGACGATCGAGATCGCATTGCACGCCTACATCCGGCCGGAACGCAAGTTCGACGACCTGCCCGCTCTCGCTGCCCAGATGCAGGAGGATGCGGCGGAGGCGCGCAAGCTGCTGGCGCTTCCGCAATGAAATATTGGCTGGGCTGGACCGCCTTCGGGCTCGCGGTCCTGCTGCTGCTGCTGACCGTGATCAACGCGAGCTGGCTGGCCGATGCGCCGCGCGGAGCGATCAAGCTCATCGCCCATCGCGGGGTCTCGCAGCTCTACGACCACGAAGGGATCGGCCGCGACACCTGCACCGCCGACCGGATCGAGCCTCCGGTCCACGATTATCTCGAGAACAGCATTCGCTCGATGAAGGCCGCTGCGCGGCTCGGCGCCGACATGGTCGAAATCGACATCGCTCCGACGGCAGACGGCAAGATCGCCGTCTTTCACGACTGGACGGTCGACTGCCGCACCGACGGCACGGGCGAGACCCGCGATCGGACGCTCGCCCAGCTCAAGGCGCTGGACATCGGCCACGGCTATACGGCGGACCACGGGAGAAGCTTTCCCTTCCGGGGCACGCGCAAGGACAGGCTGCCGAGCCTTGATGAGGCGCTGGCGGCGCTGCCCAACACGTCGATCCTGTTCAACTTCAAGAGCCGCAACCCGGGGGAGGCCGACCGGCTGGCGGCGGCGCTGAAGGCCGCTCGGCGCGATATCGAGGAGCGGAACGACGCCTTTTACGGCGCCAAGGGGCCGGTCGAGCGGATCAAGCGGCATTTTCCGGACGCCTGGGCGTGGAGCATGGAGGACGCGAAGGCCTGCACCAAGGACTACATCCTGACCGGCTGGACGACGATGGTTCCGCAAAGCTGCCGAGACGGCACCCTGATGGTCCCGGTCAACCTGCAGTGGCTGATGTGGGGCTGGCCCAACCGCCTGCTGCAGCGGATGGACAAGGTCGGCGCCCGGGTGATCGTCATCGGCTCTTACGGCAGCGACACCGGAGCCGGGCTGACCCTGCCCGAGCAGCTCGGCCGCATTCCGTCGAGCTTCACCGGCTATATCTGGGCCGAGGACATCTGGACCATCGGCCCGGCCTTGCGCCCCGGCCGCGACTTCCGGACCAAGGCGCAAGAGGAGGCGGCCAAAGCGGGGCTCGAACGGCGGCGGGCGCGGATGGAATAGCTCCTCCCCGGGACGGGGAGGTGGTAGCGCGCAGCGCTGACGGAGGGGGCCTTCAGCCTGGCACGCCGCCCCCTCCACCATTCAGTCTTCGCTGAATGGTCCCCCTCCCCGTTCCGGGGGAGGATCGCATCATTTGCATTCACCGGCCCGCCCGCTAGAGCGCCGCATCCATGTCCGACGCTCCTGAAAACCTCGGCGCCAAGCCCGGCGCTTCCGTTCAGGATTGGCGCTCGACCGTCTTCCTGCCGAAAACCGACTTTCCGATGAAGGCGGGCCTGCCGCAGAAGGAGCCGGCGATCCTCGCCCGCTGGCAGGAGCAGGACCTGTACGGCCAGGTCCGCAAGGCCCGTTCGGGCCGCGAAAAGTTCATCCTCCACGACGGCCCGCCCTACGCCAACGGCGACATCCATATCGGCCACGCGCTCAACCATACGCTCAAGGACATGGTGGTGCGCACCCAGACCCTGCTCGGCAAGGACGCGCCCTACGTGCCCGGCTGGGACTGCCACGGGCTGCCGATCGAGTGGAAGATCGAGGAGCAGTACCGCAAGAAGAAGCTCGACAAGCCTGTCCCGAGCGGAGCCGAGGGAGACGAGACCGCATTACGCGAATTCCGCGCCGAGTGCCGCGCCTATGCGCAGCACTGGGTCGAGACCCAGCGCGAGCAGTTGAAGCGGCTCGGCATCGGCGGCGACTGGGACAATCCCTATCTGACGATGGACTACGACGCCGAAGCGACCATCGTCGCCGAGCTGATGAAGTTCGCGGAGAGCGGTCAGCTCTACCGCGGCGCCAAGCCGGTGATGTGGTCGCCGGTCGAGAAGACCGCGCTCGCCGAGGCCGAGATCGAATATGAGGACATCGTCTCGACCCAGATCGACGTCGCCTTCGAGATCGTCGAGAGCCCCATTGCCGAGCTGGTCGGCGCCTACGCGGTGGTGTGGACGACGACGCCGTGGACGATCCCCGCCAATCAGGCGATCGGGTACAATCCGGAGGTTGATTACTATCTGTTCCATGTCCCTGATGGGCGGAAACTTCTGATTGCCGAAGATCTTCGAGACGCGCTGCAGTCTCGATCCGGATTGCAGAATGTCTTACCTGATGGCTTGTCCGACGAGATCGAGACAATCGTCGATGAGATCGCAAAGCGGAAAATCAAAGGGTTTCGGCTCGCCGGCACCATCGCCCGCCACCCGATGCACAAGCTCGGCGGGTTCTTCGCCGAGCCGCGGCCTTTCCTCGCCGCCGACTTCGTCACCACCGACCAAGGCACCGGCCTCGTCCACGAAGCGCCCGACCATGGCGAGGAGGATTTCTATCTGTGCCAGCAGCACGGCATCGACCCCGTTTTCGCGGTCACCGACGACGGGCGCTATCGCGAGGACTGGTTATGGCTCGGCGGCCAGGGCTCAGTCATCAACAACAAGTTCAACGCCCCCGACGGGCCGATCTGCTCGGACCTGCGCGACGCCGGGGCGCTGCTCGCCGCATCCGCGGACTTCCAGCACAGCTACCCGCATTCGTGGCGGTCCAAAGCCAAGGTCATCTACCGCTGCACCCCGCAATGGTTCATCGCCATGGATCGGGCGATGGAAGGACGCACCGCGACTTCGCTCGGCACGAACGGGGGGACAACACAAAACACAGCGTTCGTCCCGAGCGAAGTCGAGGGACGCACTTTACGCTCCACCGCGCTCCAGGCGATCGCCGACACCCGCTTCGTCCCCGAGAAAGGCCGCAACCGGCTGCACTCGATGGTCGCCGAGCGGCCCGACTGGGTGATCAGCCGCCAGCGCGCGTGGGGCGTACCGATTGCGCTGTTCGTCGAGCGCAAGACCGGCGAGCTGCTGGTCGACCCGGAGGTCAACCGGCGCATCGTCGAGGCGGTGCGCGCGGGGGGAGTCGATGCGTGGAACGACGACAATGCCGCTGCCATCCTCGGACCGGATCGCGACCCGGCCGACTATGAGCGAGTCACCGACATTCTCGACGTGTGGTTCGACAGCGGCTGCACGCATGTGTTCACGCTCGACAGCGGCCGCTGGCCCGAGCAGAGCTGGCCCGCCGACCTTTACCTTGAAGGCTCCGACCAGCACCGCGGCTGGTTCCAGTCGTCGCTGCTCGAAAGCTGCGGAACCCGCGGCCGGGCGCCGTACGACGCGGTGCTGACCCACGGCTTCACGATGGACTCCAAGGGCATGAAAATGTCCAAGAGCCTCGGCAATACGGTCAATCCGCTCGACCTGATGAAGGAGCATGGCGCCGACATCCTGCGGCTGTGGGCGCTGTCGGTCGACTTCACCGAGGACCACCGGATCGGGAAAGAGATCCTGGGCGGAGTCGCCGACCAGTACCGCAAGCTGAGGAACACGTTCCGTTACCTGCTGGGAGCGCTCGACGGCTTCAGCGACGACGAGCGGGTCAGCGACCCTTCGGCGATGCCCGAGCTCGAGCGCTACATGCTGCACCTGCTGGCCGAGCTCGACGGCAAGCTGCGCCGGGCGGTCGATGATTTCGACTACAACGCCTACACCCGGCTGATCGCCGACTTCGCCAACAACGATCTGTCGGCCTTCTATTTCGATATCCGCAAGGACTGCCTCTACTGCGAGGTCAATCCCGCGACGGGCAGGCAGACCGACAAGCGCCGCGCCTACCGCACGGTGCTCGACACGCTGTTCCACGCGCTCGTTCGGTGGATGGCGCCGGTGCTGGTGTTCACGAGCGAGGAGGTGTGGGGAACGCGCTTTCCCGACGCGGGGTCGGTGCATCTGCTCGAGTGGCCGGAGCTGCCCCTGTTCCCCGGCGAAGGCCGGGGCCCAGGCCTGGATCCCGGCCTTCGCCGGGAAACGGATTGGGACAAGCTGCGGGCGTTGCGGACCGCGGTCACCGAGGCGATCGAACCGCTGCGGCGCGACAAAATGCTGGGCTCCAGCCTCGAGGCCGAAGTGACTTTGCCCGATGCCGACGCTTCGCTCGATCTCGCCGAGCTGTTCATCGTCTCGGCGGTGCACGCCGGGGACGCGCTGGCAGTCGCCAAGACTTCGAACCGCAAATGCGGGCGCTGCTGGCGACACTTGCCGGAGGTGACCGAAGACGGCGCTCTCTGCGCGCGCTGCGAACAGGTGCTCCATGGCTAGTCTCCTCCCCGGGACGGGGAGGTGGCAGCCGCAGGCTGACGGAGGGGGTTCTGCGCGCCCCACACCGCCCCCTCCACCAGCTTCGCTGGTCCCCCTCCCCGTTCCGGGGAGGATTTAGTGCGCGCCCGCTCCTTCGGCTTCGCCATTGCGCTGGTCGTATTCGCGCTCGACCAGCTGACGAAGTGGTTCGTTGCCGGGCCGCTGGAGCTGGAAAGCGTCGGGCAGATCGTGCTTCTGCCGATCTTCAACCTGAGCTGGACCGAGAATTACGGGATCTCGCTCGGGCTGTTCAACGCCAAGACCGAGGTCGGCCGCTGGATGCTGGTCGCGGTCACCGGAGCGATCGCCATTGGCGTCGCCATCTGGCTCGGCCGCGAGAAGCAGCGCGGCGACCAGCTGGCATTGGGAATGGTGCTCGGCGGAGCGCTCGGCAACATCCTCGACCGGGTCCGCTTCGGCTATGTGGTCGACTTCGCCGACCTGCACTTCCGCACTTGGCCGGAGCAGCTCTGCTGGAGCTATGCTAATGATGCTTGCCGCCCGTTTTTGGTCTTCAATGTCGCCGACGCAGCGATTAGCATTGGAGTCGTCATCCTGTTACTGCGCGCGTTCCTCATCCGGGATGGGCGGCCAAAGGAGAATATCGAACATGCGTAAATGGAACTCCGCGCTTGTGCTGGTGCCGGCGCTCGCCCTTGGCGGCTGCGCGATTCTCGGCGGCGGCAACCGTGCGCCGGACGAGTTCGCGGTGGTGCGCAACGCGCCGCTGATCATCCCGCCCGATTATTCGCTGACTCCGCCGGTCGCCGGAACCGCCGCGGTCAGCCCGGCGGAAGCGCAGGCGCAGGCGATCGAGGCGCTGTTCGGCGGCCCCGCCCCGCGCAGCAACGCGGAAACCAGCCTGCTCGAGCGCGCCGGCCGCGACCGCGCGGCGATCGGCGCTCGCTCCACTGCCGGCGATCCCAACACGCGGGTGGTCGACAAGGGAACGGTGACGGCGCAAATCCTCGCGGCTCCGCAAGCCGACAGCCGCGACGCGTCGGTCCAGGTTCCAAGATAGCGGGCAAGCCGGGGGAGGGTGGCGGACATCATGGCTGAAGAATCGCTTTCCGCGCGCCTGGCCGAGGTCGAATCGATGATCGACCGCTCACGCCGCCGCTTCGACGAAGGATCGCGGCTGGTCGAGGAAGCGCACAAGGCGCTCGCCGACCTCCAGCAGGAGCTGATCGGCTCGCCAGTCAGCCTGTCTGCCGAAGACAGCGAGGAAGCGGCGTCCCGGCTGCTGACGTCGCTGAAGGCAGCCGGCGGCGAGATGCCCGAGACCCTGTGCGGCGGCCGGCTGTCGGTCGACCAGGTGCAGCGGCTGATCCGCATCGACGGCCATCCGATCGGCATCACCGAGATGGAGTATCGGGTGCTCGAGCTGCTGGCTTTCGCTCGCAACAACGTCGTCACCCGGGCGATGCTGTTGAAGCACCTCTACCGCCGCGCCGACGACCAGCCGCAGCCCAAGATCATCGACGTGTTCATCTCCAAGCTGCGCAAGAAGCTGCGGATGGCGTCGAGCGGCCACGAGTTCATCGAGACCATCCCGCAGCGCGGCTGGATCCTGCGCGACATCGACGACAAGTCCGGCGCCTAGCCCACGGGAAGCGATTCATGGTTTGTTAGCCTTACGGGAATAGCCCGGAGGAATGCTGCATTTTGTTCCCGTCCCGCAGGTCGATGAGTCTCCCGAACCCTATGCCGACGCGCTGGCCCGGCTGGCGAGTATCCGCCATGCGTTGCGGCTGGTCGATCCGTTCGGCGGCGGCCCGGCCTCGGACCCGTCGGACGATGACCGGATCGCGGCTCGCTGGAGCGAGGCCAGCACGGCCGAGTCCCGTTGTTTCGATAGCCGCACGGAGCGCACTGCGGGCGCCGCGGCGGCTGGGCTCGACGCCTTGCTCGGCGAGCGGGCAGCCGGTCGCCAACCCAATGAGGCGGCCAGCCGCCAGCTTGCAGAGGAAATCCGCCGCGGGCTCGAGGATGTCTCGCGGCTGATGCTCCGCGGCGCTTAGCCGCTACCCAGGGGCGGGCCCCATTTCCTTCGGAGTCGCCGGATCGGCTCCCCATTCGCTCCAGCTGCCGTCGTATAGCCGCGAGCCGCGATTGCCGAGCAGGTGCGCGGCGAAGATCAGGGAATTGGCCGTGACCCCGGAACCGCAGGTGGCGACGAACGGCGCCTGCGGATCGACCCCGGCCTGCGCGAAAGCGCGGGCGATCTCGTCGCGGCCGAGGAAGGTGCCGTCGTCGTTGTAGAGCCTGGGGAACGGCAGGTTGCGCGACCCCGGGATGTGGCCGGCGGCGACTCCAGGGCGCGGGTCCGGCTCGCCGCCCTCGAACCGGGCGCTGCTGCGCGCGTCGAGCACGTCGGCGCCGAGGTCCGAGCGGACTTCGTCGATGCCGACGACGTCCCCGGGTCGCTCAGCGGCCTCGAAGCGGGCGGATCGAGGTGCCGGCTCGCCGCTTTCGACCGGCCGTCCCTCGGCGAGCCATTTCCCGAAGCCGCCGTCGAGGATCGCGACCTTGTCCGCTCCGAAATGGCGCAGCATGAACCAGCCCCGCGCCGAACTGCGCAACGGCGAATTGTCGTAGACGACAATGCGGTCACCGCGGCCGATTCCGAGCGCCTCCATCGCGCGGCCGAACTCGTCCGCCGGAGGCAGCATGTGCGGGGCCGGATGCGACTTGTCCGACAGCTCCTCAATATCGAGGAAGCGCGCGCCCCGGATGTGCGCCAAGAGATATTCGGCGCGGGCATCGCGGCCGCTCGCGGGCATGAACAGGCTTGCATCGAGCACGACGAGATCGGGCTGGCCGAGATGGCCGGCAAGCCATTGGGTGGAAACCAGAGCGTCCATGCGGTCAGGATAGGCGTGAGCGCTTGTCGCTGCTAGGTGGCGCGCGATGGAAACGCGTCATCTCGGCAAGAGCAGCGCACTGCCCGCCTCGCCGGAGGAGGCGGAGCTCGACTTCGTGCCCAACACGCGGCGGGGCGCGCTCTATCTGGTGCGGTTCGCGGCGCCCGAGTTCACGACGCTGTGCCCGGTCACCGGACAGCCCGATTTCGCGCATCTGGTGATCGACTATGCGCCGGCCGAGACGATCGTTGAATCGAAGAGCCTGAAACTGTTTCTCGGTTCTTACCGCAATCACCAGGGCTTCCACGAGGAAGTGACGGTCGGCATCGGCCAGCGGCTGGTCGCCGAGATGAAGCCGCAATGGCTGCGCATCGGCGGCTATTGGTACCCGCGCGGCGGCATTCCGATCGACGTCTTTTGGCAAAGCGGCCCGCCGCCCGAAGGCTTGTGGCTGCCCGATCAAGGCGTCGCCGCCTACCGCGGCCGGGGTTAGTCCTCAGCGGACGGCGGCGGGCGGCGGCTCATCCAGGACCGGCTCGTGTGCGAGTTTGTCGCCCGCTTCGGCGCGCGTCTTCATGTAAAGCCAGGCGATCGACCCGGCGAACACGACCAGTCCCAGCGGCACCGCCCAGGCGAACTCCTCGACCAAAGCCAGCGGAGCGTCATTGTCCGTTGCTCCGACCATCGCCGCGAAGGCGACCCCGAACAGGCTCTCGCCGACGATCAGGCCGGTCGCCATCAGCACTCCGAGCCGCTCGGCGAACTGGGGTTCCGGCGCTCGCGACGCCCACTTGTTGTAGAGGTAGCCGATGGTCGCACCGACCGGGATCAGAAGGGTCAGCGACATCGGCAGATAGATCCCCATTCCAACCGCGAGCGGCGGCAGCGAGCCGCGCTTCGAGCGCCGAAGGATCTCGTCCAGGATGATCACTGCGACGCCGATGAGGGCGCCAACGCCGATCAGGTTCCAGTCCAGGTTGCCGCCGAGCACGCCCTGGGCGATCGCCGAAATCAGCGCCGCCTGGGGCGCGGCGAGCGCGTTGGGGCCTGCGCCGGGCGCGCCGACGAACCCGAACGCGTCGTTGAGGACCGTCAGGATCGGCGGGATGACCACCGATCCGAAGATCACGCCGATGATCAGCGCGACCTGCTGCCGCCATGGCGTCGCGCCGACCAGCTGGCCTGTCTTCAAATCCTGAAGGTTGTCGTTCGCGATGGTCGCGATGCCGAAGATGACGGCGGTCACGAACAGGGCATAGGCGACGAGGCTTTGCGACGCGTCGATGCCAAGACCGCGCCCGAAAATGGCGACGAGGACCAGCGAAATGCCGAGCACCGTCAGGATTCCGACGCCGGAAACCGGGCTGTTCGAGGCGCCGATCAGGCCGGCCATGTAGCCGGTGATCGCGGCGATGATGGCGCCAGCGATGAAGATGTAGAGGAGGCTCAAACCGATCGTCAGCGCCGGCGCGGCCGCGATCGGCCCACTTTGCGCAAAAGCCGACAGCAGCAATCCGATCGGGATCAGGGAGCCGACAATCGACACTGCGATGATGCCGATCGGGATGTCGCG
Source organism: Sphingomonas sp. (assembly GCF_013812825.1). Classification (GTDB taxonomy): domain Bacteria; phylum Pseudomonadota; class Alphaproteobacteria; order Sphingomonadales; family Sphingomonadaceae; genus Sphingomicrobium. Next base: position 23,280 of record NZ_JACCSU010000018.1, on the reverse strand, counting down.
GTCGGTGATTGCGAGGCCGGCCTGCCCGCCGGCCTTGCGGGCTCGGCTCGCGGTGAGCGCGGAGCTGACGCCCTTGACGATCGGGCCGATGATCCGGAGCAAGGTCCAGATCGCCGCGACGCCGATCGTGCCCGCGCCGATGAAGCGCACCTTTTCACGGAACGTCGTCCCGACCAGAGTCTCGAGGTCGGGCGCTGCGCCCAGGCCGGCCAGCCCGGTCTGCCACGGCACCAGCACGAACCAGCTGATGATCAGCCCAACCAGCATGGCGATTCCGACCGCCATCCCGACCAGGTGACCGACGCCGATCAGCGCCATCGACAGACTGGTCGTCACGGTCGTCGCACCAGTGCTGAAGCCGAAGCTGCGCGAGGCTTCGGTGACGGCGACCCTGGTCTGGGCGAGGATCGCGTAGGCGGCCGAGACGAGCGAGCTCAGCACGATCATCTTCAGGCCGCGGCGGTTTTCCTCGGCGCCGCCGACGCCCGCGCCGACCTTGAGCACTTCGGCCGCCGCGACCCCCTCGGGATAGGGAAGGTCCGAGCCGGTAACCAGCGCCCGGCGCAGCGGCACCGAGTACATCACGCCCAATATGCCCCCCAAGGCGATCACCGCGACCGACAGCCAGAACGGAAAGCCCGTCCACCAGCCGACCATGATCAGCCCGGGCAGGACGAAAATGATTGCCGACAGCGTTCCCGCCGCCGAGGCGATCGTCTGGACGATGTTGTTTTCCTGGATGGTGGAGTCGCGCACGAACTTGAGCACGGCCATCGAGATCACCGCGGCCGGGATCGACGTCGCAAAGGTTATTCCAAGCTTGAGGCCAAGATAGACGTTCGCGGCAGTGAACAGGACCGTGATCAGCCCGCCGAGGACGATTCCTCGAAGCGTCAGCTCCCTGAACGAGCCGCTCGCCGTGGTCGTGTCGCTGTTCCTCGGCATTCCCCCTCCCCTGAATCTATCCCTTGATCTTGTGCGATCGCGGATCCGGGCTCGAATGGCGGCGCACGGCCCGCCAACGGCCCTCGTCGAACACCCAGACGTCGGTCAGCAGCACATGGTCCTCGACCTCGCGGCCGAGGTAACGGACGCACCATTTGGCATGGACGGTGCCGACCATGAGCCGGTCGAGGACCAACGCATCCCGGATCTCCATCTCGATGCTGATGACCTCGCGCCGCTGGATCGCTTCGAGCCATTCGTCGCGGTTCATGGTGAACGGTCCGCTCGAGCGGGTGCCGATCAGGACGAAGGACGGATGGATCAGCGAACGCAGCAGGTCCATGTCCTTCGCGCACAGAGCGTCGCGCCACTGGCGTTCGACCGACTCGACCAGTTCGCAGGTCTTGCTGGCGACACTATCGGTCACGAGTCAGCCCCCCGAGGATTCCGCGCAGCAAGCGGTTGCCGATTTGACGCCCGACCGAGCTTGCGACCGCGCGCCCGGCCGACTGCATCATCTTGTCGGTCATGGTCGGCTTGGCCGCCTCGCGCGCGGCCCGGTCGGCTGCCCGCTGCTCCTCGCGGCGGCGCTGGGCCTCGAGCCTCTCCTGCTCGCGCTGCAGCTTCAGCGCTTCCCTGGCGGCGACTGCGTCCGCCTTGGCTTTCTCTGCCGCCGCGCGCTCGGCGTCGGTCTGCGCTTTGGCGGCGGCCGCGGCGGCGGCCGCTTCCGCCGCCTTGACCGCCAGCATCTCCTGGGCGGACTCGCGGTCAAGCGGGACATCGTAGCGCGCCCCGATCTCGTCCGTGGACACCAGCACCCGGCGCTCCTCGGCGGTCAGCGGCCCGACTCGCGACGACGGCGGCTTGATCAGGGTCCGCTCGACCGGCGACGGGGCGCCATCGGCCTGCAGCATCGACACCAGCGCCTCACCGACCCGCAATTCGGTGATCGCGGTGGCAACGTCGACCCCCGGATTCTGCCGGAAGGTTTCGGCGGCCGATTTGACCGCCGCCTGGTCGCGCGGGGTGAAGGCGCGCAGCGCATGCTGGACCCGGTTGCCGAGCTGGCCGGCGACCTGGTCGGGGATGTCGATCGGGTTTTGGGTGATGAAATAGACGCCGACGCCTTTCGAGCGGATCAGCCGGACGACATGCTCGACCTTCTCGAGCAGCGCCGGCGGGGCGTCGTCGAACAGCAAGTGCGCCTCGTCGAAGAAGAAGCAAAGCTTCGGCTTCGGCTGGTCGCCGACTTCGGGGAGCTGCTCGAACAGCTCCGACAACAGCCACAGGAGGAACGTCGAATAGAGCCGGGGGCTGGCCATCAGCCGGTCGGCGGCGAGGATGTTGACCACCCCGCGTCCGTTCTCGTCGAGCTTGAGGAAATCTTCCAGGTCGACCGCCGGCTCGCCGAAGAAATGTTCGCCGCCCTGGCTGCGAAGCTGCAGCAACGAACGCTGGATCGCCCCGACCGACGGCTTCGAGACATTGCCGTAGGTGAGCGTCAACTCCTCGGCTCGCTCGCCGATGTCGACCAGCATGGACTGCAAATCGTCGAGGTCGAGCAGCAGCAGTCCGTCCCTGTCGGCAACGTGGAAGGCGATGTTGAGCACCCCCTCCTGGACCTCATTCAGGTTCAACAGGCGGCCGAGCAGCAGCGGACCCATTTCGCTGACGGTGGTGCGGATCGGGTGGCCCTGCTCGCCGAACAGGTCCCACAGCTGCACTGGACAGGCGTCGTAATTCCAGTCGGCAAAACCGATTTCGGCGGCGCGGGCGCTGAACAGCGCATGATTCTTCGAGGTTGCGGAGCTTGGCATGCCCAACCCGGCGAGATCGCCTTTGACGTCGGCGACGAAGGTGGGGATTCCAGCCGCGCAAAAGCCCTCGATCAATCCCTGGAGAGTCACGGTCTTGCCGGTCCCGGTGGCGCCGGCGATCAGGCCGTGGCGATTGGCGCGGGACAGTTCGAGCTGCTGCGGGTTCGCGCCGCCGGCACCGCTGCCAATGAAGATCGCGGATTCGCTCACGCCAGGCTCTCCCTCCGGGCGTCCTTTGCCGACCCGGAGAGCAAGCGCAAGTGGGCCGCTGAGCGGCTATCTAGCCGGAGGCGAACCTAGCGGGCGGCGATATCGACGGCGACGAACGCTTCCGGGCCCGGACCGCGCTTGACGAGCAGGAGCACGCTGGTCCGGCCGGCTCGGCGGGCCGCCTCGACCGCGGCCGTGACTTGCGCCGGGCTCGTCACCGGCTGGCGGTTGACGGACATGACGAGGTCGCCGCGCTGGAGCCCTTCTTCGGCGGCATCGCTCGACGGGTCGACGGCAACGACGATCACGCCGCGCGCGCTCGCCGGCAGGCGGGCGCCCCGAGCAAGCTCGGGAGTCAGCGGCTGCAGAGATAGCCCGAGCACCTGGCTCGGAGCGACGACCGACCCGCCGCCGACCACAGTCCCTTCGCCTTCGCCACCGCCGGTGAGGGCCGCCAACTGCTCCTCGGTCGGCCGCTGGCCGACCGTCGCGGTGATCCGCGTCTGGCGGCCGTCGCGAATGATGTCGATCGGGATTCGCGCCCCGACCTGGGTGTTGGCGATCAGATAGGAAGCGGTCTGATCGGGAGTCACCGGCTGGCCATTGACCCGGACGACGACGTCGCCGGGCTGAATGCCGGCCCGCGCGGCCGCCGCGCCGGGCTGGACCCAGCGGACGATCTCGCCGCTGTCCTTGGGCAGGCCGAGCGTCGGCGCGATATTCTCGTCGAGCGGCTGCAGGCTGATGCCGAGATAGCCGCGTTGGGGCCGCTGACCGCGGCGCAGCGAATCGATCACCGGCTTGGCGAGCTCGGCGGGAATCGCGAGGCCGATCCCGACCGATGCGCCGGTCGGCGAGATGAGCGCCGAATTGATGCCGATGACGTTGCCGTTCAGATCGAACATCGGGCCGCCCGAATTGCCCATGTTGATGGACGCATCGGTCTGGATGTAGCGGTCATAGGCGCCAACGCCGGTGATTCCGCGGTGAAGCGCCGAGATGATGCCGGCGGTGACGGTCCCGCCGAGCCCGTAGGGATTGCCAATCGCGATCACCCAGTCGCCGACCCTCGAGCGGGTGCTGTCGCCGAAGGTCACGTACGGAAAATTGTTGCCGTCGATCTTCAGCAAGGCGAGGTCCGAAGTCGCATCGCGACCAACGATCCGAGCGGTATATTCCTTGCGGTTGGTCAGGGTGACGGTGACGGTGTCGACCGTGCCGGTGCCGGTGGCGCCGGTGATCAGATGGTTGTTGGTGACCACGTAGCCGTCGGGGGAGATGATGAAGCCCGAGCCCAGCGAGCCGGTCTCGCGGGTTCGCGGAGTGATGCCCCCCTGCGGCCCCTGCGGGCCCTGCGGCCCGGGCTGCACATTGGGTCCTCCGAACCGTCGGAAGAACTCTTCGAACGGGTCGGTCTGGGTGCGAACCGGCACCCGCTGCTTGGTCGAGATGTTGACCACCGCGGGCTGCAGCCGGGCGGAAAGCTCGGCGAACGACATCGGCGCACCGGGCCGCGGCGCCATGGCGGACGGCGAATTCTGTGCCACCTGGGCACCGACCGGGCCGGTGGCGATCGAGAAGGCGGTTCCACCCAGAAGCAGGGCCATCGCGACCCCATAGGCATAGCGCACTTTTCCGGACTCCTTCGAACTCATCGATACTCCATGACTTGGCTTACGGAAGCAATTTATGTGGGGCCGTGCGGCTTAATCCCAAAGGGCCTTAATCCGCATTGAACGAACGACTTCAGCGCGCGCGTCCAGTGAATTCCTTCAAATAGTCATTCTGCGGCGACAAAATGACGGTTGTGGGCTTGGGCGTTTCGCCGCCGTCGCCGATGAAGGTCGTCTGATAGGACTGCATCGCGCGATAGAAATCGTAGAAATCCGCGTCCTTGCCGAAGCTCGCCGCATAGGTGCTCGACGCCTCGGCGTCCGCTTCGGCGCGGATGATCTGCGCCTGCTTGGCGCCCTGGGCGCGGATCGAGCGGGCTTCCTGCAGGCGCGCGGTCCGCATTCGGTCGTAGGCCGACTGGAGCGGAGTTCCGCTGGGCAGGTCGGCCTTCTTGATCCGGACATCGATGATCTGGGCGCCATATTGGCGGGCGACCTGGTCGAGGTTGCGGCGGACATTTTCCATCACGCCCTGCCGCTCGGGCGACAGCAACGCCGCGAACGGGCGTTTGCCAAGCTCATTCCTGAGCGAAGAGCCGAGGATCGGGCGAAGCGCCTCGCTGACCCGCTCGGTAGTGCGCGCCCGAATATACATCGTCAGAGGATCGACGACCCGGTAGCGGGCGAACGCGTCCACCTCGAGCCGGAGCTGGTCAGTCGACAGCACCTGCTGGCGGTCCATGTCGACGTCGAGCACGCGCTTGTCGATCCGCTCGACGCTTTCGGCGAACGGAATGCGCCAGGAGATGCCGGCGCCTTGGGCACCGATCGGCTTGTTGGGCTCGAACCGATTGAGGATCCGCACCGGCTCGCCCAAGCGGACGACCACCGCCTGCTGGGTCTCCGGAATGATCGGGAAGCTGCCGAGCACGGTGACCAGCAGGAACAGGGCCAGAAGGCCGGTCAGCAGCGGCCGGCGGCGAACCAGGGCCATCATGGCGTCGGCTCCGCCCGCGGAGCGGATCTCTGGACTTGGTTCAGCGGCAGATAGGGCGTGATTCCCGGAGCTTCGACGATCGTCTTGTCGACGTTGGCCAACACCCTTTCCATCGTCTCGTAATACATGCGGCGGCGAGTGACCTCCGGGGCCAGCCGGTATTGCTCGTAAATGCGATCGAACGCCTGCGCCTCGCCCTGCGCCTTGGCCGTCAGCTGCAGCGCATAGGCGCGCGCCTGGTTGATGTAGGATTGCGCCTCCTGCTGCGCGGCGGAGACTTCCTTGAAGGCGTCGTTGACCGTTTGCGGAGGGTCGGCCTGCTTGATCGCTACGCCCTGGATCCGCACGCCTGCCCGATAGGCGTTGAGGATCTGCTGCATCCGCTCCGTGACCTGGGATTCGATGTCGCCGCGGCCCTCGCCGATCGCATCATTGAGGCTGACTCCGCTGACCACCGCACGCATCGCGCTTTCGCCCACCTGGCGGATAGCTTCCTCCGGGTTGGCGAGCTGGAACAGATAAAGCTCGGGACTGTGGATGTTCCAACGCACCGAATAAGCGATGTCGATGATGTTCTGATCGCCGGTCAGCATCAGCGTCTCGGTGTTCGTCGAGCCGAGGTCGATGTTGCGAATGTTCTCGATATCAACTTTTTGCACCCGCTCGATGGGGGACGGCAGGGTCAGGCTGATGCCCGGCCCGAGGGTTCGGTTGTAGCGGCCGAACTGGGTGACGACGCCGCGCTCTTCGGGTGCGATCCGGTGCATGCTGGTGAACAGCAGCCACAACAGGACGAAGGCGAGCAGCCCCCACATGATCATGGAGCGGTCGGGCCGGCCCGGGAAACCGCCGCCGCCATCGCCGAACCGCGCGCGGCTGCGCCTGAGGAAATCCTCGAGGGAAGCGACATTGCCGCCGGGCGGTGGAATGGCCGAGCGTCGGCCGCGCTTGGGCGGCTCGCCCCACGGCCCTCCGCGGCCACCCTCCGAGGACGGCGGCTCGTCGCCGCCATTCCCACCGGCTGGGCCCCAAGGTCCCTTATTGTCAGCGAACAGGCCGCGAGCGCGTGCGCCCAGCCCTGAAAAGATGCTCATGGCCCCAGTATAGGTAGCCTCCGCCCTGAAAAACAGTGGCAAGCGTCGAGGGAGTTCCTATGTCGCCGCGATGGCCGAGCCCGACGATCCGCTAAGCAGCCTCGATGCGCTGCCCGACGCCCAAAGGATCCGGTCGCGCAAGCTGGTCGGCGACATCGCGTCGCTGGTCGTCGACGCGACCGGCCTCGACGAGCAGGCCCGCAATGCACTCGAGCGCGATCTCCGCTCGGCGGCGCTCGAACTCCCCGGAGTGGCCCAGGCGCGCATCGCGCTGACCGCGAGCCAGCCGGGCCGCAAGCTGATCGCGATCGGCAGCGGCAAGGGTGGCGTCGGCAAGTCGACCCTGGCGGCCAACCTCGCCATCGCACTCGCCCGCTCCGGCAAGAAGGTCGGGCTGATCGACGCCGACATCTACGGGCCCTCGCAGCCCAAATTGCTCGGCAGCGACGACAAGCCGACGGCCGAGGGCGATCGGCTGATCCCGGTTGCCGCCCATGGGCTGCATTTCCTGTCGCTCGGGCAATTGGTTTCGGCCGGCCATGCGCTCGCGTGGCGGGGGCCAATGGCGACCGGCGCGCTCGCTCGACTGGTCGAGGCCGACTGGGGCGACGCCGAATACCTGCTGGTCGACCTGCCGCCCGGCACCGGCGACGTCCAGTTGTCGTTGATCCAGAGGTCGCGGCCCGACGGGGCGGTGATCGTCTCCACCCCGCAGGACCTGTCGCTGATCGACGCGACGCGGGCGATCGACCTATTCCGCAAGACCAAGGTGCCGGTGCTCGGGATCATCGAGAACATGGCCGGCTACGTCTGCCCCCATTGCGGCGAGACCTCCGACCCGTTCGGAAGCGGCGGCGCCGAATCCGCGGCAAGGGAGCTGGGCGTTGCGTTCCTCGGGCGGCTGCCGCTGTCCGCCGGGCTCCGCTCGGCATCGGACGCCGGCACTCCACCCGCCGCCGGCGACGGCCCCGAAGCACAGGCGTTCGCGCGGCTCGCCGTCAAATTGCTCGAGGCGCTGGATACCGCCGCCGACTGACGCATTGATGGCGCAAGGAGAGCCCCGATGCCGTTGACCCGTGCCGAGGATATCGCCGAGCTTCTGACCAACGCCCGGACCATCGCCTTGGTCGGCGCGTCCGACCGGCCCGACCGCCCGTCCTACGGAGTGATGAAGTTCCTCCAGTCGCACGGCTACCGGGTGTTCCCGGTCAACCCGCAGATCAGCGGGCAGCATGTTCATGGCGAGTTCGTGTGGCGCGAGCTCGCCCAGATCGGCGAGCCGATCGACATCGTCGACATCTTCCGCCGCCCGGAAGCGGCCGGCGAAGCCGTCGACCAGGCGATCTTCGCGGGGGCCAAGGCGGTTTGGCTGCAGCTCGGGATCGTCAACGAGGAAGCGGCGCAGCGGGCCGAGCAGGCGGGGGTCAAGGCGGTGATGGACCGCTGCATCAAGATCGAGATCATGCGGCTGCGGATCCCGAAGATCGAACCGGCGACCGCCTAGGCCGCTCCGACCGTCATTTCGGGTACCAGCACCGTGGGGGCGTCGATCCCGCGGCGAAACTCGAGATCCGACGCCGGCTCGAGGGTCGCGAACATGTCGAGAAGGTTCGACGCGACGGTGATCTCGGCGACCGGCTCGGCGATGACCCCGTTGCGGACCATGAAGCCGGCGGCGCCGCGGCTATAGTCGCCGGTCACTCCATTGACGCCCTGTCCGATCAGCTCGGTGACGAGCAGCGCCCGCGGGAACTCGGCGAGCAGTTGTTCGCGCGAACGACTCCCGGCGGCCATGTAGAGATTGCTCGGCGAGGCGCCGGGTGCACCGCCGGCGCCGCGCGCCGCATGGCCGGTTGGCTCGATCCCGAGCTGGCGCGCCGACGCGCTGTCGGCGATCCAGCTGGCGAGGACCCCGTCGGCCACCAGCTCCAGCCGCCCGACCCGGACCCCCTCGCCGTCGAACGGGCGCGAGCGCAGGCCTCGCAGGCGCAAGGGGTCGTCGATGATCGCCACGCCCGGGGCGAACACCCGGCTGCCGAGCTTGTCCTGGAGGAAGCTCGCCTTGCGCGCGACCGACGAGCCGCTGATCGCGGCGGCGAGATGGCCGAGCAGAGTCGAGGCGACGCGCGGGTCGAACAGCACCGCCATCCGGCCCGGCCTGGGCCGAGCCGAATTCAGCCGGGCAACGGCGCGGGTCCCGGCCAGGCGGCCGATGTCTTGGGCGGAATCGAGATCCTCGAGGTGCCGAGCGCTATGCCAGGCATGATCGCGCTGCATGCCCGAGCCTTCGCCGGCAATCACCGCGGCCGAGCAGCTGTAGCCGGTCGCTCGATACGCGCCGGAAAAGCCCGCCGAAGTCGCCAGTGCGACGCTGGACTCCGACGCGCTCGCCGAGCCGCCGTTCGAATTGGTCACTCCGGGAATCGCCAGCGCCGCCTGCTCGGCCGCGAGCGCCCGGGCGCGGAGCGCGGCGGGCTCGGGCTCCTGTTCGTCGTCGGCATCGAGCGGTGGCAATTCGCCGCGGTGGAGAAGCTCTTCGGGGGCGAGGCCCGCATATTTGTCCTCGGGGGCTTCGGCGGCCATGGCGAGGGCCCGATCGACCAGGGCCGCGAGCGCTTCCCCGGCCAGATCGGACGACGCCACCGTCGCCGAGCGTCGGCCGAGGAACAGCCGTAGGCCGATCTCCTCGCCTTCGGACCGGTCGACCTGCTCGAGCTCGCGAAGGCGCACCTGGACGCTGCTCGACCGGTTGCCGACATAGATGGCGTCGGCGGCATCGGCGCCGGCGGCGGCCGCGCGTTCGACCAGCGCCTGAGCCGCGCGGCGGGCTTGATCGACACTGAGCATGCGCGAGCGCCTAGCGGCTGGACAGGCCGACCGCCAGCAGGCCCAGAAACATGAGCAGCCCGCAGGTGCGGTTCGAGCGGAACAGTTGGAGCGCTCCCTCGCCGTCCTTCGGGTCGGCCCGCAAAGCCTGGTTGGCGAGATGCAGCGCGGCCGGCAGGAGTGCGAGCAAGGCCAGCCAGTCGGGCCGTACCGACCAGATGGCGGCCCCCCACAGGATCACGGCGAGCGCGTAGAAGATGGCGATTCCAAGCGGCGCGCTCTCGCCGAGCCGCCGGGCGCTCGATTTCACTCCGACCAGCGCGTCATCTTCCACGTCCTGGATGGCGTAAAGCGTGTCGTAGCCGATCACCCAGGCAACGGTCCCCGCGTAAAGCCACAGCGCGGCTTCATCGAGCTCCCCGGTCACCGCCGGCCAGCCGACCAGCGCCCCCCATGAGAACACCAGCCCGAGCCATGCCTGCGGCCACCAGGTCAGGCGCTTCATGAACGGGTAAGCGGCGACCAGCGCGATGCTGCCGAGCGCGACCAGCTGCGCGGTTCGCTGAAGCTGGAGCAGGACGAGGAGTCCGAGCAGGCACAAAAGGACAACGAGCAGCCAGGCGGCGTTGACCGAGACCCGGCGGCTGGCGAGCGGCCGAAGCCGGGTGCGCTCGACTCGCCGGTCGAGCTCGCGATCAACGATGTCGTTGTAGACGCATCCCGCGCTGCGCATCGCAAAGGCACCGAGCGCCAGCCACGCGAACAGGTCCCAGCGTCCCCAGACTCCGGCGAGGGCGACGCTCCACGCGCACGGCCAGAACAATAGCCAGGTCCCGATCGGCCGATCGAGCCGCATCAGCGACGCGAACGGCCGAAGCCGCGGCGGCAGCGCGCCGATGAAGCCGCGCCGCTCGCTGTCGGGGACGATGTCGGTGTCCACTGAGCCTCTCACCTCGTTCGTCCCGAGCCTGTCGAGGGACCGTCCTTCATATCTCGCAAGCACAGAAGCAAGACTGCCGTTCGACAAGCACATGGCGAAGGGGTGTTGTTAGCGACAATGTTGTGGAGCTAAGCTTGGCCCATGTGGCTTCTCGACAAAATGCTTCGGCGGCTCATCCGCAAGGGTGAACTGACCATCATCGACCATCGCGGCAAGGCGTATCGCTACGGGGCGCCGGACCCGGCGGTCCGCTCCGTCGCCGCTCGGCTCATGGACAGCAAGGCGGCCTTCAAGATCGCGTCCGATCCCCGGGTCGGGGCCGGCGAGGCCTATATGGATGGCCGCTTCGTGGTCGAGGACGGCGACATCCGCGATCTGGTCCTGCTGATCCGCTACAATGCGCCGTTCGAGCGGTCGGGCGCGCTCAAGCCCAAGGGGCCGGTTCGAAGAACCGCCGCGGCAGTCGCCGGACGCCTCGACCAGATCAACTGGAAGACCCGGTCGCGCCGCAACGCGGAGCACACCTACAATCTGACGAGGCGGCTCTACGAGCTGTTCCTCGACGAGGACCGGCAATACACCTGCGCCTACTACCGCGACCCCGCCAACAGCCTCGAGCAAGCCCAGCTCGACAAGAAAGCCCACATCGCCGCCAAGCTGAACCTGCAACCCGGAATGCGCGTGCTCGACATCGGCTGCGGCTGGGGCGGCCTCGCCCTCTATCTGCACCGCCACTACGACGTCGACGTGCTCGGCATCGCCCTGGCGCCCGACCAGATCGAATTCTCCCGAGAACGGGCGGCCGAGGCCGGCGTCAGCGACCGGGTCAAGTTCGAGGTGATGGACTACCGCGACGTCCCCGGCACCTTCGACCGGATCGCCAACGTCGGGTTGATCGAACATCTGGGGACTCCGCACTATCCCGGCTTTTTCGCCAAGTGCCGCGAACTGCTCGCGCCCGACGGGCTGATGCTGTCGCATTGCTGCGGGCGGATGGGCCGGCCCGGCCTGACCGACAAATGGACCCGCAAGTACATCTTCCCCGGCGGCTACATCCCGGCGCTGTCGGAGATCGTCAGCGAGGCCGAGCGTCACCGGCTGATCGTGTCGGACGTCGAGACCCTTCGCCTCCACTACGCCTACACGCTCGAGGAATGGTACCGGCGCACGGTCGCCGCCCGCGACGAGATCGTCGAGCTCTACGACGAGCGCTTCTACCGCATGTGGCAATTCTATCTGGCCGGCGCCGAGGCCGCGTTCCGCTATGGCGGGATGTCCAATTTCCAGATCCAGTATCTGAAGAGCCGGCAATCGGCGCCGATCACGCGTGATTACATGTTCGAGGAGGAAGCGCGGCTGCGGGGGCTCGAACAGCCGCCCAAGTGGCACCTCGACGTGGCCGCCGAATAGCCATTCCCGCGACCCCCGCCTGGCCGCCCAAGTCGCTTCCACGCCTTTATGTGCGCCAGCCGCTCGGGCAAGGCGCCCGGGTCGAGCTCGACGGGGGCCAGGCCAATTATCTCGGCAATGTGCTGCGGATGAAGGAAGGCGCCGAGCTGCTGCTGTTCGACGGCCGTTCGGGCGAATGGCTGGCCCGGATCGCCGAGGCGGGGAAAAAGCGCATGGCGCTCGTCGTCGAGCGGCGGACGCGCGAGCCCGAGACGATCCCCGATGTCTGGCTGGCGTTCGCTCCGGTCAAGCGGAGCCAGACCGACTGGCTGATTGAAAAAGCGACCGAGCTCGGCGCTGCTCGGCTGATCCCGGTGACGACGCGGCGCACCGTCATCGAGCGCGTGAAGCTCGAGCGGCTGCAGGCGATCGCGATCGAAGCCGCCGAGCAATGCGGCCGAACGCGCCTGCCCGAGATCGACGAGCCGGTGCCGCTTGCTCGCCTGCTCGAAAAGCGCGATCCGGCGAGGGCGCTGTACTTCGCCGACGAAGCGGGGGGCGAGCCTGCAGCGGATGCCTTCAAGCCAGGCCCGGCGCTGATCCTGACGGGGCCGGAGGGGGGCTTCACCGACGAGGAGCGGGCGGCGGTCCGGGGGGTGTCCAACGCGGTGCCGGTTTCGCTCGGCCCGCGCATCCTGCGAGCGGAAACGGCAGCGCTCGCCGCGCTCGCGGCCTACATGGCGGTCGCCGGGGACTGGCGCGGTTAGCGCCGCGCCGCTAGCGCCGCCGCACATGACCACCCGAACCGACACCAGCGCCAGCCCGATCATCGAGAGCCGCGACGACCTGCTGTCGGTGTTCTCGGGCGGCGAGAAGGAGCCCGGCGACTGGCGCATCGGCACCGAGCATGAAAAGTTCGTCTACCGGTGCGAGGATCATCGCGCTCCGTCGTGGGAGGAGCCGGGCGGAATCCGCGACCTTCTGGCCGGCCTGACCGAGTTCGGCTGGCGGCCGGTCGAGGAGGAAGGGAAGGTCATCGCTCTGACCGGGCCCGACGGCACCATCAGCCTCGAGCCGGCCGGCCAGTTCGAGCTCTCGGGCGCCGCGCTCACGGACCTCCACATGACCTGCGCCGAAGCGGCCCGGCACCTGCAGCAGTGCAAGGCCGTCGGCGAGCGCCTGGGTGTCGGCTTTCTTGGTCTCGGAATGTGGCCCGACAAGCGCCGCGACGAGCTGCCGATGATGCCCAAGGGCCGCTATGCGATCATGGCCCGCCACATGCCGCGCGTCGGCGATCTCGGCCTCGACATGATGCTTCGAACCTGCACCATCCAGGTCAACCTCGACTATTCGTCCGAAGCCGACATGGTGAAGAAATTCCGGGTCGGCCTCGCGCTGCAGCCGGTGGCGACGGCCCTGTTCGCCAATTCGCCGCTGACGGAAGGGCGGCCCAACGGCTACAAGAGCTTCCGAAGCCACATCTGGGAGGACACCGACCCGCATCGCACCGGCATGCTGCCGTTCGTGTTCGACGAGGGCTTCGGCTACGAGCGCTACTGCGACTACGCGCTCGACGTGCCGATGTATTTCGTGTTTCGCGACGGGCATTATATCGACGCCGCGGGAGAGAGCTTCCGCGATTTCCTCGATGGAAAGCTGCCGCAGCTGCCGGGCGAAAAGCCGCTGCTGAGCGATTTCACCGACCATTTGTCGACCGCCTTTCCCGAGGTGCGATTGAAAAGCTTCCTCGAGATGCGCGGCGCCGACGGCGGACCGTGGAACCGGATCTGCGCGCTGCCGGCGCTGTGGGTCGGGCTGCTCTATTCCAACGAGGCGCTCGACGCGGCCTGGGACCGGGTCAAGCATTGGTCGATCGAGGAGCGCGAGAAGCTGCGCCACGACGTTCCGAAGCTGGCGCTCGACGCACCGGTGCCGGGCGGCAGCACCGTCCACGACCTGGCGCGCGAAGTCATCGGCCTTGCGGCGATCGGCCTCAACCGGCGCGCGGTGCTCAATGCAGCCGGCGACAACGAAGGCGGCTTCCTCGACCCGTTGCGCGAGGTCGTCGCAAGCGGCAAGACGCCGGCCGACCGTCTGCTCGACAAACATCATGGCGAATGGGGCGGCGACGTCGGCCGCATCTACGAGGAAATGAGCTTTTAAATGGACATGCAAACGCAGCAGCGCCGTACGCTCTATGCCGAGATCGAGCCGTACAAATCGGGTCATCTCGACGTCGGCGACGGGCACAGCCTGTACTGGGAGCTGTGCGGCAACCCCGACGGCAAACCGGCGGTCTTCCTCCACGGCGGGCCCGGCGGCGGATCGAGCCCCGACCACCGCCGCCAGTTCGACCCCGAGCGTTACAACGTCCTGGTGTTCGACCAGCGCGGCTGCGGCAAGTCGACGCCCTATGCGAGCCTGGAGGCGAACACGACGGCGCATCTGGTGGCCGACATCGAGCGGCTGCGCGAAATGGCCGGCTTCGAAAAATGGCTGGTGTTCGGCGGAAGCTGGGGTTCCACTCTCTCGCTTGCCTACGCCCAGGCACATCCGGACCGGGTCACCGAGCTGGTGCTGCGCGGCATCTTCCTGTTCGACCAGTACGAAGTGGACTGGCTGTACAAGGACGGCGGCGCATCGGCGGTCTACCCGGACAAATGGGACGACTTCATCTCGCTCATTCCCGAGGACGAGCAGGGTGACCTGGTCGAAGCCTATCGCAAGCGGCTGACCAGCGAGGATGCCGACGAGCGGCTGCGCGCCGCCAAGGCGTGGAGCGCGTGGGAGGCGTCCACCGTCACCCTTCTGCCGAGCGAGGCGACGATGGAGCATTTCACCAGCCCCGAAGTCGCTGTCGCGATTGCACGAATAGAAAACCATTACATGGCGAGCGGCGGCTGGCTCGAGGAAGGGGAGCTGCTGCGCGGAGCCGGAAAGCTGCGCGGCATCCCGGGAGTCATCGTCCAGGGGCGCCATGACACTTGCACGCCGCCCAAGGCCGCCTGGGCGCTGAAGAAGGCGTGGCCCGAGGTCGAGCTCCAAATCGTGCCCGACGGTGGCCATCTGTACAACGAGCCCGGCATTCTCGACGGCCTGATCCGCGCAACGGACAAGTTCGCGCGTTAGACCGTCATTGCGAGCGACGCGAAGCAATCCAGCAACAAACTGGATTGTTTCGTCGCTCCGCTCCTCGCAATGACGAGCCGGGAGAACGAACGAATGGCTGAAACCCCAGAGCGCACACCGCTTCGCCGGGTGGTGATGGCGAGCCTCATCGGCACGACCATCGAGTGGTACGACTTCTTCCTCTACGGCTCGGCTGCCGCGCTGGTGTTCAACCGGCTGTTCTTCCCCGACTACGACCCGCTCGTCGGCACCATGCTGGCGTTCGCAACCTATGCGGTCGGCTTCGTCGCGCGGCCGCTCGGCGGGATCGTCTTCGGCCATTTCGGCGACCGCATCGGGCGCAAGAAGCTGCTGATGTGGAGCCTCGTCCTGATGGGCGTCGCCACCGTCCTGATCGGGCTGCTTCCGACCTATGCGCAGATCGGCGTCTGGGCGCCGATCGCGCTGGTCGTGCTGCGCCTGGTGCAGGGCTTCGCGGTCGGCGGCGAATGGGGCGGCGCGGTGCTGATGGCGGCCGAGCACGGCGATGCGCAGCGCCGCGGCTTCTGGGCGAGCTGGCCGCAGGCCGGAGTCGCGGCGGGAAGCCTGCTCTCGGCCGGCGTGCTGGCGCTGATGGCCGGCATCCAGAGCGAAGCCGACTTCCTCGCCTGGGGCTGGCGAGTGCCTTTCGTCCTGTCGGTCGTTCTCGTCGTCGTCGGCTGGTACATCCGCAACCGGGTGTCGGAGAGCCCGATGTTCGAGGCGGCGCTCGACGAAGCCGAGATCCCGCCCAAGCTGCCGGCGCTCGAAGTGATCCGCGAGCGGCCGCTGGCGATCCTGCTCGGCTCGGGCCTGAGAGTCGGAGAGAACATCTCCTATTACATCCTGACCGTCTTCTCGCTCACCTATCTGGTCGACGTCGCCGCCGAGACTCGAAGCACGGCGTTGAACGCACTGCTGATCGCCGCGGCGGTGCAGTTCTTCGCGATTCCCCTGCTGGCGCGCCTATCGGACCGGATCGGCCGCCGCCCGGTGTACGCGGCCGGCGGGCTCGGCCTCGCCGCCTTCATCTTCGCCTTCTTCCCGATGCTGGCGAGCGGCGAGCCGGTGACCATCGTCGCCGCGATCGTCATCGGCCTCGTCCTGCACAGCGCGATGTACGGCCCGCAGGCGGCGTTCATCACCGAGCTGTTCCCGACCCGGATCCGCTATTCGGGCGTGTCGATCGCCTACCAGCTGACCTCGATCGTCGCCGGCTCCCTGGCGCCGATCATCGCGCTGTGGCTGTACAGCGAGTATGACAGCGCGGTTCCGGTCGCGATCTACGTCGGCGTCGCCTGCGTGATCAGCGGCGTCAGCGCGCTGCTCGCGCGCGAAACGAAGGGCGTTGAGCTGGCGGCGATCCGTTAGGCCGCCAGTGTCCGCTTTGGGTGGAAAGCGGACTTAGCAAAGTTCGAGCGGCCACGCCCCTGGCGTTGAGCTTTTCGGGTTATTTACTTTCCCTTAAATTTAACGGAGACCCTGTCCTGTCGCGTTCCGACTCGTAAGTA
Source organism: Sphingomonas sp. (assembly GCF_013812825.1). Classification (GTDB taxonomy): domain Bacteria; phylum Pseudomonadota; class Alphaproteobacteria; order Sphingomonadales; family Sphingomonadaceae; genus Sphingomicrobium. Next base: position 6,791 of record NZ_JACCSU010000018.1, on the reverse strand, counting down.
CAAGTTCATCTCTTGGGGGGTCGCCATGGGGGTACACCGTCTCTGCGCTTTGTTTGGCTTGCTCGCTCTTGCGTCTCCGCTGCAAGCGGGAAAACCCGGCACCAGTCAGCCGCAGGAAATCTTCTTCCGGGCGCCGAACGGCAAAGGAACCCAGCTTGTTGCCGCGGCAAGGGACGGGAGCAATGTGTCCACCCTGTTCACCGATTCCGGCACCCTGTACTTCGGCTTCGATGTCGGTTCCGCCGACAGCGGGGTCATCATCCTGGGGACGCGTGCGGGTGAGCTGAAGCACCTGACCTACGCCAAGAACAGCGCCGGTGTCTTCGCGCAACTCGATGTCAGAACACTCCGGACCGGAATCGCGTCGAGCTCGGCGGTCGATCTCTCGCCGGACGGCACGCGTATCGCCTATCGAGACGCTACCGACGGCGCCTTGATGGTTTACAACATCGCTGATGGTACCACGACTGAATGGTCGCGCGGTCCTTGGGCCTGGGATTTCGTATGGGCCCGAGGAGGGGCGAGCCTCGTGCTGCTCGAGCAGAGCAGCCCCGTCGACCAGCGCAGCCACCTGTACGAGATTGTCACCCCGGGAGAGCGCGTCGAAATCTTGAACCGGCGCTACATGGATGCCGTCGAAGTATCTCGGACAGACGCGAATGTTCTTCTGCTGAGTTATAATAGCGAAGACGGTCAGCAAACATTCGTCGGCACTTGGCGCATGCCGATGTCGAACGCAGATGGCACTTCCACGCCTGGCGAATGGGTCAATCCAAGTCTCGCCGGGAGGAGTTTCTCGTCTCGTGGCGTGTTGTCGTGCGATGACAGCTACCTGCTTTACGGAGGATCGGGCCCCGCAGGCCAGCAGATGTGGTTTACGAAGACGCTGCCTTCTGGCGCCGACACCGTGATCAGCAAGGCCGGGGCTAATGCGATTCCCCAGAGTTGGTCACGTTGCGCGACACCGCCGACGACTGCTGGCGATCCGCTAATATTCCGTGAGGTGCCCTAGCGGCCTGCTCCCGCCGACCAAGCCGGGCGCTCAGGACCGTGCACGGCCGGTACCACGGCAAGCGCTCAGTGGGGCTTGACTGCTCAGGGTCACACTCGAGTGTCCGCGTTGGTTGGAAAAGCGGACATTAGCCTGACGACCTAAAGCTCCGGCAGCGCCTGCTTGGACTGGCCCCAGCCGGCGAGCAGTTTCGACGAGGCTCGGTCGATCAATTCATCAGCGTCGCGGATGGTGAAGTGGTTGCCGCCCTTATAGTCGTCGAGCTCCTCCCAGGCGATCGGGGCGGCGACCGGGGCGCCTTCGCGGGCTCGCGCGGAGTAAGGCAGCACCGCGGTCGCGCCGCGCTGGTTGCGCAGCCAGTCGAGGAAGATTCGGCCCTTGCGCTGAGCCTTGCGGATGTTGGCGGTGAAGCGCTCGGGCTCGGCCTCCGACACCGCGCGCGAGAACCGCTCGGCGAAGGACTTGACCGCATTCCAGTCCGCCGTGCGATCAAGCGGCACGACGACGTGGATGCCCTTGCCGCCGGTCAGCAGCGGGAAGCTGGTGAGGCCGAGATCGGCGACCAGCTCGCGGATTCGCCGGGCCGCGTCGCGGACATCGGCGAAGTCGAGCCCGACATCGGGGTCCAAATCGAACACCAGCCGGTCGGGATGCTCGACCTTGTCGATGCGGCTGCCCCAGCCGTGGAACTCGATGGTTCCCATCTGAACGCAGGCGAGCAGCCCGCGGACATCGTCGAAATAGAGATAGTCCTGGACCTCGCCCTTCTTCTCCTGGATCGGCACCTGCTTGACGTGCTCGCCCATCGAGCCGGTGTCGTGCTTCTGGAAGAAGCACTTCTTCGAGCGCCCCTGCGGGCAACGGATCAGGGTCATCGGCCGGCGCGCGGCGTCGATCATCGCCAGCGCCTCGACCTCAGCGTAGTAATCGGCGAGCTCTTTCTTGGTCAGCTTGGCCTCGGGGTAGATCACCCGCTCGGGGTTGCTGATCTTGATTCCGAAATCCTCGACCGACGCCCGCTTGCCCTTCTTCTTTTCCGACGTCTTCAGCTTCTCCGGAGTTTCACGAACCACTTCCGCGGCGGGCTTGTCCTCGCGCAGCGCGATGAAGCTCGGATGGCGCAGGATTCCATCGGTGGTGAATTCGGCAAATGCGATCTCCGCGACCAGCTCCGGCTTCAGCCAGTGCGCGGCCTTGCGGTCGGCGCGCGGGACTTCGAGCGACGCCTTTTCGATTTCCAGCGGCTTCATCGTCTCCATCAGGTCGTCGATCATTTTCGTGTTGAAGCCGGTGCCGACCTTGCCGGCATAGGTCAGCTTGCCGCCGTCGCGAACACCGAGCAGCAACGAGCGAAAGCCGCGGCGCTTGTCGCTTTCCGACCAGCCGACGACCACGAACTCCTGCCGCTGGATGCACTTGACCTTGAGCCAGCAGCGGGTGCGCGCGCCGCGATAGGGGGCGCTGGCTTTCTTCGAGATGATGCCCTCGCCCTTTTCAGCGCAGATGGCGTCGAACAGGGCCTCGCCCTTGGCGACCACATGGTCGCCGTAGATGATCGGCGGGGCGACACCCTTGAGCAGCGCCGCGAGCCGCTCCTTGCGCTCGAGATTGGGCAGCTTGGTGATGTTCTCGCCGCGGTCGACCAGCAGGTCGAAGCCGTAGAAGGCGAGGTTGGCCCCCTTCTGCTCCTTGAGGGTCGACTGGAGCAGCTGGAAGTCGGGCTTGCCGTTGTCTCCCAGCGCCACCGCCTCGCCATCGATCAGGCAACCGGGGGGAAGCTTGGCGGCGGCGCGGACCAGCGCCCGGAACTTGTCGCTCCAGTCCTTGCCCTTGCGGGTCCATGCGGTCGCGGCGCCGTCGCCGGTCGCGATCAGCAGCCGGTAGCCGTCATATTTATACTCGTGGATCCAGTCGGCCCCGGTCGGCACCGAATCGACCAGGGTCGCGAGCTGCGGCTCCTGGAAGGGCGGCGGCGCCTTGCCCGATTTCTTCCTGGCGCGGCCGCCTTTCTGCCCGCCGCGGTTGGAGCGCCAGACGTCGGATCCCGACGCGATCTCGGCCATCGTCCGGCCGGTGGTGACGCTGGTCACGCATTCGTCGACCAGCGCGTCGCCGGCTTGCTCGTCGGCGAACTCGTCGGTGACTTTCTTGAGCATCCACGGTTCGGCCTTTTCGCCCGGTCGCGGCCTCAGGCGGAACATCACCCATTCGCCCTTCATGCGCTCGCCTTCGAGCGTGAAATGCAGGTGACCGTCCTCGATCGTCTTGCGCGGGTCCTTGCCGGGCTCCGGGATCCAGCGGCCATGGTCCCACAGCATGACCGTGCCGCCGCCATATTCGCCGGCCGGGATAGTGCCTTCGAAATCGCCATAGTCGAGCGGGTGGTCCTCGGTTCGCATTGCCAGCCGCTTGTCACCGGGATCGAGGCTGGGGCCCTTGGGCACCGCCCAGCTCTTCAGAACGCCATCGAGCTCGAGGCGGAAATCCCAGTGCAGCCGCGAGGCATCATGTTTCTGGACGACGAAGCTGTCGCCCTTGCCCTTGAGCTTCCTGCCCTTCGGCTCGCCGGTCTTCGAGAAATCGCGCTTTTTGTTGTAGGTCTCGATGTCGAGGGCCGCGCGTTTCGCCATCGCTTACGCCCGCTTGCGCTGGGCGGCCTTTTTCGCCGGTGCAGCGGCCTTTTTCGCCGACGCTTTCTTGCCCGCCGGCTTCTTGGCGCCCTTGTTGTCGTTGGCGCCGCCGCTCTCGCCGAGGCTTTTCTTGAGCGCCGCCATCAGATCGATGACGTTGGACCCACGCGACGGCGGGGCGTCGGCGTCCGGGTCCTGGATGACCTTCTCGCCCTTCTTGCGCTGCTTCTCCTTGATCAGGCCCTTGAGCGCATCGACGTAGCGGTTGTGGAATTCCTTGGGGTCGAATTCGCCGCTCTTCTTCTCGATCAGAGTCGAGGCAAGGTCGAGCAGGTCCTGGTCCGGCTTGTGATCGCCGATCTCCCGGAAGAACGAAGACGCCTTGTTGACCTCTTCGGCGTAGCGCAGGGTTTCGAGCAGCATTCCGCGGCCGCACGGCTTGAGCGCAACGACATATTCCTGGCCGCGCATGGCCAGCTGGCCGATGCCGACCTTGCGGGCTTCGCGCAGCGCGTCGCGCAGCACCACGAACGCCTCCTCGGCAAGGTCGTCCGCCGGCACGACATAATAGGGCTTCTCGTAATACATCGCGTCGATCTCGCCGATGTCGACGAACTGGACGAGGTCGACGGTCTTGCGACTCTCGAGCTTGACGCTTTCGATCTCTTCCGGGTCGAGCAGGACATAGTGACCCTTGGAGACCTCGTAGCCTTTCATGATCTCGTCGCGGTCGACCGGCCCGATTCCGGGCACGACCTTTTCGTACTTGATCCGCTTGCCGGACGGTTCGTGGACCTGGTGGAACTGGATCGAGGCACCGCTTCGGGTCGCTGGATAGATCTCGACCGGGATGGACACCAGCGCCAGCCGGATCTGCCCTCGCCATATCGGTCTCGCGGCCATTTCGCTTGCCTCCGTCCTGCAGACGCCCACTCAATCGCTATCGACGGGGACTCGTTCCGTGCGGGAGGAGCGCGGGTGGATTCAGACGGCGTTGGCGCGCCTCGGAGGACCGCTGTGGCGAGCCCCCGACAACCGGTAACGCAAGCCCTCGGGTGTGTAGGCCACCTCGGCCCGGCCGCCACTCTCGAGCTCCATCCCGCGGCGCAGGATGCGCATCCCGAAGCCCTGGCGGTCGGGTTCGCTGGCCGGCGGCCCGCCGCTCTCCGACCACTCGAAGTCGAACCGCGACTCGTCGGCCGGATGCTTCTGCCAGCGGATTTCGACACGCCCGTCGCCACTTGAAAGCGCGCCATATTTGAAGGCGTTGGTGCACAGTTCGTGCACGGCCAGCGAAATCATGATCGTGGTCGAGGAATCGATGCACAGCTCCGGACCGCCCCGCGACGCTCGGTCGCCGCCCACCCCGCAGCCCGACAGCGCCTCGTCGATGATATCGCCGAGCAGCGCCGAATTGCCGCTCTGGGCGTGGAGGATGTCGTTCGCCTTGGCGATCGAATCGATCCGCCGGTCGAACGCAGCTTGGGCTTCGGCGAGATCGGTGGCGCTGCCGAAACTGAGATGCGCCATCCCCCGCACTACGGCGAGGATGTTCTTGGCGCGATGATTGAGCTCGGCGAGCAGCAGCGACCGAACCTCTTCGCTGTGCCTGCGCTCATGCACTCGGCCGATCTGCGCACCGATCGCCCGAGCCGAAAGCAGCAGATGTTCTTGCGGCTTGCGCGCACTGATCGAGAAGAACTCGAGCACCGCGATGCAGCGGCCGCCGCTGAATACCGGAAACGCGAAGGCGGACTTGAACCCAAGCCCCTGGCGCAGGAAATTGCCGTCCGCGCCGACCTCCGAGATCCACACCGGCTGGCCGGTCTCGAGCACTCGCCCCGGCAACCCCACTCCGGGCCCGAATTCCATCGCCGCGGTTGCTTCGACCAGGTCGGGAGCCTTCGAGCGGGCGCCGGTGCTCCACAGCTCCGACTTGAGGGACGCCTGGTCGTCGCAGACCAGCAGCGCGTGGCCCACCGGCCAGTCGGCGAGCTCGCAGATCGCATCGAGCGTGGCGAGGAGTGCCTCGTCGAAGCTCTTGTCGCTCGCCGCCAGATCGCTGAGGCCGAGCATCAGGCGGCTCTCGCGAAGTTGATATTCGAGCTGCGCCTCGGCGCGTTTGCGCTCCGATATGTCGCGGAGGAAACCGATGAAAACATCGCTGCCCGCGCGGCTTACCAAAGTGATCGACAGCTCGACCGGAATCTCGCTGCCGTCCTTGCGCAGACCGTCGAGCTCGAGTCGACTATCGAGCACTCGCGCGACGCCCTCTTCATTGTAACGGCGCAACCCGCGATGGTGCGCGGGGCGCAACGCCGGAGGGACGATCAGCTCACCGAGATTCTGGCCAATTGCTTCCGTCGCGGACCACCCGAAGATCGTCTCGGCGTGCTGATTCCAGGCGCGGACGACGCCGTCGCGATCCATCACCACGACCGCGTCGAGCGCCGTCTCCAAAATCGGGGAAATGACCGAGTCGATCGGCATATGTCTTTGAAGAGCCTCCTGTTTGCCCCGACGCCCGCGGACATTAGGCCCGTAACGATGGCCCCTGCGGTGGACAAGCTTTCGATGCGCTGAACGGGATTTGGCACCGCGGTTGACGCGGCCAAGCCGGCAATGGCATTGGGCGCGTCCGCCTGGGCGAGCGGGTGTAGCTCAATGGTAGAGCAGAAGCCTTCCAAGCTTACGACGAGGGTTCGATTCCCTTCACCCGCTCCAAAATCACCATGCCGGGGCATGGCTGATCTTTGGGCGCACGAGCGTCAGCGAGGTGCGACAAAATCACCATTCCGGGGCATGGCTGATCTTTGGAGCGCACGAGCCTCAGCGAGGGGCGTCACGCGCAGGCTGTCCGGGGGAGCGTCGAGTACGCCATGCCGCGGGCATGGCGGCGCAGGCGGCGTGCATGGAGCGCCATATCGCCATGCCCGGGGTATGGCTGATCTTTGGAGCGCAATGCCTCCCGCTGGCTGGAGCAATTGACAGCGCACAGCCTCATGGCCATGTGCCCCGCCTGCCCCGCCTGGAGAGGTGGCCGAGTGGTTAAAGGCAGCAGACTGTAAATCTGCCCGCGCAAGCGTACGCTGGTTCGAATCCAGCCCTCTCCACCACGACACTAAGCTGCTGTTCGAGCGGCAAAATGT